>JAUIDW010000035.1 GCA_030428395.1 bacterium | reverse complement strand
CAGGTGGGCGTACAGGGGCAGCTGCAGGTCGACCCAGTCGTCGCCCTTGCGGTGGGCCTTCACCGGGTCGCGCTTGGTCTCGCCGGTCTTGTAGTCCAGCACCGCCCAGCGGCCGGTCGCCGGGTGGACGTCGACGCGGTCGATGCGGCCGGTCAGGCGCATCGGGGCGCCGTCGACGTCCAGCGCGGCGTCCTCCGGCGCCGTCCACTCGACGCGCTCGACGCGCCAGCCGTCCCGCGCGCGCTCCGCCTGCCGCCGCGCGAAGAAGCCGAGGCGGTGGACCAGCTGCTCGACCTGCAGCGCCACCGCGGGCAGCGGGCGCTCGCCGTAGCGGGCGGCCGCGAGGCGGTGGACCTCGCCCTCGAGGAAGGCCGCGATGCGCGGGGCGTCCGCGCCGTGGCGCACGTCGCTGCGGCCGAAGGCCTCGAGCGCGTCGTGCGCGAGGACGCCGAACGCGAGGGCGTCCAGCTCGGCGGCGCGGTCGTCGCCCGTGTCGAGCCCCAGGACGCGCTCCAGGTAGAAGCGGTACGGCGACTCGAGGAACAGCCGGAAGGACGACACCGACATCGAGCTCACCGCCCGGACCGGCTCGAGCCGGGGCAGGCCGCCGCGCGCGCGCGGGCCGATCTCGGCGAACGTGCGCTCGGCGGGCGCGGGAGGCGGCACGTCGCCCGCATCCACGAAGCGGCGCACGCGCGCCACGACCTCGTCCTCGCCGACCTGGAACGCCAGGCGGCTGGGGACGTGCGGGTCGCCCGTCTGGCTGCGGCGCCCGGTGACGAAGGCGGCGTGCGCGCGCGTCGCCAGCAGCAGGGTCGTGGCGTACGCGTCGCGCGCCAGGCGGTCGTCGTTGCACGGCAGGCCCAGCGCGCGGCAGGCGGCGTCGGGCAGGAAGGCGTCGCCCAGCACGGTGTCGTGGACCTGGCGGTCCTGGAAGCCCGTGACGATCAGCGCCGGCGCGTCGTCGAGCGGCAGCTCGAGCCAGCCCAGCAGCTCGATGGCCGGCGCCTCCGCGCGCGGCGGCGAGGGGGGCACGGCCTCGCCCTCGAGGCGGCGCAGCACGAGCTCGAGGGCCTCGCCCGCGTCCACCTCGGGCCCGCGCAGCGTCGCGGGCAGGTCGGCGAGCTCGGCCAGCACGTCCGCGGTCTTCTCCAGGGCCCCGGCCACGACGCGGTCCGCCTCGTCGCCCTCGCGGTCGAGGGGCCGGTCGCCGTACAGCGCGCGCAGGAACGCGAGCGTCGGCTCGACCCAGCCGGAAAGCGGCTGCGGCGCCCCGCCCGCCAGCTCGCCGAGCAGCGCCTGCACGGCGCGGTGCACCGGCTCGACGACCGCGTGCGAGTCGTCGCGCGGCGCGCGCAGCCAGGTGCCGTCGACCGTCCCCGGCAGGTGCCGGCCGTGGTACGCGTCGAGCGCGGGCACCGCCCGGTCGCGGACCGCGTCGGGCAGCCGCGCCTCGACGTCGGGGTGCCGCACGAGGCTAGCCAGGTCGCGGTACGAGCCGCGCGCGAGCCAGCGGGCCGCGGCGCGCAGCGCCCGGAACGGCCGCGTGCGCGCGAGCGGCGTCCCCGCGGCGTCGCGCACGGCCGCCCCGCAGGCCCCGAGCTCCTGGTGCAGGTACGGCGCGACCTCGTCGTCGGCGACGCCGACCGTGATCCGGTCGGGCGCGTGCCGGCCGCCCCAGCCGGCGAGCACGTCGCGCACCGCCTCGGCCTGGTCGACGGGCTTCTCGACGACGCGCCAGGCATCCAGCGGCAGCGGCACTGGCCGGTCGCGCCAGACCTCGGTGCGCAGGCGGCCGAGCTCGTCGAAGCCGTCGGCCAGCGACTCCGGCGCCGCGACCAGGGCGGTCGCGCGGCCGGCGAGCGCCTCGAGCAGGCGCGCGAGCAGCCGCGTCATGTCCGCCACGCCGACCAGCACGACGTCGCCCTCCTCCTCGACGCGGCCCTCGCGGATGGCGCGCAGGCGCGCCTCGTGCGGGTCGGCCAGGCCCGCGGCCGCGAGGCGCTCGCGGTAGTCCTCCTGCGCCTGCGCCAGGGCCTCCCAGCGCGCCGCCTCCGACTCGCTCGCCGGGCGCGCCTCGCCCGCCGCGAGGTCGGCGAACTGCAGCCCCTCGGGCGCGAGGCGCCCGTGCAGCGCGCGGACGGTCTCGGCGAGCCGCACGCGCTCGCCCAGGTCCCGCGGCGCCCCGCCGATGCCGGCGCGCCGGGCGATCGACGCGCGCCGCCCGGGCGGCAGGGCCTCGAGCGCGGCGTCCCAGGCCAGGGTGCGGGCGAAGCGCGGCGCGACCGGCCGGTCGAGCCGCACGAGCTCGTCCACGAGCGCGCCCTGGGTCAGGATCCGCGGGGGCACCCAGCTCGCCGGGGCGCGCCGCGCCAGCAGCTCGCCGAGGCGGCGCCCCGCGCGCGCGCCGGGCAGCGCCACGACCACGCGGGAGAGGTCCGGCCCGTGCTCGGCCAGCAGCCAGTCCGCCGCCGACGCGAGCGGCGCCCGCTCCCACCCCAGAAACTCGCGACGCAGCCCGCCGGACACGCGGGGATCCTACTCCGGATCGATCGGCTAGTCTGGCGGCATGCCCGCGGATCGCGCGGGCCTCCCGTGACCCGCACCGCCCTCCTCGCCCGCGCCGCCGCGCTGCTGCTCGCGCTGCCCGCCGCCTCCGCCGCGCCCGGGCCGCAGGGCTCGCGGCCGTGGGTCGTGTACGGGGGCCGCGGCGAGGACGCCCCGCGCGTCGTGCTGGTCTCGGGCGACGAGGAGTACCGCTCCGAGGAGGCCCTGCCGATGCTCGGCCGGCTGCTCTCGGACCGCCACGGCATGCACTGCACGGTGCTGTTCGCGATCGATCCCGAGACGGGCGAGATCGACCCCGACGAGCAGACCAACGTGCCCGGGCTGCACCTGGTCGACGACGCCGACCTCGTGGTGCTGTTCGTGCGCTTCCGCGAGCTGCCGGCGAGCGACATGCGCCACCTGGTCGCGTACGTCGAGTCCGGCAAGCCGGTGATCGGCATCCGCACCGCCACGCACGCCTTCGCCTACACGCGCGACCCCGAGGACCCGTTCGCGCACTGGGACTGGCGCAGCGAGTCGTGGCCCGGCGGCTTCGGCCGGCAGGTGCTGGGCGAGACCTGGGTCGCGCACCACGGCGCGCACGGCTCGCAGAGCACGCGCGGCGTCCCCGTCGCCGACGGGCACCCGATCCTGCGGGGCGTCGAGGACGTCTGGGGCCCCACGGACGTGTACGCGGTCGGCGAGCTGCCCGGCGACGCGGTGGTGCTGCTCGAGGGCAGCGTGCGGGCGGGCATGACCCCCGACGCCCCCGCCGTGGAGGGGCCGAAGAACGACCCGCGCATGCCGATCGCCTGGTGCCGCGAGCGCGACCCCGACGGGACCCGCGGGCGCGTGGTCTGCTCGACCATCGGCGCCGCCCAGGACCTCGACAGCGAGGACCTGCGCCGCTTCCTGGTCAACGCGAGCTTCTGGTGCCTGGGCCGCGAGGAGTCGATCCCCGCAGAGGGTTGCGACGCCCGGCTGGCGGCGCCGTTCCGGCCGACCCCCTTCGGATTCGGCGACTTCGTCCGCGGCCGGCGACCCGCGGACCACGCGCGCTGAGCCCGCCGCCGGGGCGCGGGCCCGGGAGCGGTCCGCCGGGCGCGGGAATCGCGATCCGCGGGAGCTTTCCCGCCCGGGGTGGCCTACTCTGCACCCGGACCGCCCAAGGCCCGGCGCCTCAGCAGAACCCCCCTCGGTCCGACCGCGGGGGATTGCGCCTGACGAGAGATCGCGAACCCTAGCTGTTGTCCGGGTCCTGATCCCCGGCGCCTCCGGGCGTCGGCAAGCGCCGGTGCCCCCGCGCGTCGCCGAAAAAGCGGCGCCCAGGGCATCGGCACGAACACGGCGCCGCGGGCGCCGGCCCCGACACGGAGACTCGCATTGCACCATTCCCTCCAGCGCGCGAACGGCGGCTCGATCAAGGTCGACGCCGACCTGTGGCTCGGCGCTCTCGACCTGGCGGCCACCGGCGGCTGGCGGCCGCGCGGCACCCAGCCCCCCCACGGCCAGGACACCGACCCGTTCGCGTACTACGTGCCCGACGCCCGCCGCGTGCTCGGCGACGACGCGGCCGAGCTCGCCAAGTACCTCGACCTCGCCCTGGCGGACGTCTCCGACGCGGAGGTGCCCCTGGGCGGCGGCGAGTTCGGCGACGAGTGGACGCACGAGCTGCTCGCCAAGGCCGCGCGGGGTCAGGCGCTGGGCTCCGAGCACGCGACGACCGCGAAGGAGATCCTCAGCGGCGCCCCCAAGGCGGACGCGCGCCAGCTGGTCGAGTTCCTGCGCGGCGGCGAGTTCGCCATCCACCCCGCCTCCTGAGCGGGCGCCGGTCCGCGGCGGACCTCAGCGCTCGTAGACCGCGCTGCGCGGGTCGCCGCCGGCCGTCAGGTAGGCCAGCAGGTCCAGGATCGCGTGGCGGTCGAAGGTGGCCAGCAGGCCGGTCGGCATGGGCGACAGCTCGGTCGGGACGCGCTCCTCGACGTCCTCGAGCCAGAGCTCCAGCGACGCGCTGCTGCGGTAGGGGTCGTCGCTCAGGAGCAGGCGCTCGGCGTCCTCCTCGAGCACGCGCCCGGAGTGCACCAGCCCGTCGAGCATCACGAAGATCTCGGCGCGGTACTCGTCCGCGACGACGGCCGAGGGCTCGAGGACCTGGCGCAGCAGGTCCGCGCGCGAGTAGCGCGTGGCCACGTCCGCCAGGTTCGGGCCGGTGTCGCCGCCCTCCCCCTCGCCGACGCGGTGGCAGGCGAGGCACGAGGCCTGCTCGAACACGGCGCGGCCGCGCTCGAACGAGCGGCCGTGGTCGACCTCGCCCAGGAACGGCTGCAGGTCCGACACCGTCCAGTCGCGCACGAACGCGCGCGCGGACGGCCCGGGCTCCGCGGCCGCGGCGTCCGGAGCCGGCGCGGCAATCTCCGCGAGGTTCTCCACCACGCGCATCACGCCGTTCATGCGCACCCAGTGCCCGGGGAACGTGCACACGTACGGGTACTCGCCGGGCGCCGGCGCGACGAAGCGCAGCGTCGCCGAGCTCCCCGGCTGGAGCAGCGGCGTGGCCCACAGCACCTGGGGCACGTCGGGCACGAAGCCGCGCTCGAGGCCCTCGTCGGTGCGCGCCAGGGCCTCGGCGGCGAGCCCCACCGTCGCGAGCGCGCCGGGCGCGGTCACGAGCAGGTTGTGCGGCATGATGTCGACGTTCTCGAACGTCAGCTCGACGGCGCGCCCGGCCTCGACCACGATCTCGTCGCGGTCGTACAGCATCATGTCGCGCACCGGCCGGATCCGGATCACGGTCGGCCCCAGCGCGTCGAGCGCGCGGCGCAGCGACGCGGCGCGCGCGGCGTCTCCGCCGGGCCCCGCGAGCCACTCCCCGACCGCCGCGCCCAGGGCGCGCGCGCCGCGCGAGCCCGCGGCCGAGTCCATCCACGGCGGCGGGCGCCGCGACCACGCCGCCAGGCGGTCGGCGACCTGCTCGACCAGGCGCGGGTGCCAGGCGTCGGGCGGGATCGAGGTCAGGGCCTCGACGGCGTGGCGGGACACGTCCTCCTCGTCCAGCAGCGAGGCCAGCGCCGCCGCGGCGTACTCGCTGTGCGCCCCGAGCGCGCCGGCCGTCGCGATCGCGCGGCGGCGCACGAGGTCGCCGGGGGGAGCCAGCTCGAACTCCATGCGCTCCGTCGCCGTCCCGCCGGGGAACGCCGCCACGACGCGCCGGCTGGCGTCGAGCAGCGTCAGCTCGAGGCCGTCGAGCCGCCGGCCGAGCTCGCCGTCGGTGCGGTTCCAGACGACCACCGACTCCACGACGCGGCCCGCGCCGAGGTCGAGCTCCCACCACGGGTTCGGGCGGTCCTCGAGGGTGTGGGTCTGCCCGCCGTCGCCGTACTTGCCGCTGCGGTTGCCGTCGACGGCGCGCTCCGGCACGCCGCCCCAGTTCGTGGAGGACTGCGTGGCGGTCCCCAGCGGCGCGACGTTCACGCCGTCGGTTAGCACCTCGACCTCCGCCAGGGTCAGCGTGCGCGCCGGTCCCGGCAGGGACACGCGCACGTACCGCGTCGGGCGCGGCGGGACCGCGCCGCGGTCCGCCGGGCGCCGCACCGCCAGGTCGACGGCGCGCGACAGCAGCGCGCGGCGCACGTCGGGGTCGCCGACGAGCGGCGCGGCCTCCAGCAGCTCGAGCTGGCGCCAGGGGTCGTCGTCCCCGGGCCACGGGCCGGCGCGGTCGAGCTCGAGGCGCAGCGCCAGGACGCCCAGGCGCGTCCCCGGGCGCACCGACGCGGCGGCCAGCGTGTCCAGCCGCGCCAGGTGCTCGGACCGCAGCGCCTCGCGGTACGCGGGCAGGCGCGCGAACAGCCCGGCCAGGACGTGGTCGGCGTGCGGGTCGGCGCTGGCGTCGGCGCGCTCGACGGCGGCCAGCAGCTCGTCGACCGGCGCGGTCCCGCGCCGCTCCGCCAGGGCGGCGACCACGGCGTCCACGTCCGCGCCGGGGCGCGCGAGCTGCTCCTCGTAGCCGGCGAGCGACGGGGGCAGCGCGGCGAGCTCCTCGACCTCGAGGCGCCGCAGCAGGTAGGCGAGGCGGGGGGCGTCCTCGGCGAGCCAGCCCGGCCGGGTCCGCAGCGCCGCCTTCCAGCGCGGCGCCAGCGCGCGGACGGTCTCCTCGAGGGCGTAGTCCAGGAACGCGTCGGTCGGCCGCCCGAGCGCCGCCAGGGCAGCGGCCGCCGCCTCGGCGGAGTCCAGGTGGCTGAGCGCGACGACGCCCTCGAGGCGCACGCGCGGGTGCGGGTCGAGCACGGCGCGGGCCAGCGGGGCGAGCGGGTCCGCCAGCGCGTGCCGCCACCCGCGCGCGACGCGCACGCCGGCCGCGCGCACGCGCGGGTCGTCGGCGCCGAGCACCGCCGCCAGCAGCGCCTCGTCGTGAACGCCGACGGCCTGGCGCGCCCACAGCGCCTCGAGCCGCAGCGCCTCGTCGCCGTCCGCGAGCCCCGCGGCGAACGCGTCGACGGCGGCGGCGACCGCCGCCGGCTCGCGCGCGGCCAGCTCGCGCCGCACCCGGTAGCGCAGGCGCTCCTCGGGCGTCCGCAGCAGCTCGAGCAGCTCGCCCTCCGGCCGCCCGGCGACCGGCGGGTCGTCCAGCAGCGGCCGCCCCGTCGCCGTGACGCGCCAGACGCGCCCGTGCCCGTGGTCCCGGCGCGGGTCGCGCAGCGAGAACTGCATGTGGCCGATCAGCGGGTTCCACCAGTCGACCACGTACAGCGCGCCGTCCGGCCCGAACTGCTGCGCCACGGGGCGGAAGTTGGGGTCGTTGGACCACAGCAGCGGCCCGACCTTGTCGGCCGCGAAGCCCGCGCCGTCGTCGCGCACGCGGTGCCGCATCACGCCGCGGAAGCCGATCACGTTGGTGATCAGGAAGTCGCCCTGGGCGTCGTCGGGGAAGTGGCGGCTGGAGACCAGCTCGCAGCCGCCGGTGGGCCGCACGCGCTCGGTGAACGACTCGACCCGCGGGTGCTTCTGCGGGTAGGGCAGCCAGCCCGACAGCGGCAGCGCGAAGTAGTTGCTGCCGTCGGAGGCGTCGGCCAGGAAGCTCTGCCCCCAGCGGTCGAACACGTGGCCCCAGGGGTTGAGGTAGGGGTAGGTGACGAACACCTCGAGGAAGTGCCGGCGCGGCTCGAACCGGAAGGTCCCGCCGTTCACGCAGCGCACCGGCCCCCAGGGCGTCTCGACCTGGCTGTGGTGAAAGGTGCCCTCCTGGAAGTAGAGCGCGCCGCCGGGGTCCCAGGTGAAGGCGCTGAGCGCGTGGTGGCTGTCCTCGGTGCCGAAGCCGTGCAGCAGGGTCTCGCGCTCGTCGGCGACGTCGTCGCCGTCCACGTCGCGCAGGAACACGAGGTTCGGCTGCTGGGCGACGTAGGCGCCGCCGTGGCCCAGCTCGAAGCCGGTCGGCACGTAGAGGTCGTCGGCGAACACCGTGTGGCGGTCGGCGCGGCCGTCGCCGTCGGTGTCCTCGAGGATCACGAGCGCGTCGCGCGGCGGCTCGCCGGGCACGGCGTGCGGGTAGCCCGGCATCGTCAGCACCCACAGGCGCCCGCGGGCGTCGAAGGTCATGGCGACCGGGTTGCCGATCGGGAACTGCCGCTCGGACGCGAACAGGTTCACCTCGAAGCCCGGCGCGCACTCGAGGCGCTCGAGCGCGACGGCCGGGTCCTGGCTCGACAGGTCGATGGCGCCGCCGAAGTTCGGCTCGCCCTGGGGCGCGAGCCCGGCGGCCAGCGCGGCGAGGAGCAGGGCGCTCACCGGCCGCCCTCCGCCCGCGGCGCCGTCGCCCGCACGCGCGCCGTGATGCGCCGCTCGAGCTCGGCGACGCGCTCGTCCAGCGCGCGCATCTCGGGGGGGAACGACACGACGCCGAACGGCTCGGCGCGGCGGCCGTAGACGTACTCGCCGTTCACCGGGCGCCAGCGCAGGAACCACTCGCGGTTCTTGGCGACGACGAGGGCGCGCACCTCGTCGGCCGCCTCCCGGCCGGCGGGGCCGCCGCCCAGCTGGTCCCACGGGTCCGGCGGGCGCCCCAGGGCCGCCAGCAGCTCGGGCGCGAGCAGCCGCGCGCCCGCGGCGTTCACCTGCAGCCCGTCGATCGTCAGCGGCGCGCCGGCCGCGGCGTCGTACACCGCGCGCGAGCGCGCGTACAGGTCGGCGAAGGGCAGCCCGCGGTCGCGGGCGACCCGCTCGACGGCGCGGGCGTAGGCCGCGCGCGCCGGGCCGAGCGACGCTCCGGGCGGCAGCGGCGGGCCGAGGTCCTGGTAGGCGAGCGGCGCGATCAGCGCCAGCCGCGGCGGCTCGTCGCCGTAGCGGCGCGCCGCCAGCTCGTCGACGAGCGCGCCGAGCCCGCGCTCGAAGTCCGCGAGCCCCGCCTCCCCGTCGAAGGCCTCGACGCCCCCGAAGCCCAGCAGCACGACGTCCGCGCGGACGAGCGCCAGGTCGTCGTGCAGGTCGCCGAAGTTCAGCGGCCGCGGACGCAGCGACACCGTGTCGCCCGACCAGCCCAGCATGCGCACGCGCAGCTCCAGCTCCGGGTACGCGCCGCGCAGCAGCGTCTCGAAGTACCCGAACGCCGCCAGGCGCTCGACCCACGCCCCGCCGACGACCGCGATCGTGTCCCCGTCGCGCAGCTCGAGGACGGGCTCCGGCGCCCGCCCGCGGGCCGCGGCCGTCAGGACCAGCAGCGCGAGCAGGCTGCGGAGCGGGTTCGCGACGCGCGGCATGCGCGCATCTTCCGGCGGGCGCGCGCGGCGCGCAAGCGCGCCCGCGCGCCGCGAGCCGGGGCACCCGGCTCGCGTCAGGCCAGCTGGTTCCCGACGGGCAGGCGGCGCACGCGCGGGCCGCCGGCGGCGCGCAGGGCGCTGCAGACGGCCGGGGCGATGCCGGGGACGCCGACCTCGCCGATGCCGCCCATCTCGTCGGTGCTGTCCACGATGTGGACCTCGACGACGGGCGCCTCGTGCATGCGCACGACCTGGAAGTCGTGGAAGTTGCTCTCGACCACGCGGCCGTCGCGGAAGGTGATCTGCGAGCCCAGGGTGGCGGACAGGGCGAAGATCGCCGCGCCCTGGAGCTGGGACTCGACCTGGTCGGGGTTCACGACGGGCCCGCAGTCGATCGCGCACACGATGCGGCGCACGCGCGGCCGGCCGTCCTCGATGGACGCCTCGACGACGTGCGCGGCGAAGCCCTTGAAGGACTCGTGCACCGCGACGCCGCGCCCGACGCCGGCGGGCGGCGGCGTGTCCCAGCCGGCCTTCTCGGCGGCGAGGTTCAGCACGCGCAGCAGGCGCGGGTGGTCGGCCAGCAGCGCGCGGCGCAGCTCGCAGGGGTCGCGGCCGAGGGCCTCGGCGCACTCGTCCAGGAAGCTCTCCTTCGCGAACGCGGTGTTGGAGTGCCCCACCGAGCGCCACCACTGCACCGGCACCGGCAGCGCGACCGTGTGCAGCTCGACGCCGAGGTTCGGGATGGCGTACGGCATGTCCGCGGCGCCCTCGACCGACGTCGCGTCGATCCCGTTCTGGATCAGCAGCGGCGCGAAGGGCGTGCCCTCGATGATCGACTGGCCGACGACGCGGTGGCGCCAGGCGACGACCTCGCCGCCGTCGAGTCCGGCGGCCATGGCGTCGACGAACATCGGCCGGTACCAGCCGCCGCGCAGGTCGTCCTCGCGCGTCCACACCGTCTTGATCGGCGCGCCCAGCGAGCGCGCGGCCAGGGCGACCTCGACCGCCTCGAGGGTGAAGTCGCTGCCCGGGTTCGCGCGGCGCCCGAAGCCGCCGCCGAGGTACGAGTTGCGGAACGTCACCTTCGACGGGTCCACGCCCAGGCGCCCGGCGACGGCCGGGTGGTCGCCGCCCAGCATCTGCGACCCGGTGACGACCTCGGCGCCGCCGTCGTCGCGCAGCGTCACCATGCAGCTCAGGGGCTCCATCGGCGCGTGGGCCTGGTACGGCACCTCGTACACCGCCTCCAGCGTGCGCCCCGCGCGCGCCAGGGCGCCCTCGGGGTCGCCGTCGCTGCGCGCCGGCAGCCCGGGCGAGCGGCTCTTCTCGACGAACTCCGCGCGCAGGCGCTCGGTGTCCATGCGGGTGCCCTCGCCGGGCTCCCACTCGGTGACCAGGGCCTCGCGGCCGGCGAAGGCCGCCCAGAAGCCGTCGGCCACGACGGCCACGCCCGAGGGCACGCGCACGACCGCCTTCACACCCGGGACGGCCTTCGCCGCGGCGTCGTCGACGGACTTCAGCGCGCCGCCGAAGTAGGGCGAGCGCGCGACCATCGCCGTCAGCATGCCGGAGACGCGCTGGTCCAGGCTGAACACGGCGGTGCCGCGCACCTTGGACGCCGAGTCGATCCGCGGCGTGGGCTTCCCGATGCGGGTGAACTGCGCGCGGTCCTTCAGCGGGACGTCCGCGGGCACGGGCTGGCGCGCGGCCGCCTCGGCCAGCTCGCCGTAGGTCGCCGAGCCCGAGCCGTCCGTGCGGTGCACGGCGCCGTCGCGGGCCTCGCACGCTGCGACGTCGACGCCCCACCGCTCGGCGGCGGCGGCGACGAGCATCGCGCGCGCCGTGGCGCCCGCGCCGCGGACCTGGTCGAACGACGTCCACGTGCTGGTGCTGCCGCCGGTGACCTGAATGCCGTAGGTCGAGTGCGCGAAGGCCGGGTCCGCCGGCGCGGGCACGACGCGGATCGCGTCCACGTCGACCTCGAGCTCCTCGCACACGGTCATGGCGAGCCCCGTGTGGATGCCCTGGCCCATCTCGTCGTGCTTGGCGAGGAACGTGATCGTCCCGTCGGGCGCGACGCGCAGGAACGCGTGCGGCACGAAGTCGACCGCCGCGCCGGGGAAGAAGGACGCCGCGCGCGCGCGGTCGCCGAAGGCGAGGCCCAGGACGAGGCCGCCGCCGGACAGCAGCGAGCCCGCCAGGAAGTCGCGGCGTGTGCTGGGAGCGCTCATCGCCCGTCCTCCCCGCGCAGCGTCGCCGCGGCCCGGTGGATCGCCGCGCGGATGCGCGGGTACGTCCCGCAGCGGCACAAGTTGCCGCTCATCGCGCCGTCGATGGTCGCGTCGTCGGGGCTGGCGTCGGCGGAGAGCAGCGCCGCGGCCGCCATGCACTGGCCCGGCTGACACCAGCCGCACTGCACGACGTCCAGGTCGATCCAGGCGCCGACCACCGCGCGGCCCACGGCGTCGCGCTCGAGGCCCTCGATCGTGCGCACCTGCTTGCCGGCGACGTAGCGCACCGGGTAGGAGCAGGCGCGCACGGCCGTGCCGTCGACGTGCACCGTGCAGGCGCCGCACAGCGCGCGGCCGCAGCCGAACTTCGTGCCGGAGAGCTCGAGGCTCTCGCGCAGCACCCACAGCAGCGGCGTCGTTCCCGCGACCTCGACCGCGCGCGCCTCGCCGTTCAGCGTGAACTCGATCCGCATCAGCGGGCCTCCTCGAACGTGCTGGTGGTCCCCGGCGGCGGCGAGACCGCCCCGCCGTCGATCCACGTCCGCAGCGCCGCCACGAACTCCGCGTGCGGCACCGGGATCGCCTCGCGCCCGGCGCCCGGGTCCCAGCCCCACAGCACCAGCGGGTCCTGCTCCATGTGGTGCAGCACCTCGGCCATCGTCCGCCCGCCGTTGCGCGCCTCGTCCTTCAGCGCCTCGGCGAGCCCGTGGTCGTCCAGGCCCTCCCAGCCCATCGAGCGCGGCGCCAGATGCCAGTTCGGCGCGCCGGGGACGCGCGCGAGGTCCTGGTTCTCCGGCAGGTGGCAGCTCGCGCAGCGCATCGCCGGCACGCCGTGGCCGTCGGGTCCGCGCGCGACGTTCATCTCGTGCGGGCGGCGGTCGTCGCCGACGCGCGGCGCGTCGCCGGACGGGTGGCAGTTCAGGCAGCGCGGGTGGCGCAGCACGCGCGCGACCGCGGCGAACGGGGCGTCGGACGGCGCACCCTCGGTCGCGGCGACGGGGCGCGGCGCCTCGGCGTCGGAGGCGCAGGCGGCGAGGCCGGCGAGCAGCGCGAGGACGCCCGTGCCCACCAGGGCCGCGGGCGTGCGGACGGGGAACTTCATGCGGTACCTGCCTGACGGGGACGACGGACCGGGAGAGCGCGTGGAGTGTAGGCGGGCGCGCGGACCGTGTCGAACGCTCGCGCGGCGGCCGCCCCGTGCGAGTCCGGAGTCAAGCCAGGGCGTCGCGCAGCGCCGCGGCCACGTCGGCGCGCAGCCGGCGCCAGGCCCGCTCCGGGCCGCGGGGGAAGCGCTGCGACACCTCCAGCTCGACCCCGAGGTAGCCCGCGGCGGGGAACGCGCGCCGCAGCGCGGTGGTCAGGCCGTCGGACGTCCCGCGGTAGGGGTAGTTCCTGCGCAGGCGCAGGTCGGGCCGCCGCGCGGCGAGGGCGCCGAGCCAGCGGTCGGCGAGGTCGCGCTCCCGCGCGCGCGCCGGGTCGTAGAGCAGCGCGACGTCCGCGCGGCGCGCGCGCCCGGCGAGGCGCGGCGTGAACGAGTGCACGGACACGTGCAGCACGGGCCCGCCCTCCGCGCGCGCCTCGCGGACGAGGCGCTCGACCTGCTCGCGGTGCGGCGCCCAGTGCGCGGCGAGGATGCGCTCGCGGCGCTCCGGCGGCAGCCGGCGCGTCCACTCCGAGAGCACCCGGGGGTGGTGCGCCGAGCGGTTCGCGTCCACGACCAGGCGCGAGCAGCGCGCGGCGACCAGCGGCGCGCCGAGCCGCCGCGCCAGCTCGCGGGCCAGCTCGAGCGCGCCGGGATCCCAGGCCCGGTGGCTCCGCAGCGCCGCGCCCGCGCCGCGGAAGGCGGTCGCCAGGTCCGCGGGCACGCGGTTCGTGGCGTGCTCGCACGACAGGACCAGGGGCGTCACGGCCGGAACGCGCGGTCGGCCGCGCAGGCGTCGGCGAGCTCGGCGTAGACCGCGCGGAGCCGGTCCGCGTCGGGCTCGGGTCCCAGGGCCGCCAGGATGCGCTCGGCCAGCGTGCCGCGCTCGAGCACGACGCGCAGCGGCTCCTCGAGCTCCTCCGGCCCGTCCCACGCCGCCGGCAGGATCCTGCGCCAGAGCGCCCCCAGGTCGGGCGCCTGCTCCATGGAGCAACCGAAGAGCCCGGCGAAGCCCGCGGAGACGAGCGGCGCGGCCGGGCCCCGCTCGACGGCCGCCAGGGCCTGCTGCACGAGCTCCGCGCCCGGGAACTCCGCCTGGCGGGCGCGCGGGCTCCAGCGCTCCTCGACCAGCGCGCGCACGACCGCCGCCACGGCGGCCGTCACGGCGACGTCGTGGCGCGTGCACTCCTGCGCGTCCACGAGCCGGATCTCGACGGCCATGCGGTCGAAGCGCGCGATCGCCCCGCGCGCGTTCGTGAAGCTGCGGCCGATCAGGACGGGGTCCGCGCCGAGCGCCTCGAGCTCGACGTCGATCGGCGCGAGCACCTCGCGGCGGTAGGCCTCGTACCCGTAGGCCGGCTCGGGGATCACGTCGCCCGTCATCGCCCGCGCGCGGCGCGAGTTCGTCCAGTAGTGGTGCAGGCGCTCGTCCAGCCGCCCGGTGACGCGGCCCTCGAGCACCGGGGACGACGCCGCCAGGGCCGGGATCAGCGGCAGCGCGGCGCGCACCGCCGCCATCAGGACGCCGAACTCCGCCTCGTCGCCGAACGGCAGGTTCAGGTGCACGCTCTGCAGGTTGGCCCAGCCGTGGCGGCGGCAGTCGAAGAGCCGGTCGTAGGCGCGGTACACGTCCCCGTGGTGGTGGGGCCAGATGCGCGTCTCGCGGGTCGGGTCCATCCACGGGTGCGCCGCCGTCGGCAGCCGGCGCGCGCCCAGCTCGGCCAGGAGCGCGTCGAGCCGCGCCCCGCTGGCGCGGAAGCTCGCCGCCACGCCGTCGAAGGACGGCACCGGCCCGTTCGTCTTCATCTCCACGACGTGGGCGACGAGCTCGTTCGACCAGCCGATCGCGCCGTCGTCGAAGTCCTCGACCCACGCGTCCCCGCCGCTCGCGCGCCGCAGCAGCTCGTCGACGACCGGGAGCACGTCCAGGGACGACCGCTCGACGACGGCGGCCTCGATCTCGATCCCGTAGCCCTCGAACAGCCGCAGGGGCCGGTCGGTCCCGCTCACCGCGCACCTCCGCGGCGCGCCTCGACCCGCTCGATCAGGTGGCGCAGGATGCGCGCGTAGAGCTCGCCCTTCAGCTCGAAGTCCTCGCAGCCCGCGTCGATGTTGGGGTTGTCGTTGACCTCCATCACGAGCGTGCGGCGCCCCACCTGCTTGACGTCGACGCCGTAGAGCCCGTTGCCGATGGCGCGGGCCGCCTGCAGCGCGACCCGCACGACGCGCGCGGGGGCGTCGGCCAGCGGGACCGGCTCGACGCGCCCGTACCGGAAGCGCCCGGCGCCCGTGTGGCGCACGATCTGCCAGTGCCCCTGCGCCATGTGGTAGCGGCAGGCGTAGAGCGGCTCGCCCCCCAGCACGCCGATGCGCCAGTCGAACTGCGACGGCGTGAACTCCTGGACCAGCAGGAGGTCCGACTTCTCCAGGATCCGCGCGCCCTCGCGCTCGACCTCGGCGGCGTCGGCGCACTTCAGCACGCCCTGGGAGAAGGCGCTGTCGGGCACCTTCAGCACGCAGGGGAAGCCGATGAGGCGCGCGATCTCCTTCGCGTCCACGCGCTCGGTCACCAGCGTGCGCGGCGCGGGCACCCCGCGGATCTCGAAGGTCTCCGCCTGGAACACCTTGTTCGTGCACCGCAGGATCGACTGGGGGTCGTCGAGGACCGCGAGCCCCTCGGCCTCGGCGCGCTGCGAGAACCGGAACGTGTGGTGGTCGACGCGGGTCGTCTCGCGGATCAGGAGGGCGTCGAACTCGCCCAGCCGGCCGTAGTCGTCGCGGGTGATGCGCTCGACCCCGAGCTGCAGCCGCTGCGCCTCCGCCTGGAAGCGGTCGAGGGCCCGCGGGTCCGACGGCGCGAGCGCCTCGTGGGGGTCGTGGAGGATCGCCAGGTCGTACCGCGCGGGCTTCGACGCGCGCGCCCGGTAGCGCGGCCGCGAGAAGTACTCGGCGGCGGAGTCGCGCAGCGTGTCCCAGTGGGTGTCCGGCACGTCGTGCAGGGCGAGCGGCGTGACGCTGGTCAGCCGCCAGCGCTCGCCGCGGTGGAAGTGCGCGCGCAGCAACGGGGCCGGGAACTGGGCGAACAGGGCGCGGGCCAGCCGGCCGTGGCGCTCGGCGACGTTGCGGCCGAAGTAGACGCTGAGCTCGAACGGGCTCGACCGCAGGTCCGCCAGGCTCTTCTGGATGATCCGGTCCAGGTCCTCGTCGCTGGACCGCACCAGCGCGCGGCTGCGCATGTCCAGCAGCGTCATCAGGTCCGGGAACGGACGGTGCCGGCGCGCGGCCGCGAGCAGCGAGACGTAGTAGCCCTTCGACTGGTACCGGAACGACCGGCACAGGTTGAAGACGCGCACGCCGCGCTGCTTGGTCCAGGCGGAGTCGGCCAGGTAGTCGGCGGCGGCGACGACCTCGATGCCCTCGAGCTCGAGCGGCCAGTCGGCGAGGCGGCTGACCACGACCAGGGTTCTCATGGGAAGTGGCTGAGGATCAGCGCAGGGGGGTGAAGTAGAGCACGATGTCGATCGCGATCAGCAGGATGATGATCCACTCGAGGAGCGCCGAGCGACGGCTCGTGGCGCGCTCGGCGAGGCTGGTGTGCACGTCCCCGAGCACGCCGAGCCGGCGCTGGATCGACTCGTCCCACTCCGGCAGGTGGAAGCGGGTCGTCGCCACGCGGTAGAGGCGCGCCAGGTAGTCGTCGCCGAGCAGCTTCAGGGGGTTGTCCACGCGCTCGTGCAGGACGGCGGCGTCCGCCTTCATGCGCGCGACGACGCCCAGCTCGCGGTCGTGGAACAGCAGCGAGCGCAGCGCCCCGTCCGGACGGCCCAGGAGGGCGTAGGCGGCCTCGACCTCCTCGTCCAGGCGCGCGTCCAGCAGGCGCACGCCGAGCAGCTCGACGTTCACGAGCTCGAGCACGAGGCGCTCGTCGAGGGTCTGCTCGCCGACGAGCACCGCGCCGAGCCAGTCGACGAGCGCCAGGTCGTCGGGCCCGTAGGAGACCGGCCGGGACAGCGCGTCCTCGACCTCCTGCGAGCTCAGCGCGCCCTCCTCGGCGCGCAGGATCCGGGCGACGGCCTCCGGCTGCTCCCGCGCGAGCGCCCCCGGCGCGCCGCCGGCGACCGCGGCGATCTCGAACACGACGTAGTCCTCGACCAGCGCGCCGTCCCCGGGCTGGCCGCAGGCCGGGCCGAGGTCGGCGACGACGCCCCGGGCGAGCGCGCGGGCGGCGTCGAGCAGGGGCGCGTTCTCGTAGAGCTCCGCGGAGAGCCGCACGAGGTCCTGCGGCGGCCCCGCGAACGGGACGCTGCGCGTGATCGCCAGCGCGCCGGACGGGTACACGGCCACCTCGGCCTCGCCCGTCGACTCCGCTCCCGCGACCCGCACCGGGTCGGCCGGCCAGGTCATGCGGATCGGCCGGGCGCCGCCCGAGGCGAACCCGGGGGCCTTGTGGTGGAAGCGCGTGCGGTGCGCGTCGCGCAGGCGGGGCTCGGCGGCCTCGAGGTCGATCGCGCTCGCGACCGCCAGGCAGTGCAGCACGCGGCAGGTGCCGCGCAGTTCGAGTGGAGACACGGCGGGGTCTCGTCGGCGGGAGCCGGATCAGCGCGCGCGGCTGGCGGGGGCCCAGTCGTCGGTGCGGAACGACGAGGCCGGCAGGCCCGCGCCGTTGAAGAGGACGCCGCGGTCGGCGGGCCCCCACGCGTAGCGCACGGCCACGGGCGCGGCGACGTGCTCGGAGGTGACCACGACCTCCGTTCCCTCGACGCGCGCAATCGCCGGATGGAACACGCGGTCGGCGCCGGCGACCGTGAACGGAGCCGGGGCGTCGCCGCGCAGGGCCAGGCCCTCGGCGTGGTCGAAGGCCAGCCGGACGGCGGCGCCCTCGACCTGCATGGAGACGTAGCGCGGCGAGCGGCAGGCCACGCCCTCGCGCCCGTAGCTCTCGGCCAGCGCCCAGCTCGCCAGGCGCAGCCCCACGGTGCGCTTGTCGCGCGGGTGGACGTCGTCGGGGTCGCCGACGTCGAGCGTGACCACCATGCCGACGCCCGGCAGGTCCTGGGCGAGCGCCTGGGCCTCGCGCAGCTCCGCCGCCTGGCCGACGTCCCCGGGGTAGGCGTAGGGCGCGATCTGCACGTAGTAGAACGCGAGGTCCTCGCGGTCCCACCAGCGCCGCCAGTCGGCCACCAGCGCCGGGAGCAGCTCGCGGTACTGCTGGGCGCGCGGGACGTTCGTCTCGCCCTGGTACCAGAGCGCGCCGCGGATCCCGTAGCCGGCCACCGGCGCGACCATGCCGTTGAAGAGCGCGGCGGGGTGCTGGTGCGTGAACCACGACCCGCGCGGCCACGTCCCGATCTCGCCCAGGGCCGCGCCGCGCCGCATCTTCCACGGGCCCGCCAGCGCGAGCCCGTCGCCGGGGCCGGAGCTCGCCGGGCGCAGGCGCATCTCGTCGGCGACCTTGCCGACGCGCCCCACCCCGCCGGTGTCGATGGCGAGCACCGTGAGCTGGAGCGGCCCGGCCGCCACGCGGTCGCCGGGGATCCGGTAGCTGCGCGGGGTCTGCCAGTAGCCCTCCTTGCGCGTCGCGCCGACGAGCTCGCCGTTCAGGTAGGTCAGGTCGAAGTCGTCGATGGGGCCCAGCTCGAGGACGAGCTCCTGGCCGGCCCACTCCGCCGGCACCTGCACCGTGCGGCGGAACCAGACGCAGCCGTCGAACTGGGCGAAGCCCAGGCCGTTCCACGTCGCGGGCAGCGTGGCGTCCTTCCACTCGGAGTCATCGAGGTCGACCGCCGACCACGTCTCGCGCAGGCCGGGGTCGACCGCCGCGATGCGCCGCCACCAGTCGCGCCGGCGCTCCTCGACCGACGGCTCGCCGCGCGAGCGCAGCGCGCCGTCCATCCGCGCGATGAGCGGCTTGAACTCGGGCCGCTCGCGCAGCGTCGATCCGCTGGTCCAGGCCTCGATGGGCGTGCCCCCCCAGGTGGCCTCGACCAGCCCGACGGGGACGCCCAGGGTCGCGCGCAGCTCGCGGCCGAAGTGCAGCGCGACGGCGCTGAAGTCCGCGACGCTCTCGGCGCTCGCGGGGACCCACGCGCCCTCGCAGTCGGCCGCGCGGCCGATCGACGGCTGCTGCGCGACGGTGAAGAGGCGCAGCTGCGGGTCGTCCGCCGTCGCGAGCACCGCCTGGGCGCCGTCGCTCTCGCGCAGCGGCCACTCCATGTTCGACTGGCCCGAGCAGAACCACACCTCGCCGAACCACACCTCGCGCACGGCGGGGTCGCCGTCGCCCTCGACGCGCAGCGTGTGCGGGCCGCCGGCCTCGCCGGTCGGGAGCAGCGCGCGCCACGCGCCGGCGCCGTCGGCGCGGACCTCCACGGGCTCCGCCACCCACGAGCCGCGCAGCGTGATCGCCGCGCCCGGAGCGGAGCGACCCCACACCGGCACCTCGTCGTTGCGCTGGAGGACCATGCCGTCGCCGAAGATCGACGGCAGCTTGACGTCGGCGCGGACGGGGACCGCCAGCGCGAGGAGCGGGATCAGGAGCGAGGGGCGCAGCATGGGCGTACGGGTTCCCGGGGGCCGGGGTCGGCCTCCGGGCGGCCGGAGAGACTAGCGAGGATAGCTGCCGGGGTCTCGCGCCGCGCACACGGCCCGTTCACACGCGCCCGGGCGCCCGGCCCGGGTAGCCTGGGGGGCGCTCCGCGCGCCCGGGGCTCCCCGCGGACGGGATCCCGCGGGAATCCGCCGGATTCCTGCATTGGCCGGGCGCCGCGGGGACTGTCCCTGGGCGAAACCCATGGCCGAGTCCCCCGACGTCTCCTACCTGCTCGAGCAGTCCTCCTGGCTCCGCGCCCTGGCGCGGCGGCTGGTCGCCGACCCGGACCGGGCCGACGACCTCGTCCAGGACACGTGGGTGCGCGCCCTCGAGGCGCGGCCGCGCACGGACCTGCCCGTCCGCGGGTGGGTGGCCACCGTGCTGCGCAACGGCGCGGCGCGGACCCTGCGGCGGGACGCCGACCGGGCGCACCGCGAGCAGGTCGCGGCGCGCGACGGGGCCACCCCCTCCGCGCACGAGGTGGTCGAGCGCGCGTCGCTGCACCGCGACGTCGTGCAGGCCGTCCTCGCCCTCGAGGAGCCCTACCGCACCGCGATCCTGCTGCGCTTCTTCGAGCAGCGCTCGTACGCGGAGATCGCGAGGCAGACGGGCACGACGAAGGCGACGGTGAACAGCCGGATCACGCGGGGCCTCGAGCGCCTGCGCCGGCGGCTCGACGGCGCCTACGGCGGGGACCGCCGGGCCTGGGTGGTCGCGCTCGGTCCCCTCTGCGGGGAGCCGGGCCTCTTCGATCTCGTCCGGCACGGCGTCGCGCAGGCGTCGGCCACTCTCCAAGGAGCCCCCCTCATGTACGCCGTCCTCGCAACCGCCACGGCCGCCGCCGTCGTCACGACCGTCTCGCTCTGGGCCCCCGCGGAGGCGCCCGGCGCCGCGGCGGCGCGCCCGCTGCGTGCCGCGCCCGCCACGGCCGCCGCCGCTCCCGCCGAGCTGGTCCCGCCGCCCGTCGCGCCGCGCGCGCAGGTCGACGAGGCCGCGCCGGCCCCCGCGGCGCCGGCGGACCCCGCGCCCGTCGCCACCAGCGCTCCGGCGGGCGAGCGCTGGAAGACCGAGATCTTCCACTCCGCCTACCTGGCGCCGGAGACCGTCGCGCTCGAGATCAGCTCGGGCGCCGGCGACGTCGAGGTGCTCGAGTCCACCGACGGGATGCTGCGCGTCGAGGGCGAGGTCGCCGTCGAGACGCGCCACGTCTCCTCCGGCCAGCTGACGCGCAACTTCCTGGACCACGTCGAGCTCGACGAGTCGGGCGGCAAGCTGCGGCTGCGCGACCGGCACGAGGGCTCGAACGAGAACTGGAGCGTCGACCTGACCGTGTACGTGCCGAAGGCCCTGGCGGTCTCCGCCGCGAGCGGGGCCGGCGACGTCGAGATCCACCACGGCGCGGGCACCATCACCGCGAGCTCGGGCGCCGGCGACGTCGAGGTCCTGCTCGGCGACGTCGAGGCCAGCATCACGGCGAGCTCGGGCGCGGGCAGCGTCGAGATCGAGGTCGGCGCCCTGAAGGGGGACCTGCGGGCCACCTCCGGCGCGGGCGACGTCGAGGTGACCGCGGGCCGCGCGGAGCCCGGCAAGTACGTGCTGACCAGCGGCGCCGGCGACGTCGAGCTGACCCTGCCGCGCGGGCTCACCGGCACCTTCGACCTGCAGACCAGCGCGGGCGAACTCGAGATCCCCGACGAGCTCGGCCTGAAGGTCGAGGAGTTCGGCGGCGCCGGCGCGCGCGTGCGCGGCTCGAACGGCACCGGCTTCGACATCAAGATGCGGTCGGGCGCCGGCGACGTGGAGATCCAGCTGACCGAGCGCGACGCGAAGCCCATCTAGCCGGGCTCGAGTCCGGCCTCTCGAGCGGGCGCCTCCCGGCCGGGGGGCGCCCGCCGTCGTTCCCGGGCCGCTCGCGGCTCAGTCCCGGGCCGCCTCGCGCAGCTCGAACTCGACCTCGCGCACCCACTCGAGCGCGTCGACGACGCAGCTCTCGATCCCGCCACCCCCGAGCCCGAGGGCCGCGGCCGCGGCGGGGTCGCCGCCCTCGAGCGCGAGCGCGGCCGTCAGCACGGCGCCGACGGGGCCGGTGCCCTCCAGCAGGGCCTCGCGCAGGTCCGCGGCGAGCGGCAGCGGTCCCAGGGCCTGCTCCATCGGGACCTCGAGCACGGCCTCGAGCATCGAGAACAGCCCCGCGGTGAAGTGCACCTCCGGGGCCGCCGCGCCGCTGCAGCGCGCGAGCAGCTCGCAGGTCTTGGCGCGCTGCACGGCGATGGCGAGCAGGTCGATCGGCTTCTCGCTCCCCGACGCGAGCAGCAGCAGCGCGGTCAGGTTGCGGACGTTGTCGACGCCCAGGTACACGAGCGCCTCGCGCACGGACTCGATGCGCCGCGGCATGCCGTACAGCGCCGAGTTCATGTGCCGCAGCAGCCGGTAGGAGAGCCCGAGGTCCAGGCAGACGAGCTCCTGGGCGCGCTCGAAGTCGAAGTCGGGCTGCTGCAGCTCGGCCAGCAGCCGCAGCAGCTGCAGGTGCGCGGGCGAGAGGGCGCGCCCCTCGACGTTGCCGGGCCGCGCCAGGAAGTAGCCCTGGAAGTACTGGAAGCCCAGCGCGCGGCAGAGCTCGTAGGTCTCGCAGTCCTCGATCTTCTCCGCCAGCAGCTCGACGCGGAACGGCCGGACCTGCTCGACGCGCCGCGCGATCTCCGCGGGCTCCAGGCCCAGCACGTCGAGCTTGACCAGGTCGGCCCGCTCGAGCAGCGGCCGCAGGTCGTCGCGGTACTCGAAGTCGTCCAGCGCGATGCGGAAGCCCTGGGCCCGCAGACGCTCGACCCCCGCGAGGACCGCGTCGTCGACGGCGACGTCCTCCAGCACCTCGAGCACGACGCGCTCGGGCGGGACCGGCAGCGGGTGGTCCCCCACCAGGAAGGACCGCGTGACGTTCAGGAACGCCTGGCGCTCGCCGACCACGCGGTCGAGGCCGATGTCGTGCACCGCGTTCAGGATGACGCGCGAGGTGGCCCGGTCCCCCTCGCCGTCCCGGCTGGGGTCCAGGTCGGCGCCGCGGAACAGCAGCTCGTAGGCGTGGACGTCCAGGTCGCGTCCGTAGATGGGCTGGCGGCCGACGAAGATGGTGTTCATCGCGGGCGCGGGCGTGGGGGCCCGCCGGAGGACCATCGGGTGCCGGCTCGGGCACCCTTGAGCCCGACCCCGGCCGGGGCGCGGGGCGGCGGGGAGGGCGCGGTCCGGGCGTCAGTCGAGCCGCTCGATCACCGCCGTCATGCCCCCGGCGCACTCCGGCACCCGGGGGTCGGCCCCGTGGGCGTGGATGCGCGCCTGGTGGTGCTCGGCGGTCTCGCGGGGCCCGGTCCAGACGATCGCGCGGCCGGTGGTGTCGACCTCGACCGCCATGCGGTAGGCGGTCTCGCGCGGGTGCCCGAGCAGGTCGCCCAGCATCTCCACCACGTACTCGTAGGTGTGCTCGTCGTCGTCGAGCAGGACGACGTTCCAGCGGTCGGCCGGGCGCGTGGCCTCGCGGGTGCGCTCCACGGGAGCGGTGATGGGCACGCGCCGAGGATCGCACGGAGCGCCGGGTCCGGCCAGCCGGGCCCCTCGCTCCGGTGCGGGCGCCCGCCCCGGGGCGCGGTTCGCGCGGATTCGACGTTGCGAAAAGGGCGCCCGCCGCGATGGAGGGCGGGGAGGACACCTTTCCTGGCAGCCGCGGGCCCCGCCCTGCGCCAGGGGAACGGGGCGCGGACGCTGGGTCCGCGCTCCTCCCCGCGGGAACCGACGGGGGCGCACGCGGCGCCCCGAGGAGCGACACGACGATGCAAATGATCGAGAAGATGGTCGGCGACATGGGCGCCGCGGCGACGGGCGCGCTGGTCCTGCTGGGCGACCGCCTGGGGCTCTACCGGGCGCTCGCGGAGGCGCCGGCGACGGCGGCCGAGCTGGCGGACCGCACCGGCACCCACGAGCCGTACGTCCGCGAGTGGCTCTCCAACCAGGCCGCGTCGGGCTACGTCGAGGTGGACGACGCCGGCGAGCGCTTCCACATGAACGCCGAGCAGGTCGCGGTGCTGGCCGACCCCGACAGCCCGGTGCTGATGACGGGCGGCTACTGGTCGCTGGCCTCGCTGTTCCAGGACGAGCCGCGGATCGCCGACGCCTTCCGCACCGGCGGCGGCGTGCCCTGGGGCGACCACAGCGGGTGCCTGTTCTGCGGCGTCGAGAAGTTCTTCCGGCCCTCCTACCGCGGCCACCTCGTGGCCGACTGGATCCCCGCGCTCGAGGGCGTGCGCGAGAAGCTCGAGCGCGGCGCGCGCGTCGCCGACGTCGGCTGCGGCCGCGGCACGTCCACGCGCGTGCTGGCCGAGGCCTTCCCGCGCTCGACGTTCGTCGGGTTCGACTACCACGAGGCCTCGGTCGAGCACGCCCGGGCGGCGGCGCGCGAGGAGGGCCTGGCGAACGTCTCGTTCGAGCGCTCGCTGGCCAAGGAGTTCGGCGGCGAGCCCTACGACCTCGTGTGCTTCTTCGACTGCCTGCACGACATGGGCGACCCCGCGGGCGCCGCGGCGCACGCGCGCGCGCGCCTGAAGCCCGACGGCACGCTGGTGGTCGTCGAGCCGCAGGCCGGCGACAGCCTGGCCGAGAACCTCAACCCCGTCGGGCGCGTGTACTACGCCTTCTCGACGATGGTCTGCATGCCCACCTCGCTGTCCCAGGAGGTCGCCGCTGGCCTCGGCGCCCAGGCGGGCGAGAAGCGCCTGCGCGAGGTGCTGACCGGCGGCGGGTTCCGCTCCGTGCGGCGCGCGACCGAGACGCCCTTCAACATGGTGCTCGAGGCGCGCCCCTGAACCGCCCGCGCCGCGGCCGTTCCGCCGGGTAAGCCCGTGCGGTCGGCCGCGGCGCCGCGGGAGTAAGATGGACCGCCGGTCCCGCGGGGCCGATCGCGGATGACGCTCGAGGACGGCAGGGGTCAAGACGGCGCGGGGGCCCGCGCCGAGGCGACGCGCACGCTGCGCGCGGTGGCCGCGGGCCGCGGGGACGAGGCCCAGCGCCTGTTCGACCTGGTGTACGACGAGCTGCGCGACCTCGCGGGCGCGTTCCTCGCGCGCGAGCGCGCCGACCACACCCTCCAGCCGACGGCCCTCGTCCACGAGGCGTGGGTGCGCATGATCGACCAGCGCGAGGACTCGGCCGCGAGCCGCCGCCACTTCTTCGCGACCGCGGCGCGCGCCATGCGCCGCATCCTCGTCGACCACGCGCGCGGCAAGCAGCGCGCGAAGCGCGGCGGCGCGTGGGGGCGGGTCGAGCTGGACCAGGCCGTGGCCCCGACCGGCGAGGAGTCGATCGACGTCACCGCGGTCGACGCGGCCCTGGAGGAGCTGCGCGCGCTCTCGCCGCGCAAGGCGGACATCGTCGAGCTGCGCTTCTTCGCCGGGCTCACCGGCGACGAGGTCGCCGAGGTGCTGGGCACGTCGCCCAGCACGGTCGCGCGCGAGTGGCGCTTCGCCCGGGCCTGGCTGGCCGACCGCCTGGAGCCCGGCGGGCCGTGACGGACCCCGGGGACGGCGCGCGGTTCGAGCGCATCGAGGAGCTCTTCGCCGCGGCCTGCGAGCTGCCGGCGGAGCAGCAGACCGCGTTCCTCGACGAGCGCTGCGCCGGCGACGCGGCGCTGCGCGCGGAGGTCGAGCGCCTGCTCGAGCGGGACCGGTCCCCGGGCTCGCGCGCGGAGCAGCTGGAGCGGCCCGCCGTCGAGGTGGTCGACGTGCCCGGCGGGACGCGCGCGGAGCTCGCCCCGCCCGAGCGCATCGACCGCTTCCGCATCCTGGGCGTCCTGGGAGCCGGCGGGATGGGCGTCGTGTACGCGGCCGAGCAGGACCGGCCGCGGCGCCGGCTCGCGCTGAAGGTGCTGCGCGGCGAGCTGGTCCCGGCGGACACGCTGCGGCGCTTCGAGGCCGAGGCCGAGGTGCTCGGCCGACTGCACCACCCCGGGATCGCCCACGTCTACGCCGCGGGCTCGGCGCGCACGGACGCCGGCGTGCAGCCGTGGCTCGCCATGGAGCTCGTGGACGGGACGCGCCTCGACCGCTGGGTGGCGCGCGAGCGCCCCGACGACCGCGTCCTGCTCGAGCTCGTCGCGCGCGTCGCCGACGCCGTGCACCACGCGCACGAGCAGGGCGTGGTGCACCGCGACCTGAAGCCCGGCAACGTGCTCGTCCGCCCGGACGGGCAGCCGGTCGTCGTCGACTTCGGGATCGCGCGCGTGGCCTCCGCCGCGACCGAGGCGCGGACCCGGACGGGCGACGTGCTCGGGACGCTGCCCTACATGAGCCCGGAGCAGGTCGCCGGCCGGCCCGAGGCCGTCGACGCGCGCACCGACGTGTACGCCCTCGGCGCGCTGGCCTACGAGCTGCTGACCGGCCAGCCCCCGCTGGACGTGGCCGCCCGCCCGGTGCCGGCGGCGCTGCGCGCGATCGCCGAGGAGGAACCAATCGCGCTGGACCTGCGCGCCCCGCGGACGCGGGGCGACGTCGCGACGATCGTCCACCGCGCGCTCGCGAAGGAGCGCGAGCGGCGCTACGGGTCCGCCGCCGAGCTGGCCGCCGACCTGCGCCGGTTCCTGCGCGACGAACCGATCCGGGCGCGGCCCCCGACGGCCGCCTACCACCTGGGCAAGTTCGCGCGCCGCAACCGCGCCCTGGTCGCGGGGCTCGCCGCGGTGTTCGTGGTCCTCGCGGGGGGCACCGCCGTCAGCGCCGTCCTGTCCTCCCGGGCGGAGGCGCGCCGGCGCGCGGCGGTCGCGGACGAGCGCGAGGCCGACGCGCGGCGCGCCGAGGCGCTCGCCGCCCGGGCGGCCGAGC
>JAUIDW010000034.1 GCA_030428395.1 bacterium | reverse complement strand
CGAGCGCGGCGAAGCCCGCCACGGCGAAGAGCGACTCGCCGGCGTCCGCGAGGCGGACGGCGGTCGGCGCGGCGAACGCGGCGCCGGCGACGAGCTGCCCGGCGAGCTTCGCGCGCGGCCGCAGGCCCGCGGGGCGGAGGTCGTCAACCAGGCCCACCGCGAAGGCCGCGAGGCCGCCCCACAGCAGGCCCGCGGGATGGACCCAGCCCGCGAGTCCGTCCGGTGCCGGCCCGTCGAGCGCTCTCCCGCGGACGAGGAGGAGCGCGCCGCCCACGAGGAGGAGCGCCGCGCCCCCCACCGGGGCGACCGGCCGTCGCTGCAGCTTGCGCGGCGGACCCGGGCGGTCGAGCCAGCCCAGCGCGGGGGCGACGCGGGCGAGGCCCGCGGCGAGCGCGGTCGTGGCGGCGGCCAGGGCCAGGAGGTACGGGGGGCTCATGCCGGTCCGGTCGGATCGGCGGGCGCCGAGCCGCCGGACCCCCGGTAGATGCCGCGGCCGACGGCGTATTCCCGCACCGCGTCGGGAAGCTCGTCGCCGACGTCCTCGCCCGCGGCCAGGCGGCGCCGCAGGGACGTGGAGGAGACCTCGACGGGCGGCAGGGCCAGGAAGCCGGCGAGCAGGGCCGCGACGGCCCCGGCGGACAGGCGCCCCGAGCGCCCGAGCTCCTCGACCGCGCGGCGCCCCGGTCCGGTCCCGTCCGCGCCCTCCCCGGCCCGGAACACGATCACGGGGCGGACGAGCCGCAGCAGCTCCTCGACCTCGCGCCACTCCGGCAGGCCGTCGAGGTTGTCGCCGCCGATCAGCAGGAACACCTCGGCGTCCCCGGGCAGGCCCAGCTCGGGACCCAGCGCCCGCACCGTGTCGACGGTGTACGACGGGCCCGCGCGCCGCAGCTCGAGGTCGGTGGTCGACCAGCGGGGCTCGTCGCGCACGACCCGCTCGAGCATGGCGAGCCGGTCCGCGCCGTCGGCCAGCACGCGGTCGGGCTTGTGCGGCGGGCGCGCGGCCGGCACGAACAGCACGTGGTCCAGGTCGAAGGCGCGCTGCGCGGCGCGGGCGACGTGCAGGTGGCCGACGTGCACCGGGTCGAACGAGCCGCCGAAGAGCCCGAGGCGGCGCACCCCCGCGAGCGGGGCGTCGGCGCTCATGCGCCGCCGCGCTCCCCGGAGGCGGCGCCGGATCCCCGCGCGGCGAGGATGCCCCGGATCGCCTCCGCCGCGCCGTCGCGGGGCACGCTGCGCTGCTCGCCCGTGTCCAGCACCTTCAGCTGCACGGTCGAGCCGGCGAGCTCGTCGGGGCCGAGGATCGCGGCCACCGCGTGCCCGCCCGTGCCGGCGGCCTTGAGCTGCTTGCCGAGCTTCTTGCCGGCCGAGTCGAACACCGCGCCGAGCCCCGCCCCGCGCAGCTCGCAGACCAGGCGGAAGACCTCGTCGTCGCAGGCGGGGTCCGCCGCGGCCACGTAGACCGGCGGCGCGTCCGCGGCGAGCGCCTCGGAGAGCCCCAGCTCCTCGAGCACGAGCAGCGTGCCCGTGAAGCCGATCGCGAAGCCCACGGCGGCCAGGTCGGGGCCGCCGAGCTCCTCGACCAGGTGGTCGTAGCGCCCCCCGCCGCAGAGCGCGCTGCGCGCCCCCAGGTCGGGGTAGTGCAGCTCGAAGATCGTGCGCGTGTAGTAGTCCAGCCCGCGGACGATGCCGGGGTCGACCACCACGGTGCGGCCGATGCTGCGCAGGTGCCGCTCGACGGCCTCGAAGTGCGCGCGGTTCTCGTCCGACAGGAAGTCGAGGATCCGCGGCGCGCCCTGGTTCAGCTCGACGTCGCCGGGGTGCTTGGAGTCCAGCACGCGCAGCACGTTTCGCTCGAAGCGCGCCCGGGACTCCTCGGAGTAGCGCGCCAGGTTGGGCCGCACGAACTCGCGCACCGCCTCGCGGTAGCGGTCGCGGTCCTCGCCGTCCCCCATCGAGTTGATGCGCACCTCGAGGCCGCGGATCCCGAGCTCCTCGAAGAAGCGCGCCGCGAGGTCGATGAGCTCGACGTCGAGGCGCGGGTCCAGGCTCCCGATGGCCTCCATGTCGAACTGCGTGAACTGCCGCTCGCGCCCCTTCTGCGGCTTCTCGTAGCGGAACATCGGGCCGATCGTGAAGAGCTTCTGCAGCGGCGCCCGCTTGGCGTAGCCCGCCTGCACGTAGGCGCGCACGATCCCGGCGGTGCCCTCCGGCCGGAGCGTGAAGGAGTGGTCGGCCTTGCGGACGGTGAACATCTCCTTCTCGACGATGTCGGTGACCTCTCCGACCGAGCGGATAAAGAGGTCGGTCTCCTCGAGCAGCGGCGGCCGCACCTCGCGGTAGCCCGCCAGGTCCGCCAGCCGGCGGGCCGTGCTCTCCAGGCGCTCCCAGGCCGGGATCTCCTCGGGAAGCACGTCGCGCATGCCCCGCACCGCTCGATAGTCCATGGTTCGCTTTCGCTCTTTCCAGCTGCGCACGCCGCGCCGGGCCACGCTCGGAGGCGACCCCGGCGGGCCCGCCGCCCGACGCGGCTCCCGCTCCGGGCCGACCCCGTGCCTCGCCCCGGGGCCCCCTGGTTCGAGCCGCAGGGCGGCCCGGATCCGGTGGCCCGGATTCGATGACCCCGATTCTGATGACCCGGATCCGGTGCCCCGGCTCCGGTCGCCAGGCCGCGAGGGTCGCCCACGACGCTCCGCCGGGAACCGGCGGGCCCCGCGCCGGCGCGCGTTGACCCCCTACCTACCGACATCTACACTGTCGCGCAAACCCGGGCCGCCGCTCCAGGTGCCCCGGGCCGCGTCCACGACCGGCGCCTCGCCCCGGTCCACCCGAAGTCCCACCCGCCGACCCTGCCCACCTCGATGAAACGAGCCCTCCTCGCCAGCGCCTGCGCCCTCTCGCTCCTCGCGAGCTGCTCCACGGGCTACACGCACGAGTACAACCACTGGAAGTCGGCCTTCCACCCGCCCGTCTTCGGGACGATCTGGAACCGCACCTCCTACCACTTCCTCGGCTGGCGGCCGGAGGAGCGCGGCTACTGGAGCCAGTTCGGCTCGGACATGGGCGACATCGGCCTCACGTTCCAGCGCCACATGTTCCTGGACAACCCCACCAACCCCTTCCTGCGGGCCAGCGCCAGCGGCGAGATCGACATGCCCGACTACGACATCCCGGAGTGGCAGTCGACCATCGACGACTAGCTCGAGCCACCCCGCCCACCCGGACGCCGGGCGCAGGGGATCGACCACGAAGAGGACCGCGGCCCCCGGGCCGCGGTCCTTTTCTCTTGGTGCCGGGGTGGCGCGGTCGGCGGGCCCCGGAACTGACTGGGTTCCGTGTGGAACGGGGGCCCGCGCTCCGCCCGATCCCCTGCAACCGACCGCACTTGGGACCGCCGCGTCCCCGCGGAGCGCCCTCGGTCCGCCCGACGACGGAGCCCACCCACGGGAAACCGCCGGCTCGACCGACCGGTGCCCCACCCGCTGCCGGCCCGGCTCCGCGGTTCCACACGGAACCCAGTCAGTCCCGGGTTGGCGCGAGTGGGTCCCAGCCGAGGAGCTCGAGCACCTCCCCCGCCCGCGCCTCCAGCTCGCCCTCCGCCGGCGCGGGGACCCAGCGCACCGGCAGCTTGCGGAACCACGTGCGCTGGCGGCGCGCGAACTGGCGGGTGCGCAGGTCCACGAGGGCGGCGCAGTCCTCCTCGGTCAGCTCGCCGGCGTCGAGCCGGAGCACCTCGGAGAGCCCCAGGGCCTGGGACGCGGTCGGGCCGAAGCCGCGGCCGGCGCGGACGGCGCGCACCTCGTCGAGCCAGCCGCCCGCGAGCATCGCGCGGGTGCGGGCGCGGATGCGCTCGTCGAGGCCGGCGGGGTCGACCTCGAGGCCGACGACGATCGCGGGACGCGCGCCGCGCGCGGCGCCGTGCCAGCCCCACTGGTCCTGCCAGTCCGACAGCGCGCGGCCGGTCTGCTCGAGCACCTCCAGGGCGCGGGCGACGCGGCGCGCGTCGTTCGCGTGGATGCGCGCCGCGCTGCGGGGGTCCACGCGGGCGAGCTCCGCGTGGCTGGCCGCCGGCCCGAGCGCCGCCACGCGCTCGCGCACGCGCGCCCGCAGCGCCGGGTCGGGTGGCGGGCCGTCGAACAGCCCGCGCAGGAGCGCCTTGAGGTAGAGCGCCGTGCCGCCCACCAGGAGGGCGCGCCGCCCGCGCCGCGCGACGTCCGCCAGCGCCGCCTCCGCGTCCGCGAGCCAGCGCTGCACGTCGTAGCGCTCCGCGGGGTCGACGAGGTCGAGCAGGTGGTGCGGGACGCGCGCGCGCTCGGCGGCGTCCGGCTTGGCCGTGCCCACGTCCATGCCGCGGTACACGAGCATGGAGTCCATCGAGACGATCTCGGCGCCGGCGCGCTCGGCCACCTCCAGGGACAGCGCGGTCTTGCCCGAGGCCGTCGTCCCGACGAGCACGCGCAGGGGCTCGGGGTCGGCGCCCGCGTCGCCCGCGCCGCCGGGCGCGGGGGCCGGGGCGGGTTCGTCGGCGGGGGCGCTGGCGTCCATGGCGCGGATTGTAGGGCCGCCCGCGCTCGCGGCCCGGCGCGCGTTCCGTACCCTGCTGCGACCGTGGCCCGTTCCCCCGGGAGAGCCCGCATGAAGACCTCGCCCCTCGCACCGCTGGTGCTCCTGCTCGCCCTCGCCGCGTCCGCCGCCGCCGCCCCCCGTCGGCAGCAGCCCGCGCAGGACCCGGCCACGACCGGCGCGGCGGACGTCGCGCCCGACGCGGCCCGCGCCGCGTGGGACCGGCTGCTCGCCGCCGCGGTGAAGGCCGAGGCGGCCGGCGAGCCGATCCGCGCCTTCGACCTGCACTTCGACGGGCGCGCGCGCCCGCGGCCGGCCCAGACGAACGACTTCGACGCCGCGCGCTTCCGCTACCTCGCGCCCGGCTGGGTGCGCACGACGCTGCGCAACGACCGCGAGCGCATGCGCGGACCGGACGGCGACTTCGCGCTCGAGGAGGGCCGCGTCATCGAGCTGAAGGGACGCGACTACGCGGAGGACCGGCGCGAGCTGGCCGAGCGCGCCGCCATCGCGCGCAACTTCACCGCGCTCTCGAACCCCGCCGAGATCCGCGTGCAGGACCTGGCCGCGCTCCCCGCGCCGCCGGACGCGCTGCCCGAGGCCCTGGCGAAGCGGGCGGCGGAGCTCGAGTGGATCACCCTGCGCAGCCCCGACCTGCGGGTGGTGCGCCTCGAGGCCTCGCCGCGCGGCGAGGACGGCGAGGCGGAGCCGCTGTTCCGCGTCCAGCTCGGCCTCGACCGGACCACCGGCCTGGCCGCGCTCGCCACGATCGCCGAGGAGGTCGACGGCCGCCCGCGGGCCAGCTCGTCGCTCCTGATCGACCTGCGGCGCTACCGCGCGATGGACGGCTTCCAGGTCCCCGGCGAGGTGCGCACGCACCGTCCCGGCGACCTGACCGACGCCGGCTGGCGCTACGCCGACAAGCCGTCGCTCGAGCTCTGGCTGCTGGAGGGCGGCAGCCTGCGCCCCGCGCTCGGGCCGGACGACTTCCGCCCCTGACGCCCCCGGCACCCGGCACGGGGTCGCGGCGCGCGGGCGCCTTTCCGGAGGGGCGCCCCGCCGCTAGCCTGGGGGCATGGTGCTGCGCAAGCTCGCCGCGCTGTGGCGCGGACGCAACCTGCCGCTGCTCGCGCCCGGAACGCAGGCGCCGGCCTTCGAGGCCGTCGACCACCGCGGCGAGACCGTGCGCCTCGCGGACCTCGCCGGCCGCCGCGTGGTGCTGTGGTTCTACCCCAAGGCGAGCACGCCGGGGTGAACGCTGCAGGGGCAGGGGTTCCGTGACCGAACCCCGAACTTCGAGGCGCGCGGCGTCGAGGTGCTCGGCGTCTCGTTCGACCCGGTGGAGGCCAACCGCGCCTTCGCGGAGAAGCACGGCTTCCCCTACCGGCTGCTGTCCGACCCCGACCGCGCCCTGGGGCTCGCGTACCGCGCGTGCGCCGGCGCCGAGGCGCCCTTCGCCCGCCGGATCACGTACGTGATCGGTCCCGACGGCCGCGTCGAGGAGGCGATCGAGACGAAGGACCCGGGCGGCCAGGCCGACGCGATCCTCGCGCAGCTCGCCGCGCGCGCCTGAGGGCCCCGCGACGCGCGCCCGCCGCTACTTGCGGTGGAAGGCCTTCTCGAGGTCGAGCTTCGCGAAGCGCACGCGCGTGGGCCGTCCGTGCGGGCACGTCTGCGCCTCCGGGATGCGCGCGGCGCGGCGCAGCAGGCTCTCGATCTCGTCCTGGGACAGCGTGTCCCCGGCCATGACCGAGCCGCGGCAGGCGGCGCTGTGCAGCACCTCCTCGAGCAGCGCCACGCCCTCCGGGACGCGGCCGGTGCGCTCGATCAGGTCGAGGACGACGCGCACCAGCTCCTCGGGGCCGGGCCGGCGCAGGCGCACCGGCAGTCCCTGCACGGCGATCGTCGTCGGGCCGAACACCGAGAAGCAGAGCCCGGCGGACTCCAGGGCGGGCAGGTGCTCCTCGAGGCGCCGCGCCTCGGCGCGCGTGACCTCGACGAGCTCGGGGACGAGGCGTCGCTGCACCTCGAGGGGTCCGCGCTCGAGCTCGGCCTTCAGCTCCTCGAAGGTCACGCGCTCGTGCAGCGCGTGCTGGTCGACGATCTCGAGCCCGTCGGGCAGCGCCCGCACGATGTAGGTCCGGTCCACGACGACGAACGGGCCGCGCACGTCGTCGGAGGCCGCCCAGCCGCCCGCGGGGTCGGCGGGCTCCGTGCCCGGCGGCGCGGGAGCTGCCCCCGCTGGCCCGGCGTCCTCGCGCTCGCGCAGCTCGAGCGGCCGTCCCGGGACCTCGTACACGCGCAGCTCGTCGTCGCCGGGCCGCTCGCGCGGGTCCGGGCGCCGCAGGGGGCCGGGGTCCGGAAGCGTCGCGCCGGGCGCGGGGTCGCGCCGCGCCGCGCGGTCGAGCAGGACCTGGCCGGGCGTCGCCATGTCGGAGCGCCGCAGCGCCTCGCGCAGGGCGTTGACGAGGAAGCCGAAGGTGCGCCGCTCGTCGCGCAGCCGGATCTCGGCCTTGGCCGGGTGCACGTTCACGTCCACCCGCGCCGGGTCCATCGCGAGCCGCAGGAACGCCGCGGGGTGCCGGCCGTGCTCGAGGTGCCCGCGGAAGCCCTCGCGCAGCACGCGGATCAGCACCTTGTCGCGCACCGGCCGGCCGTTGAGCAGCCAGAGCTGGCGCGACGTGTCGGCGCGCGCGAAGCGCGGCGGCGCGACGAAGCCCGTCAGCACCGTGTCGCCGTCGCGGGCCTCGACCGGCTCGAGCGCGTCCGCCAGCTCGGCCCCGAACACGCGCCGGATGCGCTCGCGGAAGCCCATGCCGGCCTCGACGTCGAGCACGCGGCGGCCGTCGTGCGTCGCCGCCACGCCGAGCTCGTCGTGGGCCAGCGTCAGGCGCTGGATCACGTCCAGGCAGCGCCCCAGCTCGGTGGCCGTGCGCTTCAGGAAGCGCCGGCGCGCCGGGGTGTTGTAGAACAGGTCGCGCACCTCGACGTGCGTGCCCGCGGGGCCGCCGGTCTCGCGCGGCTCGGAGACGCGCCCACCCTCGTTCTCCACGGCCCAGCCGAGCAGCTCGGCCGCGGGGCGCGAGTAGATCCGGCAGCGCGCGACCGAGCCGATCGACGCCAGCGCCTCGCCGCGGAAGCCGAGCGTGGCGATGTGGTCGAGATCGTCGACGGCGCGCAGCTTGCTCGTCGCGTGCGGCGCGAAGGCCAGCCGCAGGTCGGCGGGTCCCATCCCGCGGCCGTCGTCGGCCACGCGGACGAGGCGCACCCCGCCCTCCTCGAGGTCGACGCGCACCTCGCGCGCGCCGGCGTCGAGGGCGTTCTCGAAGAGCTCCTTGACGACCGACGCGGGGCGCTCGATGACCTCGCCGGCGGCGATCTGGTTGCGCACCAGCTCGGGCAGCGGGCGGATGATCGCCTCGGCCTGCCCCAGCCCGGATTCCTCGCCGCCGCGCGCCATGGGCGGATCCTACACGCGCGCCGCGCCGGACTGAACGGGGCCGGCGCCGCGAGCCGGACCTAGCCCCGCCGCCCGCGGGCCCGGCGCCAGCGCAGGGCCAGGGCGAAGAGGTCGTTCTCGTCCAGGTCGACGCCGCTGCGGGTGCGCCGCTCGGCCGCCGCCAGGTCGTGGGCCATGCCCAGCCACTGCTCGCGCGGGCGCTCGGGCGCGTTGCGGGCGGCCTCGCCGGCGAGGCCCCCGTGGATGCGCTTGCGGGCCGAGCCGAACAGCATCGCCAGCAGCCCCTGGGCGTCGAGCAGGCGCCGCCCGCCCTTCTCCTGGAACCCGCCGCGGAACAGGCCCTCGATCCCCGGCAGCGCCGCCGCCAGGTCGCCGGCGCACATCGCGTCGGCCACGGGCCAGGGCTTCGACGCGCCGCGGCGCTCGGCGGCCGCGGCCAGCCCGGCGGTGCCGACCTCGCGCACGTTGCGCACCTCGCGGTCCAGCGCGGCCAGGTCGTTGCCGGTCGCCGCGGCGAGCACCATCGCCTCCTCCGCCTTCAGGCGCACGCCGAGGGCGCGGCCGTGGGCGACGATCCACTCGACGAGCTCGACGCGCCGGGGGTCGGGGTTCCAGGGCGAGGGCGTGTCCCACAGCCGGCGGAACGACAGCACCTCCCCGCCCGCCTTCTTCACGGCCTTCGCGACGGCGTGGTCCGCGCGCAGGCCGGGCGCCTCGACGACCACGACGTGGCCGCCGTCCGCGTCCGCCAGCGCGCGCAGCAGCGAGCGCGTCACGGGCGAGTCCTTCGAGCCCGCCTTGCGCAGCAGGTCGCCGTCGCCGGTGCCGTTGCGCAGGACCACGAGCCTGCGCGTCGCGAAGAGCGAGCCGCCGCCCAGGTCCGCGTGCAGGCCCTGGACGTCGAAGTCCGGGTCGCCGACGTCGTGCTGGGCGACGTCCAGACCCGCGGCGCGCGCGGCCTCGACCAGCCGGTCGCGGGCCCGGGCGCGGTACCAGGACTCCTCGCCGCGCAGCACCGCCCCCGGCGGCAGGCCGCGCTCGAGGGCGGCCTCGAGCTGCGCGAGGACCTTCTGGGGCGGGGGCTCCTTGGCCATGGCGGGGCGATTGTGCCCCAGCGCGCGGTCGACCGGAAGGGACGCGGAGCGCCCCCGGTCCGCCGCGACCCCCGCTCGGACCGCGGCTCGCCTACCATGGGGAGCCGCAGCGAACGGGTGGCCGGCGCCGCGCCCCGCGGGCCCCGGCGACCGGCAGCTCCGGCGCGGTGCCGCGCCCCACGCCGCGGCACCCCCGATGGTGCTCCCCCACGAGGACCGCCCGCTCGACGCCGCGCGACCCCGGCCGCGGGAGGCTCGCGCGCTGCTGCTCGTGGCGCTGGCGGGGGTGCTCGCCGCGGGCTGGTGGGTGCGGCTGCGCGGCCTGCCCCACCTGCTGCTGCTGCACGACGAGCTCCATGCGATCCGCGTGGCGAGCGGGCTCGACCCGCTCGCGATCGCGACCTCGCACTCCACGGCGGACAGCTCCACGCCCCTGACGCTCTACGCGTGGATGCTCCTGCGGTGGGACGCGCTCGACGAGGTCACGCTGCGCCTGCCCGGGATCGTCGCGGGTGCCCTGCTCCCGCTCCTGGGCTGGTGCCTCGCGCCGCGCATCGGCCGGCCCGCCGCGCTGCTGGCCGCCGCGCTGCTCGCGATCTGGCCCCCGTTCGTCTACTACTCGATCCTGGCGCGCCCGTACTCGCTGGCGCTGTTCCTCACGCTCGGCACGCTCGTCGTCTGGGATCGCTGGCGAGGGTCCGGCACGCGCCCCCGCAGCATCCTGCTCGGAGTCACCGCCGCCGCCGCGGTGTTCTTCCAGGTGTTCACGCTGTTCCCGGTCACGGCGGTGCTCGTGGTCGCCGCAGTCACGGGGCGGCGCCAGGGCGTGCCCCGGCGAGAGCTCGCCTGGGCGCTCGTCGCGTTCGGCGTGACGGGACTGCTGCTGCTCGGCCCCGGCCTGCCCTCCTGGATCGAGGTGCACGGCGACAAGCTCGGCGCGGGCCGCTGGGACCGCTCGACGCTCGGCGTCGTGGCCGCCTCGTTCGGCGCGGGCGTACCCGCGCTCGGCGTCGCGCTGGGTGGGCTCGGACTGGCCGGGACGGCCGTCGCCTGGCGGCGCGACCCGCCGCTCGCGGCGGCCTGTGCCGGCGCCGTGCTCGCCACGGTCGCCGGCGTGTGGTCGACGAGCCCCGCCGGCACGGCCCACGCCTGGACGCGGTACCTGCTCGTGGCGCTGCCCCACCTCGTGGTGCTCGCCGCCACCTGCGCGGGGGCCGCGGACGAGCTCCTCGCCGGCCGTCGCGCGGCGCCCGTGGCGGTGGCCGCCGCCGCCGCGCTGGTGGCCGGCGTCTGGCTGGGCTCGCCCGCGCGCCTCCTCCGCCGCGACCCCGACAGCTTCCGGACCAGCCGCGACGCCCTGCTCGCGGAGCGCGCCCCCGCGCCGGTGCCCTCGCCGCTCTACGCCCGCGTGCGCCAGGAGTCGGAGGGCGCGTGCGTGATCGTCTGCCCCGTCCCGTCCGAGCTCGTCGAGCTGTCGTCGCACGGGCGGGCGCAGCGCTGGCACGGGCTGTGGGTCCGGCTGGGCGTGCTGCGCCCGCCGGGCGGTCACTGGCTGAGCGGTCAGCGCAACGTCGTGAACCTGCTCGACGGAGAGGCCGTGCGCGACAGCGGCGCGCGGTTCGCGCTGCTGCACGCCGACCTCCTGGAGACGCTCCCTCCCCGGCTGCGCGGCCCCCGGCGGCGGGAGCTGCGCTGGAGGACGCGCTTCGCGCGCAACCTGCTCCGCCTGCGCTGCGGTCCGCCGGTCCAGGAGGAGCCGTCCGTCGAGGTCTACGACCTCTCCCGGTGGGACGACTCGGCCCCGGCGGACCTGGACCGGCTCCGGCGCAACCTGCGCCGCGACGCGCGCCGCGCCCGCTAGCCGAGCAGGGCGAGGTCCAGCGCCATCCCGGCGAACAGGCCGACGCCGATCCAGCCGTTGGCGGTGAAGAAGGCCACGTCGACGCGCGAGAGGTCGTCGGCGGACACCAGGGAGTGCTCCCACAGCAGCAGCGCCGCGGCCAGCACCACCGCGACCGCGAAGATCCAGCCCAGGCCCGCCCGCCACGTCAGGGCGAGGAGCAGCAGCACGGTCAGCGCGTGGAAGGCGCGCGACGTGCGCAGGGCGACGGCCGGGCCGAACCGCGCCGGGATCGAGTGGAGCCCGCGGCGCGCGTCGAACTCGGCGTCCTGGCAGGCGTAGATCAGGTCGAACCCCGCGACCCAGACCAGCACGGCGGCGGCCAGCAGGAGCGGCGGCGCCAGGTCTCCCTGCAGGTCGCCGCGCACGGCGATCCACGCCCCCAGCGGCGCCAGCGCCAGCGCCAGGCCGAGCACCAGGTGCGCGGCCCAGGTGAAGCGCTTCGTGTAGCTGTAGCCCAGCAGCACGGCGAGCACCGGGAAGGAGAGGCGCCCGGCCAGCGGGTTCAGCGCGAAGGCCCCGGCGACGAACACCGCCGCGGCCACCGCGGTCAGGGTCACGGCGCCCGGCACGCCGACGGCGCCGCGCGGCAGCTCGCGCCCGCGCGTGCGCGGGTTCTCCGCGTCGAGGCGCCGGTCGACGAGCCGGTTGAACCCCATCGCGGCGGTCCGCGCGGCGACGGCGCACACGACGATCCAGGCCAGCGTCCCGAGCGGGGGGACGCCGCCCGCCGCCAGCCACGCCGCCTGCAGCGCGAACGGCAGCGCGAAGACCGAGTGGCTGAACTTGACGAGCCGCAGGTAGCCCGCGACTCCGCCGGCCGGGGCCGCGGAGCTCACGGCGCGCCGCCGTCCGACCCGGCGTCCGCCCCGTCACGCCCCCCGGCACCCGGCGGCTCGGTCCCTGCCTCGCGCGGCGGCTCCTTCAGCCCCTTCCAGCGCGCGCCGACGGCGTTCTCGATCCGCAGGCGGTCGAGGATCTTCCCGACCACGTGGTCCACGAGGTCCTCGACGGTGTGCGGGTCGTGGTAGAAGCCGGGCATCGCCGGCAGCACGATCGCGCCCAGCCGCGCGAGGCGCAGCAGGTTCTCGAGGTGGATCTCCGAGAGCGGGGTCTCGCGCGGGACGACGACGAGGCGCCGGCCCTCCTTCAGCGCGACGTCGGCCGCCCGCTCCACCAGGTTCGAGCTGAAGCCGGCGGCGACGCGGGCGAGCGTCCCCATGCTGCACGGGCACAGGATCGCCCCGCCCGTCAGCGACGTGCCCGAGGACGGCGGCGCCTCGACCGCGTCCTGGCGAAACACGCGGATCCGCGCGGCCGCCTCCTCCCCGAGCCAGCCCGGGAGCGCCAGGGCCAGGCGCTCGCCGTGGCGCCCCGCGTCGACGCCCAGCTCGTGCCGCAGCACCTTCGCGCCGGCCTCGGTCAGCGCGACGTCGACGTCGCAGCCGGAGGCCGTCAGCGCCAGCAGCAGGCGCTCGGCGTAGCGGTGCCCGCTCGCCCCGGTGATGCCGACGAAGAGCCGCGTCACGGGCGGCGGCCTCCGGCGGGCCCGGGCGGAGCGGGCTGGAGCGGCGGGACGTGCGGGAGCGTGGCGTGCATCGCGGGAGTGCGCGGCGCGGCAACTCAGGTCTCGGGGCCGATGCCGAGCAGCAGGGCGACGTTGAAGACGCCGTGCGTCCAGGCGGCCACGCCCGGCCCGCGCCAGCGGAAGAGCACCGCGAGCAGGATGCCCGCGAGCGCGCGCCAGGTGAAGACCCCCGGCTCGAACTCCTCGCCGCCGGCGCCCAGGAACCTCGTCACGGCGCGCAGGTGGAACAGGCTGAAGGCGATCGACGAGACGAGCAGCGCGGCGCCCTCCGACGCGAGCCGGCGGGCCCCGAGGCCCTCGCCCGGCGCGCGCAGCAGCTTCGCGACGGCCAGGTACACCAGGCTGTACAGGCCCACGCGGAAGAGCAGCTCCTCGTACGCGCCGCCCCCCAGCAGCAGGCCGGCGCGCGCGAGGTTCGGCGCGCGCGCGGGGATCTCCCAGCGCAGCTCGAGCGGCGGCGCCAGGTCCCCCAGCAGGTCGAAGGCCAGCGCGAGGATCGGCCCGAGCGCGACGGCGCCGACGAGGCCCTCGAACACGATGCGGGAGAGGCCCTCGCGCACCGGGACGCCGCGCCGGCGCAGCCACCCGAAGGCGACGAGCGCGCAGGCGGCCAGGGTGGCGATGCGGGCGGCGAAGGCCCAGGGACCCAGCAGGCGCTCGAAGGCGAGGCCCAGGGCGAGCTCGGCGGCGTTGCGGCGCGTCCCGTCCGTCTCGAGCAGGGCCCACTCGTACACGAAGAACATGGGCACCATCGCCAGGAAGCCCAGCGCCAGGCCGGTGCGGTCCTCGCCGGGCGGCGCGAGCGACGGGGTCTCCGCGTCGGGCTCCTGGAAGGTCATGCGCGGACGACCCTCCCCCAGTGCAGGCACGCGATGCCGCCGGTCAGGCGCGCGAAGCCGCAGTCGACCAGGCCCGCCGCCTCGAACCGCGCGCGCAGCTCGTCGGGAGACGGCCAGGCGCCGACGGTGGCGGGCAGGTACCGGTACGCCTCGCCGTCGCCCGAGATCCAGCCGCCGACGCGCGGCAGGACGTGCTCGAAGTACGTGCCGTAGGCGCGGGCCAGGAGGCGGTGCTCGGGCTGCGAGAACTCGAGCACGAGCACGCGCCCGCCGGGGCGCACGACGCGGGCCATCTCGCGCAGCCCCGCGTCGGGGTCGGCCGTGTTGCGCAGCCCGAAGGCCACGCTGCAGACGTCCGCCGCGTCGTCGGCCACCGGCAGGGCCAGCGCGTCGCCGTGCACGAACAGCGGCGCCCCCGGCCCGCGGTCCTTGGGCGTGGCCAGGCGCAGCATCTCGGGCGTGAAATCGACGCCCACCACGCGCGCGCCGGCGCGCGCGAAGGCGAGCGACAGGTCGCCCGTCCCGCAGCAGGCGTCCACCACGACCCGGCCGCGGAGCTCGCCGGCCGCCGCCACCGTGCGGCGCCGCCAGCGCACGTCGACGCCCGCCGAGAGCACTCGGTTCAGCAGGTCGTACCGGCCGGCGATGCGGCCGAACATGTGGCGGACGAGTCCCGGGTCGGGCATCGCCCGGGGACTATACGACGAGGCGGCCCCGGGGGCCGCCTCGTTCGTCACGGGTTCGGCGACGCGCGCGCGCCGCCCGGTTCAGCGCCTGGACCGGGTCACTGCTTGAAGTAGTGGCCCAGGCGGAGCACGCCGGAGGCGCGGATCGACTGGACGCCGGGCTGGAACGCGTTCGTGTCGAACCTCTGGAAGCCGCCGTCGAGGTCCAGCACGTCCACGGCGCCCTGCCCGTCCGTCGAGTTCGGCACCGCCACGAACAGGAAGCGCGCGCGGTTGCGCGGCAGGGCCGTGGCGCCCGAGGGCCGCGCAATGCTCTTGCCGTTGAGCTCGATCGGGTCGCCCGCGCTGAAGGGCGTGAAGAAGTTCTGGAGCAGGCCGAAGTTGTCCTGGTCGTCGAAGGCCAGGTCGACCGGGATGCCGGTCAGCTGGGCCGGTCCGATCGAGGCGCGCACGTCGAAGCTCATGTCGCGCAGCTGCGGCGTGCCCGTCTGGTTGAGGGGCAGCTGCCCCTGCGAGGTGGCGTCGATCACGAGGTTCGAGACCGCGCCGCCCGGGATCGGGCTGACCGAGCCGTCCGCCAGGATCTGGCGCTCGTGGGCGATCCAGCAGCCGCTGTTCAGGTTCAGCGGGTCGGGCTGGATGGCCTTGGGGTTGTTGAAGGTGAACGGGGCCACCCCGATGATGTCGTCGAAGCCCCAGCCGTTCACGCCGTCGGGACCCGACTCGAAGAGCGCCACGCGCCCGTCGCGGTTCAGGATCCACGCGAAGTAGACGTTGCGGAAGAAGCCGTGGTTCGACTGGCGGGTCGACACGGCGACCTCGAACGGGCTCGTGAGCTGACCGCTGACGACCTTGCGGATGTTGAGGTCGTGCGCGGAGATGATGGTGACGGTGCCTTCCTCCTCGCTGCAGACGAGGATGTCCTCGTTGCCCGGCTCCCACGCGATGCCGCGCGGCCCGCGCCCCACGATCGTCGTCTTGATGATGCGGTGGAAGGTCGACGAGCCCGGGTTGATGTCGATGAACGACACCGAGTCGGCGTTCTGGTTGCTGACCGCCAGGAAGTTCAGGTTCGGCCCCATCGCCAGCGAGGTGGGGTCGGGCAGCTCGATGCGGTCCAGCACCGTCATGCGGTTGCTGTTGAAGACGACCAGCTCGCCGCGCGCGCGGTCGATCATGTAGAGGAAGTGCCCGATCTGCTGGCGCACCTGGTAGTTGACGCACGCGCTGATCGGCTGGCCGGCCACGCCCGGGCCCTCGAAGAAGGTGTTCGGCGAGCGCGCCAGCAGACCGCTGGGCGGCTGGTTCAGCGACGGGTTGCCGAACGGGTCGCCGGGCACCAGCAGGTTGGTCAGGTTCGGACCCGCGGGCGGCGGCAGCACGTTCTCGAACGAGGAGACCTCCTGGCCGCCGATGTAAGGCGACAGGCAGAGCGGCGGGAAGATCAGCGGCGGCGGGTTGGGGTGCGGCGCCCAGCTGACGGGGTTCGAGCCGCCGGGGATCTGCGCGACCAGCGCGGCGCCGGCGTTGTTGCCCGTGGCGGGGATCAGGTTGCCCTGCGTGTTGACCGTCGCGCGCACGATCTTGAGGCCGCTGATCGAGCAGAGGTTCCCGCCGCCGGACTGGCAGCCGGTGGGCTCCTGCCCGTTGTGGAACACCTGGTCGAGCGTCTGCCCCACCATCATCTCGCCGACCGACGTGATGAGCGGCGGCTTCACGAGCAGCTCGTCCAGCGCGCTGTCCTTGGTCAGCGTGAAGACGCCGGCCGAGCCGCCGTCGATGGTGCACGACCCGATCGAGAGCGGCGGCCGCATCAGCGTGCCCTGCAGCAGCACGTTCGGGTTGTTGGGGTAGTTCGAGTTGCCCTCCACGGGCAGGTTCGGGTTGAACGTCGGGTTGCCCGTCGAGGCCCCGAAGCCGTTCAGGTCGATGACCGACAGGCCGGGCGTCGCCCCCGTGCGCGCGACGTAGATCGCGTCGGGCACGACCGGCGCGTTGATCAGGCCGGGACCCTCGCCGGTGAAGAACTCGGACTGGACCGCGGACTGGTTCAGGTTCAGGACCAGGTCCTGGGTCTGGTCGGAGTTGATGTCGACCTGCACCCGGTTGTACGTCCCGCACTGGAACAGGTCCGGCCCCGAGCCGGGGAAGTTGAACGCCATCGTCAGCTCGTACGTCGACAGGTCGAACGGGCTGATCGGCTGGGACTCGAAGGGCACGATCACGCTCTGGTTGTTGGGCCCGAACGAGACGTTGACGGCCGAGCTCAGCGGCGGCGGGTTGTTGCTGGGCAGCGGGCCGACCGACAGCGGCTGGACGGGCTCGGTGTACTCGATCCGGACCGTCGTCAGCGGGTCCACGTTGGTGGCCGTGTCGATGGGCGAGATGACGCGCCCCTCGGGCGGGACGACGTCGGGGCCGACCGTGGTGCTGGCCACGCCGCGCTGCTCCACGGTGGCGCCGTTGGCGCCCTGGACGGTCAGCTCGATGGCGATCTTGATCTGCTGGCCCGCGGGGAACGTCTCGTGGGTCGTCAGGTCGCCGTCGGTGTCCGCGACGAACACGAACGTCTCCGGCAGGGCCAGGACGTTCTCGCCCTGGAAGCTGGTGTTGTCCTGCGTGCCCGGGAAGCCCAGGCCGTCGGGGATGCCGTCGTTGTCGTTGTCGACGGCCGGGTTGGCGATCGGGACGCCGCCCAGGCCGGGGGTCACCCACGGCTGCAGCTGCAGCTGCGGCGGGCTGCCGGTCGCGACGCCGGCGTAGGTGTACCCGCCGATGAACGCACGCCCCCGGACCGGGATGGACGTCCCGGTGACCGGGTCGATCGCGGCCACGGTGATCGTGCCCTTCAGGCCGGAGCTCGCCTGCCCCGACGGCGAGGGGTCGAGCACCGAGTCCACCAGGATCGACTGGTTGAACCGCGCGTAGACGAAGTGGTTGCCGCCGAAGCCGTTGGGCAGCACGGCGTTCACCGGCCAGGTCGCCGGCGGGAGCACGGGGTTGGTCAGGGTGGCGTTGTCGATCAGGTCGTCGATCGACGTGATCGTGACGAGCTGCTGCGTCGGAAAGCCGCTCGCGTTCGGCACGAAGATCGAGTGCGGGACGAGCAGGCCGAAGCCGTGCGCGATCTCCTGCACCGTCATGGCGGCGGCCGAGCCGCTGCCGCTGCCACCACCTCCGCCGCAGGCGCCCAGGGCCAGGAGGCCGCCGATCGCGGCGACGGGGATACGGAGCTTCATCGCTATGCCTCGTTGGAGTTGCAGGGGAGGGTCCGGGCGGGCATCCGGGCCGGGGGTCGGGGAGTCAGGAGGTCAACGGGAGGCGATGTCGAAGGGGTCGCCGCGCTCACTGCTTGAAGTAGTCGGAGAGCTGCGTCGCACCCGGGACGCGGATCGACTGCGTGCCGGCCACGAAGGGGTTCGTGTCGAAGCGCTGCAGACCGTTGTTGATGTCGATGACGTCGAGGACGCCGGGGCCCTCGCTCGAGTTCGGCACGGACAGCAACATGAAGCTCGGCGAGTTCGTCGGCAGGGGCGTGCCGGTGACGATCTTCGCGCTGCTCTTGCCGATCACCGGGACGGGCGTGCCCGGGCTGAACGACTGGTTCCAGTTGTTCGTGTACACCGACAGGTTCGTCAGGTTGTCGAAGGCGATGTCGACCGGGATGCCCGTCAGCTGCGACGAGTCCACCTCGGCGCGGACGTCGAAGGTCAGGTCCCGCAGCTGCGGGTTGCCGATACCGCTGCCCAGCGTGAGCTGGCCCAGGGTCGTGCTGTCGATCACCAGGTTGCTGACGCGGCCGTTGCCCTGGTCGTCCTCGTGGACGATCCAGCACGCGCCGTTCAGGTTCAGCAGGTCCGGGCGGATGGTCTTGGGGTTGCGGAACGTGAACGGCGCGGAGCCGATGATGTCGTCGAAGCCCCAGCCGTTGACCCCGTCGGGGCCCGACTCGAACAGCGCCACGCGGCCGTCCCGGTTGATGATCCACGCGAAGTAGACGTTCCGGAAGAAGCCCAGCGCGTTCTGGCGCGCGAGCACGGCGACCTCGAAGGGCTGGTTCAGCTGGCTGCTGACGACCTTGCGGACCGCGAAGCTGAAGCCGGAGATGATCGAGACGGTGCTCTCCTGCTCGTTGCAGACGAGGACGTCCTCACCGTTGGGCTGCCAGGCGATGCCGCGCGGGCCGCGCCCGACCACGGTGTTCGTCACGACCGTGTGGAACGAGGCCGACTGCGGATCGATGTTGACGAACGAGACCGTGTCGGCGTTCTGGTTCGTCACCGCCAGGAAGTCGACGTTCGGCGACATCGCCAGCGACGTCGGGTCCGGCAGCGCGATGCGGTCGACGACCGTCATCCGGTTGCTGTTCAGGACCACGAGCTCCTGGCGCGCGCGGTCGATCATGTACAGGAAGTGCCCGATCTGCTGACGGATCATGTAGTCGTTGCAGAGGGCGAGCTGCTGGCCCGGGACGCCGGGGCCGAGCATGAAGTTGTTCTGGCCGTCGGTCAGCAGGCCGCTGGGCGGCACGCCCAGCGAGGGGTTGCCGAACGGGTCGCCGGGGACGAGCAGGTTCGTCAGGCCCAGGCAGTTGGGGAACGGCGTCTGCGGCGGCGGCGGGCAGATGGTCTCGATCGACGTCACCTCCTGGCCGCCGATGAAGGGCGACAGGCAGAGCGGCGGGAAGACCAGCGGCGGCGGGTTGGGGTGCGGCGCCCACGACGGCGTGTTGGGCGCGCCGGGGTCGACCTGCAGGGGAACCTCGAAGGGCGTCGGCGGCCGCGTCGTGTCCAGCGTGTTCTGGACGACGGCCACGACCTTCTTGCCGAGGATGGCGCACAGGTTGCCGCCGCCCGACTGGCAGCCGGTCGGGTCCTGGCCGTTGTTGAAGGTCGTGTCCAGCGGCTGGCCGATCATCATCTCGCCGATGGACGTGATGAGCGGCGGCTTCACCAGCAGGGTGTCCAGGTTGCTGTCCGTGGTCAGCGTGAAGACCCCCGCGGACCCGCCGTCGATCGTGCACGAGCCCACCTGCAGCGGCGGCCGGATCAGCGAGCCCTGCAGCAGGACGTTCGGGTTGTTCGGGAAGTTGGTGTTGCCCTCGATCGGCTGCGACGGGTTGAAGGTCGGGTTGCCGGTCGACTGCCCGAAGCCGTTCAGGTCCACCACGGAGATCCCCGGGGTGGCGCCGCCGCGCGTCACGTAGATCGCGTCGGGGACGACGGGCGCGTTCACGAGGCCGGGGCCCTCGCCGGTGAAGAACTCCGACTGGACGGTCGCCGTGTTCAGGTTCAGGACCATGTCCTGCGTCTGGTCGGCGTTGAGGTCGACCTGGACGCGGTTGAAGGTCCCGCACTGGAACTGGTTCGGCCCCGAGCCGGGGAAGTTGAACGCCATCGTCAGCCGGTAGGTCGACAGGTCGAAGGCGCTGATCGGCTGGGCCGAGAAGGGCACCGTCACGCTCGCCGCCGGGGGCCCGAAGCTGACCGTGACGGCGGAGCTCAGCTGCGGCGGCGCGCCGGTGGGCAGCGGGCCGACCGAGAGCGGCTGGACGGGCTCGGTGAACTCGAGCTCGACGGTCGTCAGGGGGTCGACCGACTGGGCGCCGTCGATGGGCGAGTTGACCTTGCCGCGCGGCGGGATGACGTCGGGGCCGACGGTGGTCGAGGCCACCGCCTGGTTGCGCAGCGCGATCCCGCCGGCGCCGGTCACCGCGCGGGTGGCCTTGAGCTTGATCTGCAGGCCGGCGGGGAACGTCTCGTGCGTCGTCAGGTCGCCGTCGGTGTCCGCGACGAACACGAACGTCTGCGGCAGGGCCAGGACGTTCTCGCCCTGGAAGCTCGTGTTGTCCTGCGTGCCCGGGAAGCCCAGGCCGTCGGGGATGCCGTCGTTGTCGTTGTCGACGGCCGGGTTGGCGATCGGGACGCCGCCCAGGCCCGCCGTCACCCACGGCTGCAGCTGCAGCTGCGGCGGGCTGCCGGTCGCGGCGCCGGAGTAGGTCTGGCCGCCGATGAAGGCGCGACCCTTGACCGGGATCGACGACCCGCTGACGGGGTCGATGCCGACGACCGTGATGGTGCCCGTCAGACCGGAGTTCGCCTGGCCCGAGGGCGAGGGGTCGAGCACGGAGTCGACGTCGATCGGCTGCGAGAGGCGCGCGTAGATGAAGTGGTTGCCGCCGAGACCGTTCGGCAGCACGGGGTTCACCGGCCACGTCGCCGGCGGCAGGACCGGGTTCGTCAACCGGACGTTGTCGATCAGGTCCTGCGTGTTCTGGATCGTGACGAGCTGCTGCGTCGGGAACCCGCTCGCGTTCGGCACGAACACCGAGTGCGGGACCAGCAGGCCGAACCCGTGCGCGATCTCGACGACCGTCACCTGGGCGTTCGATCCCCCGCTGCCGCCGCCTCCGCCGCCGCAGGAGGCGGCGAGGAGCGCGGTGGAACCGGCCACGGCGAGGCCGAGGGCACGGAGGGGACGCAGGGAGGCGGAGGAGGAATGGGACGTCATGGCAGGGAGCGCCTCGGGGGGTCGCGGTGGGGTCGTCTCGAGGTCGGAACTGGGCAGTTTAGTGTCCCCGACCGGGCAATGCCCGGGTCCCGCGGCCCTGGGGAGGCTCCGGGGACCGCGAACGGTCCGACGGACGGCGACCGGGAGACGGCGCACCGGCCGAGCGGGAGGAGCCGGTGGAACCTCGGAAGATCCGGACTCCCGTGGAACAAGCTCCGTGCCCGGTGCGTTGCGGCCGCCGGCCGACTTCGACCCGAGGCGCTTAACCCCTTGCCCGCAGCAGCTTAGCGCGCCCCCGGGCCCGCCAGGGTGGCCCGCGCCGCCGAGGCGGGCCGCGCGGACCGCGGGGATGAGCGCAGGGGTCCGTGCGGCATCGCACGCAGGCGCGCCGACCGCCCGCGCCGCCGCGCGCGACGTCGCGGGCGCGACGTCGCCGCGCCCCGTCGTCGTTCCGGGTCGTCCCGGACGGGGCTATCCTCCGGGCCGATGAGCCGCTCCGAGTCCGTCTTCGACCCCGACGCCCTCGACGACCCCGGCCCGCCGGGGGTCGACGACGACCTCGACGGCCCCGGCTCCGGGGGCGCCGCCTTCGCCGCCGAGGAGGACCTGGAGAACGAGCTGCGCCCGCGCCGCTTCGACGAGTTCGTCGGCCAGCGGCGCGTGCTCGAGAACCTGCGCGTCGCCATCAAGGCCGCCCGCGCGCGCGGCGAGCCGCCCGACCACGTCCTGCTCTCGGGCCCGCCGGGGCTCGGCAAGACGAGCCTCTCGCGCATCCTCGCGCACGAGCTCGGCACCAAGCTGCACACGACGACGGGACCGGCGCTCGAGCGCGCCCGCGACCTGGTCGGGATCCTGACGCAGCTCGCGCGCGGGGACGTGCTGTTCATCGACGAGATCCACCGCGTCCCCCCCACCGTGGAGGAGTACCTCTACTCCGCGATGGAGGACTTCCGCGTCGACCTGACGCTCGACCAGGGCGCGCACGCGCGCGTGGTCGCGCTGAAGCTGCAGCGCTTCACGCTGGTCGGCGCCACGACCCGCGAGGGGCTGCTCTCCGCCCCGTTCCGCGGCCGCTTCGGGCACTTCGAGCGCCTGACGCCGTACCCGACCGAGGACCTCGTCGACGTGCTCGCGCGCTCGGCGCGCATCGTCGGCGTCGAGCTCGACCCCGGGGGCGCGCGCTGGCTCGCCGCGCGCAGCCGCGGCACCCCGCGCATCGCCAACCGCTTCCTGCGGCGCGCGCGCGACCTCGCGGTCGTGCGCGGCACGGGGCGCATCGACGAGGACCTGGCGGTCGCGACGCTCGAGCGCCTCGGCGTCGACGAGCACGGGCTGGAGGAGATGGACCGCCGCATCCTGGCCTTCCTCGCGCGCGGCGGCGGCGACCCCGTCGGGCTCAAGACGCTCGCCGCCGGCGTCGGCGAGGCCGAGGACACCATCGAGGAGGTCTTCGAGCCGCACCTCCTGCGCGAGGGCCTCCTGCTGCGCACCGCGCGCGGCCGCGTCCTCACGCCGGAGGGCTACGCCGCCCTCGACCTGGAGCCGGGCCAGGCCCCGGACGCGCCGGGGCTCTTCGACTGAGCGCCCGCGCCCGCCGCGGTGGAACTGCCGCCCGGGGAGGCTAGGCTCGGCGACGCCGTGCCCGCCTCCCACCCCTCGACCCGCCGCCTCCGCCGGCCGGCTCCGGCCGCCGCGCTCCTCGCCGGGGTCGCGGTCGCCGCGCTCGCCGCCTGCGCGCCGCGCGCGCGGCCGGACTGGAGCCGCCCCGCCGAGCTCGACGCGGAGCGCGCCCCGCCGACCTCCCCCGCCCCGGCCCGGACGCCCGCGCGCGGCGCGGCCTCCGCGCTGCCGGTGTCCACCGCGCCCGTGGTCGTGCGCCTCGCGGCCTGGCAGGGCGCGGAGCGGATCGAGCTGCGCTCCCCGTCCGGCGTCCAGGTGGTCGTCGACCGCGTCGGCGACGACGTGCGCGCGTCCGGCGTGACCGGCGAGCGGCCGACGACCGCGAGCCGCCTGCTGCGGCTCCCGCCGGCCACGCTCGAGCGCCCGTGGACCGTGGGCGACCGGCGCTACGTGGGCGTCCTCGAGTTCCGGCCCCGCGCCGGCGGCGGCCTGGACGTGCGCAACGTCGCGCCGCTCGAGGAGTACGTCGCCTGCGTCGTCGCCGCCGAGCTGCCGGTGTGGTCCGCGCCCCCCGCGGAGCTCGAGGCGCAGGCCGTGGCCGCGCGCACGTACGCGCTGCGCGCCGCCCTCGACCGCACGGGCGACCCGTTCGTGTGGGACGACGTGCGCGACCAGGTGTACGCGGGGATTCCCGACCTCGACGCCAGCGAGGCCCAGCGCGCCGTCGCCGCGCGCGTCCGCGCCGCGGTCGCCGCGACGCGCGGGCGCGTGCTCGTCCAGGACGGACGCCTGCTCGACGCGCGCTACTCCGCCGCCTGCGGCGGGCGGACCGCGCGCCTGCTGGACGTGTTCCCGAAGGCCGCGCCGTTCGTGTACCCCGCGGCGAGCTGCGGACCCTGCGTGTGGATCGCCGCGGAGGAGCGCGCCACCCCGCGACCGGGGACGTGGCGCGGCCGCGTCGCCTGGCGCCTCGAGCTCGAGCCCGAGCGCCTCGACGCCCTCGCGCGCGCGCTCGCCGTGGGCGACCACGTCCGCGCGCTGCGCCCGACGCGCCTGGACGCCGGCGGCCGCTGGCTCGACGTCGAGGTCCGCGGGGACCGCGCCGCGCGCACGGTGCCGTTCCAGCGCATCCGCGAGGTCCTCGGCACCGTCGAGGTGCCCAGCGCGCGCGTGGTCGCGACCTCGCCGCCCCCGGGCGCGCCGATCGAGGCCGGCCTGGCGCTGGCGGGACTCGGCCGCGGCCACGGCGTGGGCCTGTGCCAGACCGGCGCGCGCGAGCTCGCCACGCGCGGGTACCCGGCCGAGCGCATCCTGCTGAACTACTACACCCGCGCGGAGCTCGCCCGGCTGCCCGACGCGGAGCGCGTTCCGTGACCGCGATCCCGCGAGCGACGACGGCGGGCTTCGGGTTCGAGGTGCACGCCCGCTGCGCGCACACCCGCGCGCGGACCGGCGTGTTCCACACGCCCCACGGCTCGGTCGAGACGCCGATCTTCATGCCGGTGGGCACCAAGGGCACCGTGAAGGGCGTGCTGCCCGACCGGCTGCGCTCGCTGGGCGCGCGCATGGTGCTGGCGAACACGTACCACCTGCACCTGCGGCCGGGCGAGGAGACCGTCGCGGCCCTCGGCGGCCTGCACGGGTTCATGGGCTGGGACGGCCCGATCCTGACCGACTCCGGCGGCTACCAGGTCTTCAGCCTGGCGCGCGACGCGCGCGTCGGCGAGGACGGCGTCGAGCTGCCCTCGATCGTCGACGGCAGCCGCGTCCGCCTGGGCCCCGAGTCCGCCACCGACGTCCAGATGACCCTCGGCGCGGACGTGATCATGGCCTTCGACCACTGCCCGCGGGACCCGCTCGACCGCGCCCTGGTGGAGGACGCGACCGACCGCACGCACCGCTGGCTCGACCGCTGCGTGGCGCGCTGGCGCGAGCGCGGCGGCCTGGAGACCGGGCGCGCGCTGTTCGGCATCGTCCAGGGCGGCGCCTTCGAGGACCTGCGCGCGCGCTCGGTCGAGGCCGTGCTGGCCCACGACCTGGTCGGCACCGCCATCGGGGGCGTCAGCGTCGGCGAGGACCGCGGCGCCATGCGCGCGGCCGTGGCGGCCGCGACGCCGCTGCTGCCCGAGGACCGCCCGCGCTACCTGATGGGCGTGGGCACCCCGCTCGACTTCTTCGACGCGATCGAGCAGGGCGTCGACATGTTCGACTGCGTCACGCCCACGCGCCACGGCCGCACGCACCAGGCCTTCACGCCGGAGGGCCGCATCAACCTGCGCAACCGCCAGTGGGCCCGCGACCCGCGGCCGCTGCAGGAGGGCTGCGACTGCCCCGCCTGCGCGGGCGGCTTCAGCCGCGGCTACGTGCGCCACCTCTGCAAGTCCGACGAGATCCTCGGGGCCGTGCTGATCTCGCTGCACAACCTGCGCACGTTCCACCGGCTGTTCGAGCGCATCCGCGCCGCCATCCCGCGCGGCGAGCTGCCCGCGCTGCGCGAGCAGGTCTTCGCGGAGGGCCCCGGCTGGTGAGCGCGCGCGGCTACAGGTAGCCCAGCGCCCGCAGCGCGGCCGCGTTGTCCTCCGCGGTCGCCCCGGCGTCCCCCCCGCGCTCCCAGAGCCCGCGCAGCGCGTCCAGGTCGGCGCGCAGCTCCTCCGCGCGCCCGGGATGCTCCGCGGCGACGTCCGCGAGCCCCACCGGGTCCTCCGCCAGGTCGAACAGCTGGTAGGTGGCCTCCTCGGGGCGCGCGCCGAGGCGCAGGAGCTTCCAGTCGCCGCGGTACAGCGCCAGGCGCACGTCGTCGCGGTCGAGGTGGTCGCGGTCCTCCACCAGCAGCGCGCGCTCGTCCGGGAACGGCTCGCCCAGCAGGTCCCGCCCCAGCACGTGCGCCGGGGGCTCGAGCCCCGCGAGGCGCAGCAGGGTCGGGGCCACGTCCACGCCGCTGACCGGGTCCGCGCGCCGGCCCGGCGGCGTCGCTCCCCCGGGGACGCGCACGAGCAGCGGCACGCGCAGCTGCGGCTCGAGCACGCCCTCGTGCCCGTACTCGCCCCCCTCGCCGAAGGCCTCGCCGTGGTCGGAGGTCAGCACCAGCGCCGTCCCCGAGCCGTCCAGGTCGAGCGCCTCGAGGAACCGGGCCACGGCGGCGTCCAGCTGGGCCAGCTCCGCGTCGTAGAGGTCCCGCAGGTGCGCGTCGTCGTCCGCCGTCATGCGGTGGCCCGCCGGGAAGCGGTCGCTGCGGAACACGTACCCGTCCACCGGTCCGCCGTACGGCCGCACCCAGCGCGCGCGCGCCGCGTCCTCCGGCAGGTACGGCCAGTGCGCGTCGTACATGTTGACCAGGCAGAACCACGGCCCGTCGCCGCCGTCGCGGATCCAGTCCAGCGCCTCGTCGAGGACGTCCGGGGCCGCGCGCTGGTAGTCCTGGAACAGGTGCGGCCGCCCGTTGGCGCGCATGCCGGGGACGTTCTGCGCCAGGACGAGCTGCAGGTCGTGGACCAGGTCCCAGGCCGCCGTGTCGCAGACCGGCGGGTCGACGAGGTCGCCGTACACGTCGAAGCCCGCGCGCATCCCGCTGCGCGCGCGCAGCACGGCGGTCCCCACGAACGCGCCGGTGCGGTAGCCCGCGTCGCGCAGGAGCGCGGCGACCGAGGGCGTGCGCGCCTCGTCGACGGCCTGGTGCGTCAGGCGCGCGCCGTGGTGCGACGGGTACGTGCCGGTGAGCATCGACAGGTGCGAGGTCAGCGTGAAGCGCGAGGCCGAGCGGGCCCGCTCGAACACGACCGAGCTCTCCGCCAGGGCGCTCAGCCCCGGCGTGGTGTCCCGCCCGTACCCGTACGGCGCGAGGCTCTCCGCGCGCGTCGTGTCCCACACGAGCAGCAGCAGGTTCGGACGGTGGCCGCCGTCCGGCGCGGGGCG
>JAUIDW010000419.1 GCA_030428395.1 bacterium | reverse complement strand
CAGGCCAGCCGCGCCGCGCCGCGCTCGCCGTCGACGCGCTCGCGCTGCCAGCGCGCGGCCTCGACGACGCCGGTCGCCAGCGGCGCGAGGCGCGCCGCGCGCCCCTCGACCCGCGCGCCGTAGAGCTCGCCGAGGTCGCGCAGCAGGATGCCCAGCGACCCGCCGTCGACGACCGCGTGGTGGGCGACCAGGGTCACGACGCGGTCCCCGGGGGCCAGCCGGATCACGGCGGCCCGCCAGGGGGGACCCGCCTCGAGGTCCAGCGGCGTCTCGCACTCCGCGCGCAGGCGGACGTCGAGCTGGGCCGCCCGCGCGCGCTCGTCGCGGTCGGTCAGGTCGTGCAGCACGAGCGGCGCCGGCCCGGCGGGCTCGACCACCTGCCGCGGTCCGGCGGCGTCGTGCGCGATGCGCGTGCGCAGGGCCTCGTGCCGCCCGGCGAGGTCCGCCAGCGCCGCGGCCCACGCGTCCTCGTCGAACGCGCCGCGCACCCGCAGCGCGACGGGGACGTTGTAGAACGAGCTCTCCGGCTTCAGCCGCTGCAGGAACCACAGGCGGTGCTGGGCGAAGGACAGCGGCCCCTCCCGGCGGCCGTCCACGGCGGGCGCGCGCGCCGGCAGCGGGGGCAGCTCGTCCCCGCCGCGCGCGGCGGCGGCGCGGGCCGCCAGGCCGCGCACCGTGGGCGCCTCGAACAGCGCGCGCAGCTCGAGCTCCGCGCCGATCGCGGCGGAGAGGCGCGACACGACGCGCGCGGCGAGCAGCGAGTGCCCGCCGAGCTCGAAGAAGTCCTGCGTCGCGCCGACGCGGTCGCGCTCGAGCACCTCGCACCAGATCGCGGCGACGGTCTGCTCGAGCGGCGTGACCAGGGCCTCCCCGTCGTCGCGGGATACCGGCGCGGTCTCGTCGGGGGCGGGCAGGGCACGCCGGTCGACCTTGCCGGTGGGGCCGAGCGGCAGCGCCTCGAGCACGACCAGGTCGGCGGGCAGCATGTACGCGGGCACGCGGGCGGCCAGCTCGCGGCGCAGCCCGGCGGCGTCGACGCCGGGGTCCGCGGCGACCCAGCCGGTGAGGCGCCGCTCGCCGTCGGGGGTCTCGCGCAGCGCGACGGCGGCCTGGTGCACGCCGCCGCAGCGCTCCAGCGCGACCTCGACCTCGCCGGGCTCGATGCGGAAGCCGCGCAGCTTGATCTGGGCGTCGCGGCGGCCGACGAACTCGATCCGTCCGTCGGGCGCGCGGCGCGCGAGGTCCCCCGTGCGGTAGAGCCGCGCGCCGGGCTCGCCCGAGTGCGGGTCGGGCACGAAGCGCTCCGCCGTCGCGGCGCCGCGGCCCAGGTAGCCGCGCGCGAGCGCGTCGCCGCCGACGTACAGCTCGCCCGTGAGGCCCGGCGGCACCGGCTCGAGCGCGGCGTCGAGCACGTACACGTCCGTCTCGTCGACCGGCCGACCGATGGACACGTGCCGCGCGTCCGCCGCCACGGGCTCGACGTCCTCGCACGTCGCGAAGGTCGTGGTCTCGGTCGGGCCGTAGACGTGCACCAGCCGCCGCGGCGGCCCCGCCGCCTGCACCGCGTGCACGAGGGCCGGGTCGCAGCGCTCGCCGCCGAACAGCAGCGCCTCCATCGTCGCGAACGCGTCGGGCGCCTCGCGGGCCACGTGCTGGAAGAGCGCCGTGGTGAGCACCATGTGCGTGACGCGCCGCTCGCGCAGGAACGCGGCCAGCCGCGCGGAGGCGAGCAGCGTGTCGCGCTGGACGTCCACGAGCGTCGCGCCCGTCAGCAGCGCGCCCCAGAGCTCCCACGTGACCGCGTCGAAGGCGGGGTTCGAGACGCGCGCCACGCGGTGGCCCGGCTGCAGCGCGACGTAGCGCGCGTCGACCGCCAGCCGCGCCACGGCGCGCTGCGGGACGCACACGCCCTTGGGCTCGCCCGTCGAGCCGGACGTGTGCATGACGTAGGCCAGCCCTGCGCCGCGGCCGCGCACGTCCGGCAGGTCGTCGGTCCCCTCGTCGGACGCGTCCGGGCGGCCGTCGAGCACGACGCAGCGCGCGCCCAGCGCCTCGAGGCGCGACCGGTGCTCCGCGTCGCACGCGACGACGCGCGCGCCCGCGTCCGCGAGGATCCGGGACAGGCGCTCGTCCGGCTGGGCGGGGTCCAGCGGGACCCACGCGGCGTCGGCGCGCAGCACGCCCAGCGCGCCGCGCGCGAGGGAGTCCGTGCGCGTGGTGCAGAGCCCGACGAGGTGCTCCCGCCCGACGCCGAGCGCGACGAGCTCGCGCGCGACGTCGAGGGCCTGGCGGCGCAGCGCGGCGTAGGGGACGCGCCGGTCCCCGACCTCGACCGCGACGGCGTCGGGCGCGCGCTCGACGGCGCGCTCGAAGAGCTCGAACAGCCCCGCGTCGCGCGGCGAGGCGCTGCGGCGACCGCGTGCGCGGGCGAGGGCGTCCGCGCGGTCCGCCGGCGCCAGGAGCGGCGCGGAGCCCGGGCGCGCGTCGGGGTCGGACACGGCGAGCTCGAGCAGCGCGCGCCAGGCCCCGGACAGCGCCGCGATCTCGTCCGGGTCGAAGAGCCCCGCGTCGTGCTCCCAGGCCGCGACCAGGCCGCCGCCCTCCTCGTCCGGCTGGCGCTGGACGGCCACGAACAGCTCGGCGTGGGCCGCGCCGGTCTCCAGGGTGCGCGCGCGGACGGCCACGCCGTCGAGCTCGAGCCGCGCGGGGGGGGCGTTCTGCAGCGCGAACAGGAACTGCAGCGCGGCGTCGCCGCGGGCCTCGGCGTCCGGCTGCAGCTCGGCGAACAGGCGCTCGAAGGGCAGCTCGGCGTGGTCGTAGGCGCCGAGGGTCCGCGCGCGCACGCGGGCGACGAGCTCGCGCAGCGTCGGCGCGCCGCCGACGTCCCCGCGCAGCGCGAGCGTGTTGACGAGGAAGCCGATCAGGCCCTCGGTCTCGCGGCGGCTCCGCCCGGCGATGGGGGCGCCGACCAGCACGCTGTCGGAGCCCGTCAGGCGGCCCAGGAGCGCCTGGTAGACGGCCAGGAGCACCATGAACAGCGTCGCGCCCTCGCGGCGCGCCAGCTCCTCGAGCGCGTCGGCGAGCTCGGCGGGCAGCATCTGCTCGAGCACGGCCCCGGGCGCGTCGGCGGCCACGCGCGCGGCGCCGGCGCGCGGCGACAGCTCGAGCCGCTGGGGCGCGCCGCGGAGCTCGTCCAGCCACCACGCGAGCGCGCGCTCGAGCCGGTCGCCGGACATCCAGTCGCGCTGCCACGCGGCGTGATCGGCGACCTGGATCGCGAGGGGCTCGAGCCGCGGCGGCCGGCCGTCGACGGCGGCGCGGTACAGCTCCGACAGCTCGCGCACGAGCACGCCGAGCGACCAGCCGTCGCTGACCACGTGGTGCAGGCACAGGAGCAGCTCGTGCCGCCCGGGCGCGAGGCGCACGAGCGTGGCGCGCAGCAACGGACCGGCCGCCAGGTCGAACGGGCGCCGCGCCGTGTCCGCCTCGAGCCGCGCCAGCTCGGCGGCGCGCTCCGCTGGGTCGAGGTCCGACAGGTCGAGCTCGGCCAGGGCGAAGCCCGCCTCGCTCGGCGGGACCACGACCTGGCGCGGCCGGCCCTCGACGGACGGGAAGCAGGTGCGCAGCGCCTCGTGGCGCTCGACGAGGCCCCGGAAGGCCGCGCGCAGGGCCGCGGGCTCGAGCGGACCCTCCAGCTCGAGCGCGAACGGCGCGTGGTAGACCGGGCGCCCCGGCGCCAGCCGCTCGAGGAACCAGAGGCGCTCCTGCCCGAACGAGAGCGGCACGTCCGCGCCGCGCGGCAGCGCGCGGACGGGGGGGCTGCTCTCCCCGCCACGCAGCGCGCCGATGGCGCCGGCGAGCGCGGCCGGCGTCGGGTGCTCGAACACGACGTGCAGGGGCAGCTCGACGCCGAACAGGTCGCGCGCGCGCGAGGCCAGCTGCGTCGCGAGGAGCGAGTGCCCGCCCAGGTCGAAGAAGTCGTCGTCGCGCCCGACGCCGCGCCGGTCCAGCAGCTCGGCGAACGCCCCGGCCAGGAGCTCCTCGTCGGGCGCG
>JAUIDW010000033.1 GCA_030428395.1 bacterium | reverse complement strand
GCGGCCGCGACCGAGGTGGTCGAGGGGGCCACGCCGCGCGCGCTGGCGGCCGCGGACGGCCCGGCCGGCCTGGGCGAGGTCGCGCTCGGCCCCCGCGGGGCGCGCTCGTCGGTGTACGGCGACCTCGCGTTCCTCACGCCGATCCTCGAGCTGGACGTCGAGCGCGTGACCGAGGACGAGCGCGCCGCCTACGGCCGCTTCCGCAACCGCTACCAGCGCGGCTGGCGCACGTACTTCGACCCGATCGCGCTGCAGGTGCGCATCGCCGGGGACGAGGTCGGCCTGGACCTCACCGTGCTGCCGCTGATCGGCGGGACGGAGTACCGCGAGATGGTCGAGGTGACGGGCGACGCGACCATCCAGCCGGGCGCGGGCGACCCCCACCCGGGCGCCGCGCTGCACTACGTCATGGCGCTGTCGAAGGACAGCGGGATGTTCTCGTCCGGCCGCGACCTGGCGGGCGTGCTCGGCACGGGGCTCGACGACCCGCTGGACTGGGTCGGCGACACCGTCGCGTTCTACCTGGACGAGGACCCGTTCTGGGACGAACTGGAGGCCGCCGAGGACCGCGACGAGTTCGCCGAGCAGAACGTCGGCCGGCTGCCGGTCGGCCTGCACGTGTCGATCTCGAACCCGCTCGGGCTGGCGACCCTGCTGACGTCCCTGCGGGCCTTCAGCAACCAGGCTGCGCCGGGCATGGTCGTGTGGGAGAACCGCGAGCACCGCGGGCAGGCCTACGTGCGCATCTCCCCCGGCGAGGGCTTCGCGGACTCCGACTTCCCCGACCTGGCGCTGCACTATGCGGTGCTGCCGACCGGCGCGACCTTCGCGCTCGGCGAGGCGCTCGTGCAGCGCGCCATCGACCGCCACCTCGACGCGTCCGAGGTAGACGACGCGCCGGCGCCTTACGCCTGGCAGGGCGAGAGCGTCGCGCTGCGGCTCGCCCCGACGGCCTTCGACCGGCTGCTGCCGCTCCTGGTCGGCGAAGGGCTGCCGCGGCGCCTGCAGCGGCGCTCGTGGTCCAACCTGCCGGTCCTGAACGAGTGGCGGCGGCTGTTCCCCGACCGCGACCCCGTGCAGGTGCACGAGGCGCTGTGGGGGACGCGGCTGGTCTGCCCGGGCGGCGGCGAGTACGTCTGGAACGAGGCGTGGCGCACCGTCGAGTCCAGCGTGTACGGCCACCCGCTCGCTCCCCGCGAGGGGCCCAGCCTGCCGGCCGAGCTGCGCACCCTGCGCCGCGCGGAGGCCGGACTGACCTTCGAGGACGACGGGCTGCGCGCCCGCCTGTCCGTGGACCGCGGCGAGGACGGCTGAGGACGCGGCTCAGCGCCGCGGGCGCTCGAGGTCGCGCACGGGGACGCGCACGCCGGGCGGCGGCGGCGCCTCCTCGTCCTCGCCCTCCTCGACGGGGACCATGCGCCCGAAGAAGTCGCGCCGCAGGGCGGTCTTCGCCGAGCTGTTCTCCATGCGCTGGAACACGAAGCGCGTGCCCACGTTGCCGCCGCGCGAGTCCAGGCGCGTCAGCTCGAGGCCGGTCTCGTCCACCTGGACCGAGTACTCGCGCGTGGTGCCCGGCGGCATGAAGTCGAGGATGTCGTACGCGTTGTAGTTCGAGGCGCCGATCAGCGACGTCAGGCGCAGCCGCGCGGCCTCTTCCCAGCGGTACTGGTAGGTGCCCGAGAACAGGAAGTCGATCGGCTCGCCCACGATGTCGGGAACCGACACGTGCAGCTCGATGGACATGTAGCCGTCGACGAACAGCGCGTACCCGACGGACTGGTTCGTGGCGAAGTCGACGTTGCCCTGGTCGTGGTAGGCCTGCAGGCGCCAGGCCCCGATCAGCAGGTCGTCGATCTGCGCCGCGCGCTCGTCCCACGTGCTGCGCCCGAACGCGTCGGTGCGGCCGTGCGCGTCGTCGAGCGGGTTGGTCTGGGGCGTCTCGCCCTGCTGGCCGGAGGGCTCGGCGCGGGGCGGGGTCCGCTGGAGCAGGGCGGCGCTCGCGGGGACGAGGGCGAGGAGCAGGGTGAGGGTGGCGCGGCGCATGGTGGTTCCTCCGGGGCGGGAGCCCGGCTCGACGTCCCGCGGGGACATCGACCGATCCAGGATAGGCCTTGGGCGACGGGGCCGCCGGCCTCCAGCGGATTCCCGCAGGCGGAGCCCGTCCGGGGACCGGGCGCGGCCGGACGCCGGATCCGCGCCGCCGCGCCGGTATCGTGGGGCCATGGACCCGGCCCGGACCGACTCCCTGACCGCCGACCCGGCCGACCGCGCGCGGGCGCACCGCGTGTTCCTCGGCAACCTCGTCGTGAACACGCTGCTGGCGCTGGCGAAGATCTGCGTCGGCTGGATCGCGCGCTCGCCGGCGCTGCTCGCGGACGGCTGGCACTCCACCGGCGACGTGCTGACCGGCAGCGCGCTGTGGGTCGCCTACGGCGCGTCGCAGAAGCCGCCCGACGAGGACCACCACTACGGCCACGGCAACTTCGAGGCGCTCGGCGGCCTGCTGGCCGGCCTGCTGATCGGCGTCGGCGGCATTGCGGTGGTGTGGAGCGCGCTCGCCGCCGACGTGCTCGAGAGCCGCGGCGGACCGGCCGCGCTCGTCATGGCGCTCGTCTCGGTCTTCGGCAACCTCTGGCTCGTGAAGCTGACGCGCTCGGCCGGGCGCGAGCTCCGGAGCCCCATCCTGACCTCGGTCGCACGCGACAACGCCGGTGACGTCGGGACCGGCGTGCTCGTGTTCGTCGGCGTCGGCTGCACGGCCCTGGGCTGGCCGATCGCCGAGCGCTTCGTGGCCGTGCTGATCGGCGCGCTGGTCGTGCGCCTGGGCTGGTCCAGCGCGAAGGAGGGCTTCGACGTGCTCATGGACCGGGTCGACGACCCCGACGCGGTGCGGACGATCGAGGCCGCCGCCCTCGGCGTCGAGGGAGTAAGGGGTGTGCAAGCGATCCGTGTGCATCCGATCGGATCGGCCTATCGGGTCGACCTGGAGATCGCCGTGGCGGGGGATCGGACGGTCCAGGAGGGCCACGCGATCGCCCACGCCGCGGAATCCGCCATCACCCGGCGCGCGCCGCGCGTAGTCGAGGTCCACGTGCACGTGAACCCGGCTCCCGCGCGGGACGCCGCGAGCCCCGGGGCCACCGGTTCCCCGGGGGCCGCCGATCCCCCCGATCCATCCGGCCGGACCGGGGCGTCCACGCCCGAGCCCGCGCGACCCGATTGATACCCTCTTCGGCCCTTCCCACCGACCCGACCGCCCCTGCCATGCTCCGGACCCTCCTCCGCCCCGCGCTCCTGATCGCCGCCCTGGCCCCGGTCGGCGCCGCCCAGTTCGGTCTGGACGACTCCTTCGGGTCCGACGACAAGGCCAGCGCGAAGCTCTACGTCCGCGCCGAGGGCGACCGCGTGCGCGCGGCGCTGCGCGTGACGGTCGAGGAGCACTGGCACCTCTACCACGTCGAGAAGGGCCCCGAGGACGCGATCGGCAAGGAGACCGAGGTCGAGCTCGCCGCACCCGGCGTCACCTGGTCCGCGCCGCGCTTCCCCGAGCCGCGCCGCTACGACCAGCTCGGCCTGGGCGCCGACGGCGGCGACACGTGGATCTGGGGGCACGAGGGCACCTTCGTCGTGTACGCCGCCGGCGTGGGCGAGGGCGCGGTCGACGCCGCGTCGGTCACGGCGTCGATCGACGGGGTGACGTGCCTCGAGGACGGCTCGTGCATCCCGTTCTTCGCCGAGCTCGAGAACTCCGGCGCGGGCCCCGACTCGGTCTTCGCCGGCTTCCCCGACGACCTCGAGGTCGCCTCCGGGGACGCCGCGGCGCCCCCCTCCGCGAGCGTCGATCCGGAACCCGCGCCCGCGGAGCCCGCGACGGCCGTCGCCGCCACGGCGGGGGCCGCGGTCGACTACGCCGCCTTCGAGTTCCCCGACTTCCAGCCGGTGGGCGACCAGGCCCAGCACGGCCTGGGCGTGTGGCTGCTGCTCGCCTTCGTCGCCGGGATGATCTTGAACGTGATGCCGTGCGTGCTGCCGGTCATCTCGATCAAGGTGCTGAGCTTCGTGCAGCAGGCCGGCGAGGACAGGAGCCGCATCCTGCACCTCGGCCTGGCCTTCGCGGCCGGGATCCTGGTCGTGTTCCTGGTCCTGGCGGGCCTCGCCATCGGCCTGGGGATGGGCTGGGGCGAGCAGTTCCAGAGCCAGACCTTCCTGGTCGTGATGATCGGGATCGTGTTCGCCCTGGCGCTGTCGCTCTTCGGTCTCTTCGAGCTGGGCGTGCCCTCGCAGGTCGGCGCCCTGGCCGGCGGCGGCCCGCGCGAGGGCCTGGGCGACGCCTTCTTCAAGGGCATGCTCGCGACGGTGCTCGCCACCCCGTGCAGCGGGCCGTTCCTCGGCAGCACGCTGGCGTGGACGCTGCAGCAGACCCCGCTGACCATCTTCCTGGTCTTCCTGATGCTCGGCCTCGGGATGGCGCTGCCCTACGTCGTGCTGACCGCGAACCCGGCCTTCCTGAAGCTCGTCCCGCGGCCCGGCCCGTGGATGGAGACCTTCAAGCAGTCCATGGGCTTCGTGCTGATGGCGACGGTCGTCTACCTGATGATCAGCCTGCAGCAGGACCTGCTGCTCTTCACCGTGGGCTTCCTCGTGTTCGTGGCGCTGGGCTGCTGGTGGTACGGGCGGTTCGCGACGTTCGACAAGCCGCGGGCGCGGCGCCTGGCGCACGTCGCGGCGGCGCTGCTGATCGTGGCGGGCGGCGCGCGCTTCGCCTTCGGCACGTTCCGCGGGTTCTTCGCGCCCGTGGAGGCCCGGGGCGACCACGTGGCCTGGGTGGACTTCGAGCCCGACGCGTTCCTCGCGCACCTCGACGCCGGTCGCAGCGTGTTCGTCGACTTCACGGCCGACTGGTGCCCGAACTGCAAGTACAACGAGAAGTTCGTCTACGAGTCCGAGCCGGTGCGCGCCCTGCTCGAGCGCAAGGGCGTCGTCGCCATGAAGGCGGACATCACGCACGACGACGAGTACTCGCGCATGGTCGAGCGCCTGTACAAGGGTCGGCTCGGCGGCGCCGCGATTCCGTTCATGGCGGTGTTCCCCGGCGACGACCCCGGCCGCCCGCACGTGCGGCCCGACATCGTGACGACCGAGGACGTCTCCGGGATCCTCGAGAGCCTCCCCGAGCCCCCGCGGTGAGGGCGCGCCGCGCGCCGCCGGCCCGGCTCGCCCGGCCGGCGTCGCCGCGGGCGGAGGGCGGCGCTATGCTGGCGGCCATGAGCGACGAGATGAACACGGAGGCCGTCGTCGACGCCCTGAACCGCATCATGGAGTCCGAGCTCGCGGGCGTGGTGCGCTACACGCACTACTCGCTGATGGTGTTCGGCATCGACCGCATCCCGCTGGTCGACTACCTGCGCGCGCAGGCCTCGGAGTCGCTGCTGCACGCCCAGCAGGCCGGCGAGATGGTCACGCACCTCGGCGAGCACCCCTCGCTCGCGATCGGCCCGCTGCTCGAGACGCACAAGCACGACCGCGAGGACATCCTGCGCGAGGCCCACGAGCACGAGCGCGCGGCGCTCGACCTGTACAAGCGGCTGCTGAAGCTGGTCGAGGGCAAGTCCGTGATGCTCGAGGAGTACGCGCGCGGCATGGTCCGCGCCGAGGAGGAGCACGTCGGCCAGATGGACAAGATGCTCCGCAACCCCGGCGAGATCGCGAGCTTCGCCAGCTGACCCCGACCGCGACCCGCGCGGCCCGAACCGCGCAACCCGGACCGCGCGACCCGACGCCATGCACGCGACCCCCACGCGCCGCCACGTCCTCCGGACCGGCCTCGCCGCGGCCGGGGGCGCCGCCCTGAGCTCCGCCGCGCCCCGTTCGATCGGCGCAGCGCGCGCGCGCCGCGACCCGGCCCCGCGGCTGCTGGTGCTGGGCGGCACGCGCTTCCTCGGCCCGGCGGTGGTCGAGTCCGCGCTGGCGCAGGGCTTCGAGGTCACGCTGTTCAACCGCGGCCAGAGCCACCCCGGCCTCTTCGCCGACGCCGGCGTGACCGAGCTGCGCGGCGACCGCGACGCCGGCGACCTGTCCGCCCTCGAGGAGGGCCGCTGGGACAGCGTCGTCGACACCTCGGGCTACGTCCCCGGCCAGGTGCGCGCCGCCGCCGAGCTGCTCGGGCCGCGGATCGGGCACTACGTCTTCGTCTCGACGATCTCCGTGTACGCCGACACCTCGGCGGCCAACGTCGACGAGTCCACGCCGGTCGCCCGGGTCGAGCCCGAGGTGGTCGAGCGCGTGAAGACCATCCGCGAGGCCTTCGCGCACTACGGGCCGATGAAGGCCCTGTGCGAGGAAGCCGCCGAGGCCGCGCTGCCCGGCCGCGTCGCGAACGTCCGCCCCGGGCTGATCGTGGGCCCGGGGGATCCGACCGACCGCTTCACGTACTGGCCGGTGCGCGTCCGCCGCGGCGGCGAGGTGCTCGCCCCGGCCCGCCGCGACGCCGAGGTGCAGGTCGTCGACGTGCGCGACCTCGGGGCCTGGATCGTCGACCTCTGCGCCCGCGCGCAGCCCGGCCTGTACAACGCCGTCGGCTTCCGCGGCCGCCTCGGCTTCGAGGAGTTCCTGCACGGCTGCAAGGTCGTCACCGGCGCCGACTGCTCGTTCACGTGGCCCTCCGAGGAGTTCCTGCTCGAGCGCGAGGTGCGCCCCTACGCCGACCTGCCGCTGTGGCTGCCCGCCGGCGTCCGCGGGCACATCGACGTCTCGCGCGCCCTCGCCCAGGGCCTGGCGCCGCGCCCGGTCGGCGACACGATCCGCGACACCGTCGCCTGGCACGACACGCGCCCCGCCGGCCACGAGCTCCGCGCCGGCCTGACCCCGGAGCGCGAGGCCGAGCTCCTGGCCGCCTGGCACGCCCGCGACGTCCCCGAGGAGGAGGGCTAGGGAAACGGGGCGACCCGGCCCGCCGGAGGGCGGACCGGGTCGCGTGGGAACGCCGCGGAGGTCGCGGAGCTAGTTGCCGACCACGTCCAGGCGGATCTTCGTGGCCTGGGGCGTCAGCTGGAGCGCGGTGCCGGCCGGCATGCCGACGGCGCCGGTGCTGGTGAAGCCCCCGGTGGCGGAGCCGTAGGTCAGCACGTCGAAGAAGTCGCCGATCGTCGGCACGAAGGGCGGGACGACGGTGACCTGGAGGTGTCCCGCCAGGCTGGCGGCCCCCGTGATCTGGAGCCGGTCGTACCCGGTGCCGGCGACCGTCCCGGCCAGGTCGAGCTCGAGCCTTCCGGCGGAGGTCTGCGTGTAGCTGCCGTTCGCCGTGGCCACGATCGTGCCCGCGTCTCCACCGACGAAGATCGTGCCGTCGTTGACGAAGTCGCCCCGCAGGTTCACGCGGCCGCCGGGATCGGTCGCGACCGTTCCCTGCAGCGTCAGCGTGGCGCCGGTCTCCCCGAGCTGCCCCGTCACCCCGTGGACGTCGATCCCGGGGCCGAGCACGACCGAGGAGCCGGCCGTCGCCGTCACCCGGTTGGCGGTGGAGTTCGACTCGAAGGAGATCTCACCCGTCCCCGTGAGGGCCTGCGACCCCTCGAAGTGGAAGCGCGTCGCCGGGCCGGCGTTGTCGTTGGTGAGCGAGACCGTGGCGTTCGTCAAGTTCAGCCCGTTGCGCACCGTGACCAGGCCGTTGTCGGGCAGGACCAGCTTCACCGCCAGGTCGACGCCGTCGAGCGCGCCGCTGGCGGAGCGCAGGAACGAGCTCCCGGAGCCCTGCACCGTCCCGCCGAGGATCGCGCCGAGGAAGCGGACCTCGCCCTGGACGGTCAGCACGTTCCCGACGTTGTCGACGTCGCCCTCGAGCTGGACGCGCCCCGTGGACGTGGCGCTCAGCCCCGCGCCCTCGGTGACGAGGTCGTTCTCCACCACCATGCTCCCGGTGCCCTCGACGGTGAACGAGGAGCGCAGGACGATCGACTCGTCGACGCCCTGGAACCGCCCGTGGACGCCGCGGAACGGGACGCCTGCCTCGACGACGAGCGGACCGTTCTGCACCTGGATGCGGTTGAGGCCCGAGCCGTTGAGGAAGACGACCTCGCCGTTGCCGGCGAGGGCCTGGGGTCCGTCGAAGCGGAGCCCCGTCGGCAGGACGCCGGCCGGCGGCCCGGTGATCTCGACGTCGACGCCGGAGAGCGTCAGACCGTTCCGCACCGTGACGAGGGTGTTGGCGGGCACGAACAGACGCGCGCCCAGGTCGACGCCGTCCAGCGACGCCGCCTGCGAGCCCGCGCGCAGGAACGCGCTCGCGTCGCCCACGACGCTGCCGCCGAGGACCTCGCCGAGGAAGCGGACCTGGCCCTGGATCGCCAGCGTGTCCCCCGCGTTGTCGACGTCGCCCTCGAGCTGGATGGACCCCGTCGACGTGGACGCCAGCGTCGCGCCCTCGGTGACGAGGTCGGCCTCCACGCGCATCGTGCCCGTACCCTCCATCGTGATCGACGACCGCAGGACGATCGTCTCGCCGACGCTGAAGAACCGCGTGTTGACCGCACGGATCGGCACGCCGGACTCGACGACCAGCGGGCCGCTCTGCACCTGGAAGCGGTTGAGCCCCGCGCCGTTCAGGTAGACGACCTCGCCCGTCCCCGACAGCGTCTGCGCGCCGTCGAAGAGCAGGCCCGTGGGCACGACCCCGGACGGAGGTCCGGTGATCTCCACGTCCGCGCCCGCGAGCGTCAGGCCGTTGCGCACGGTGACGAACTCGTTCAGGGGCACGACGAGGCGGACGCCGAGCTGGATCCCGTCGAGGGTCGGGTCGTTCCCCGCGCGCAGGAACGCGGTGGTCGGCCCGGTCACCGAGCCGCCGGTGATCGTGCCGAGGAAGCGGACCTCGCCGTCGATCGGCAGCGCGCCGCCCCCGAGGTCGACCTGGCCCTGCAGCTCGACGCGCCCGGTGGACGTGGCCTGGAGGGTCGCGCCCTCCACGACGAGGTCGCCCGGGACCAAGATCGTCTGGCCCGTCTCGGCCGTGATGGACGAGCGCAGGACGAGGGTCTCGCCCGCGGTGCCGATGCGGCCGGTCAACCCGCGGATCGGTACGCCGGACTCGATCGTCAACGGCCCGCCGGAGACGATGACGCGGTTGAACGAGCCCCCGGAGGTCAGCTCGATCTCGCCCGTGCCATCGAGCGTCTGGGGCCCGCTGAAGATCAGGTCGGCCCGCGGGTCGCTCCCGCCGCTGGCGGCCTGCAGCGAGATCGTCGCGCCGTCCAGCGTCAGCCCGTTGGTGACCGTCACGTCCGTGAGGTTGTTGACGGTCAGGTCGACGCCCAGGGTCACGTCGTCGAGCGCGTTGCCGCCGGACTGCGAGGTCACCGCACCGGCGACCGTCGGCAGCAGGACCACGTCGCGCAGGGTGCCCGACTGCAGGTTCAGCGAACCGGGGAAGGGGAAGGGATCGTCGACCTCGAGCACGCCGGCGAGGTTCACGTTCTCCTCGCAGAACAGCGCCGCCGGGTGAACCGAGGACGCAATCGTGACGGTGTACGTCCCCGCGGAGCGGTCGATCAGCACGGCGTCCCCGGTCGCGGGCGGGTTGCCGGTGCTCCAGTTCGCGCCGTCCTCCCAGTTGCCGCTCGCGTCGACGGCCCAGAACACGGGTGTCTCGAGCACCACGGTGCCCACGTCGGTGAACGCGTTCGGCACCGGCGCCACGCCCGCCAGCGAGGCGACCGCGGGCGTCGTCCCGGGCCCGGGCCCGGGCGCGAGGTCCGCGCGTACCCGCACCGTCAGGTCCCCGAGCGCGGTCGGCACGCCGGCGATCGCGAACGACCCGTCGGCCGCCGTGACCGCGCCCAGGTCGCCGGGGAAGACGCGCACGTCCGCCCCCGCGGCCGGCGTCATGCCGTCGGGGCGCGTCACGACGCCGGCGACGGTGGTCAGCGGGTCCCCCGGCGAGACGACCACGGTGACGGTCTCCGCCAGGCCCTCGTGCGTGACCGTCACGAACGAGGTGCCGGCGGACTGCGCCGTCATCTGGCCCGCGCCGTCGACGGTCAGCACGCCCGCGTTGGAGACGGTGTAGCCGCTGCCGTCCGCGTTGGCCTCCGCCGTCATCGTGGTGCCGTCCTCCAGCATCACGTCGACGTCGAGCTGCGCGGTGGCGCCCAGGCTCGCGAAGGCGGTGACGGGCGGGTCGACGTCGAGGTCCGTGCGGCGCAGCGCGGGCACGCCGAGGTCGATCTGGCCGAAGTCCGTCACGCCCGAGATCGTGGGGAGCTGGAACGTGCCCGGGCCGACGACGAAGTGCTCGTCCTCGCCCTCGAACACGATCACGGGCCGCAGCGGGATCCCCGGGAGCGCGGGCACGTTGGGGATCAGGAAGCTGCCCAGGCCGTCCACGGGCCGCGTCTGCCCGCCCACGAACACGGTCCCCCGCGGGCGCTTGTCGGGCGCCACGACCAGCACGCGCACCGTCGCGCGCGTCGGCGTCGGGAAGTCCAGGACGTCGATGCCGATCACGCCGGGGCCCGTCGAGTACGGGGCCAGGCCGACGCGGTCGAACACGTCCCCGACCGACAGGCTCGGGGGGAAGGAGAAGTCGACCTCCAGCGTCGCGTCCACGGTGCGGCCGGGGACGCCGCGCACGACGCGCAGCTCCGCCCCCGACACGATCGACGCGGCCACCGCCGGGACGGTCGAGCCGTCCAGGGTCGCGCGGTACTCGAGGAACTCGCGCACCGTGTCCTCCGCCAGCACCTCGAGCTCGGTCGGAGGCGTGCCCTGGTTCATCGTGCCCGGCTCGCTGCCGCCCAGGCCGAAGGCCTGCGCCAGGCACAGCGTGCCGTTCTGCGCGCAGGCGAGCCGCAGCGCCTCGCCCTCGGGCGTCCCGTCCTGGAAGCGGTTGCACGGGTTGTCCAGCACGTCGAGCAGGCCGATCACGACGCCGAACCAGCTGCTGGCGTCCTGCCAGCCCGGGAACAGCTGGCCGGAGATCGACGTCCGCGGCGGGTACGGCGGGCACACGCCGGCCCAGCCGGCCTTCGCGATCCCGTCGCCGGGGTCGGTCACCACCGTGGTGCCGTCCTCCGAGACGCTGGCCGTCGCCACGATCGAGAACTGCTCGATGTCGTGGTCGAACGAGAACAGGTACGCCACCGTGCCGGGCGCGAGGCCGGCGGCGTTGGGCACCTCCACGGCGACCGGCGGGTCGAACGTGGCGTTCGAGGGCTGCAGGGTCCACGCGATCGGGAACGCCGCGCCGTTGGGCAGCGGCATCGGGATGTCGTCGAACTGCACCGGGTTGACCGAGAGCATCACCGGGTTCGCCGCGCTCGGCACGGTGCCGTCGGCCAGCGTCATCGAACCCGCCTTCACGCGCAGCACCATGCCGGCGATGCCGTCGACGGTCAGCTCGACGTCCTGCTCGTTGGTGAACGGGACGTCGTTCACGGGGCGCAGCGCGGGCAGCCGGATCGGCTCCGGCAGGCGGTTCTCGACCTGCGGCACGACCACCACGAGGTACGCGAGGTGGGGGAAGCCGCCCGGCACGATGGCCTGGCCGTCCAGCAGGTTCGCGGAGGCGCCGTCGACGTGCAGGTGGGCCGGGCCGGAGAGGCTGCCCGCGTCGATCGAGAAGGAGCCGTCGGGCTCCGAGGCGACCGACGGGAGCGAGGATCCGCCGACGTCGAGCGACACCTGCGCGCCGCCGAGCGGCCGCCCGGCGTCGTCCAGCACGAGCCCGCTGAAGAGGGTCGGCTGCGCCGGGTCGCGTCGCACGCCCGTCGCGAGGAAGGTCGCGGGCGGCTCCAGGTTGCCCGGGAAGGTGACCTCGACGCGGTTCGCCCCGGGCGTCGGCCCGAGCCGCAGCGTGGCGCGCGCCAGGCCGGTCGAGTCGGTCACGACGACCTGGCTGGCAGCCCCGTCGATCGTCCCGTCGCCCTCGACCACCGTGAACGTCACGGGCGTGCCGCCGATGCCGTTGCAGCCGTCGGTCAGCCAGGCCTCGAGGGGCATCAGCGCCTCGGTGCCGACCTCCGCCGTCTGGCGGTTGCCGGTCCCCACCAGCACGCGCGCCGCGGGCATCGGCGCGGCCGAGGCGGTGAACTCGACCTGCCCGAACACGTCGACCGCCGACACGCGGACGCGGTTGTTGCCGCAGCCCGCGCTGGTGCCCAGGCGCCACCAGGCGCGCGCCTCGCCCTGGGCGTCGGCGAAGACCTGCAGCTGGCGCGTCGCCACCCCGCCCGCGGTCGCCGACAGCGCACCATCGTTGCGGGTCACGACGAACGTCACGAGCTTGCCGCTGAAGGGCGTGCCGTCGCCCCGCAGGACGCGGACCGCGATCGGCGCCGCGGCCTGCTGGCCCGCCTGGGCGGTCTGCCCGTCGCCGGACACGCGCTCGATCGTGGCGCTGCCCGGTGGCGCGGAGAGCTGCGTGACCGCGACCGTCTCCATGGCCGTGTTCCCCAGCAGGTCGGTGGCCGTCACGACGAGGTCGGTGGTCGCCCCGGGGACGACGGGCACGTCCGCGGCGTAGTAGGTCCCGTTCGTGCCGAGGCCCATGTTCACCTCGGCCTGCACGCCGTTGACGAACACACGCAGGCCCACGAACCCGCTCAGCAGGTCGCCCACCCGCCCGGACACGTCGACCGCGCTCTCGGTTGTGGTCGCGCCCGGCTGCGGGTCGTCGACGAACAGCTCGGGCTCCGCCAGGTCGCGCGTCACGCGCGCGAGCTCGGGCACGCCGCGCACGCCGTCGCCGCGGATGCCCGTGAGGTAGAAGTCGTTGATCAGGTTCGCGGCCAGCGGGACCGTCGCGCTGAAGCCGGTGCCGACGACGGGAAACGTCGAGGTGCCGAAGGGCCCGTGCACCTCGACGGAGACGGCTCCCTCGACCGCGCCGGTGAAGGTGATCGACGCCGCGGTGGTCAGGGGCTGGAACGGGTCCAGCACGGGCGCGCCCGGCGGGTCGGGGAAGCGCTCGACGAGCCCGCCGGGATCCTTGGCGTTGCCGGAGTGGGAAATCTGGACTGCCGCCGTCGCGGTGGCGAGCAGCAGGAGCGAGCCCGCCGCCATCGGCGCCAGCCGGGCGAGCCATTGCGAAACCGTGGTCATGCTGTTCTTCTCGTTCAGGGGCGCGAATGCGCCGGACGCGGGTCCCTTGGCGAGGGCCGGGCGCGATTGGTCGAGGACCTGCGCTTTTTCCCCGTCCGTCCCGCCGCCGGACCCCCTCGCCGCGCGGACGCCCCGCGCGCGGCGTCCGCGATGGCCCACGAGCTCGACAGCGCGATCGGCGTGACGATGACCGGGACGGCCCTGCTCGAGGGGCTGCGGGACCCGGGCAACCAGGCGCTGTGGAGCGCGTACGTCGACCGCTACCGCCCGCTGCTCGTGCGCACGCTGGTGCAGAGCCGCGTGCCGCCCCACGACGCCGAGGACCTGGCCCAGCTCGCGCTGCTCGAGTTCGCCGAGGCGTACCGCACCGGGCGCTACGACCGGGACCGCGGACGGCTGCGCTCGTGGCTGTTCGGCATCCTGAAGAACAAGGCCCGCTCCTGGCGCCGGCGCGAGGGCCAGCGCGGCGCGCGGCGGGAGGAGGGCGCGTTCGAGGACGTGCTGGCGGGGGAGCCCGCGGAGGACGAGCTGGCCGCGCGCTGGGACGAGGAGTGGCACCGCGCCGTCCTGCGCCAGGCGCTGACGCAGGCGCGCGCCGACGTGAGCCCCGAGCACTGGGAGGCCTTCCGGCTGTTCGTGCTCGAGGGCCTCGACGCGGCCGAGGTGGCCGACCGCCTGGGCACCACCTCCGCCCGCGTGTACGGGGCCAAGCGCCGCGTGCTCGAGCGCGTCCGCGCCCTCCAGCCCATGATGGCCGACCTGTTTTGACCGGTTTCCCGACCAACCCCGGCGCGCGGTCGCCAAGGGAGGCGGGCGCCCCCCCGGTGCCGGTCATGGTCCGCTGCCCGACGCGCTTCGAGCTGAACGAGCTGGCCCGCGGCCAGGTCCAGGAGGACCGGGCCGAGCGGCTGCTCGCCCACCTCGACGAGTGCGCGCGGTGCGGGGCCTGGTACGACTCGGCCTCCCAGGACGGCCTCGAGGACGAGCTGCGGCGCGCTGCCGGGGACGCCCCCGACGCCGGCACCGCCCCCGACGTCGTGGGCGGCTCGCTGGGGCGCTACCGCGTGCTCGGCCGCCTCGGCGCCGGCGGCATGGGCATCGTCTACGAGGCCGAGCAGTCGAGTCCGCGGCGCCGCGTCGCCCTGAAGGTGCTGCAGCCCCTCGCCGCGACGCCCACCGGGCTGCGCCGCTTCGAGCTCGAGGGCGAGGTGCTCAGCCGGCTCGACCACCCCTCGATCGCCCACGTCTACGAGGTGGGGACCTTCGAGTCGCCCTACGGGCCGCTGTCCTTCCTGGCGATGGAGCTCGTGCACGGCCGCCCGCCGCTCGAGCACGCCCGCGCCCGCGGCCTCACGGCGCGCGCGCGCGTCGAGCTGTTCCTCGGCATCTGCGCCGGCGTCGCCCACGCCCACGCGCGCGGCGTCCTGCACCGCGACCTGAAGCCCTCGAACGTGCTCGTCACCGCGGACGGCGTGCCGAAGCTGCTCGACTTCGGCGTGGCGCGCGTGCTGGACGGGCGCGGCGACGCGACCGTGACCCGCGCCGGGCAGGTCGTCGGGACGCTGGCCTACATGAGCCCCGAGCAGCTCGCCGCCGGCGAGGACGCGGTCGACGTGCGCTCGGACGTCTACTCCCTCGGGGTCGTGCTGCACGAGTTGCTGTCGGAGCGGCTGCCCGTCGACCTGTCGGGCGTGCCGCTCGCCGAGGCCGTGCGCCGCCTCGCCGCGGGCTCGACCGGGCGGACCCTCGCGGAGGTCCCCGGCGTGGACGCCGACCTCGCGGCCGTCGTGGCGCGCAGCCTGGAGCGCGAGCCCGCGCGCCGCTACCGCTCCGTGGACGCCCTGGCCGAGGACCTGCGCCGCTGGCTCGCCCGCGAGCCGGTCGAGGCGCGGCCCTGCTCGTGGTCGCGCCGCGCGGCGATGCTCGTGCGGCGCCACCGCCGCGCGGCCGCCGGCCTGGGCGCCGCGGCGGCGCTCGTCGCCGTCGGCGTCGTGGGCACGACCACCCAGCTGCTGCGCGCCCGCGCGGCCGAGCGCGCGGCGCTCGAGGAGGCGCGCACCGCCGCCGCCGTCGGCCGCTTCCTCGACGAGGTTCTCTCGGGCGGCGACCCGTTCCTCAGCGGCGCCAACCCCGCGCGCAGCGTCCGGGACCTGCTCGAGGAGACCGCGCGGCGCCTGGCGGAGCCCGGCGAGCTGACCCCGGAGACGCGCGCGGACCTGCTCGGGACGATCGGGCGCGCCGCGATGAACCTCGGGGACTACGAGCGCGCGCGCGAGCACCTCGAGCAGCGCCACGCGCTGCTCACGCGCGGCGGCCCCGAGCGCACGCCGGCCGCCGTCGCCGCCGCGCTCGACCTGGCGCGCCTCGACCAGGTGCGGCGCCGCAGCGCGAGCGCGCTGGGCGCGCTCGAGGCGCTCGAGCCCCGGCTGTTCGACGAGAACCGGCGCGCGTTCCTCGAGCTGCGCGGCCGCGCCCACCTCGGGCTGCGCCGCTTCGCCGACGCGCGCGCGGACCTCGAGGCCACCCGGGACCTCCTCGAGCGGTCCCCGGTCGGCACGGAGGTCGAGCGGGCGGTGCTCGACCGCCTGCTGGCCGTCGTCGACGCCGGCGAGGGCGACGCCGCCGGCGCCCTCGCGCGGTCGACGCGCGCGCTGCACGCCCTCGAGCGAACGCTGGGGCCCGACAACCCGGTGACGGCCATCGCGCGGCGCGACGTCGCGCTGCTGCTCGGGCGCGCGGGCAGGCACGAGGAGGCCGAGGCGCAGTTCGCGCGGGCCGACCGCGCCTTCGAGGAGGTGCTGGGCGAGCGCAACCTCCACGGCGCCTACGTCGTCTCCGACTGGGCCGACCTGCGCGCCGCGCGCGGCGACCGCGAGGGGGCGATCGCGCTGTACCGCCGCGCGCTCGCGGCGCTGCCCACGGTCGACCCCCGCCTGCACGCGTACCGCCGGGCGCGCGTCTGCGTCCGCCTGGCCCTCCTGCTCGAGGAAACCGGCGAGACCGAGGAGCTGCTGGCGGAGGCCTCGCGCCTGATGGGGCTGCAGGTCACCGGGCAGTTCGACAGCGACCACCCGACCGTGCGGCTCGCGAAGGCCCTCGCGCGCGAGGGGCGCCACGCCGAGGTGGTGGCGCTCTACCGCGACCTGCTCGAGCGCCTCGGCCCGGAGGAGGCCGGCACCGAGCGCACGCTGTCGCTCTACAACAACCTCGCCGTCGCGCTGGTCCACGAGGACGAGCTCGACGAAGCCGAGGCCGTCCTCCGCGACACCCTGCGCGTGCGGCACGAGCTGCTCGGCCCCGACCACGTGCGCACCGCGACCGCGGCCACGAACCTGGCCTGCACGCTGCTGCTGCAGGGGCGCGCGGAGGAGGCCGCGGCGCTGCTCGACGACTCCTACGCGATCTGCGCGGACGAGCTGGGCCCGGAGCACGCGCGCACGGTGCGCACGCGCCGGCACCGCGCCGAGGCGCTGCTGGGCGCCGGCCGCCTGGAGGAGGCGCTGGCCGAGAGCGAGGCGGCGCTCGCCCTCGCGGGCACGGCCTACCCCGACCAGAGCGTGCCGCAGGTGGGGGACACGTGGCTGCTGCGCGGCGAGTGCCTGCTGGCCGCCGGCGAACGCGCGGCCGCCCGCGAGCACCTGCTGCGCGCGCGCGCGATCCTCGAGGCGCGCGACCCGCTCGACGAGCGCCTCCTCGCACGCACCTCGCGCGCCCTGGCCGCCTGCGAGCGCCCCTGACCCAGCCCCGACGCGGCCCGGGGCGCGGCTCCGCGCCGATGGAGGTGGGCCCCGGACCCGGGGCGCGGCACCGGGCCGGTGGAAGTGGGCCCCGGACCCGCTGACGCGGGACCGGGGCCCGGGTGCCTCACTCCCCCGGTGGTTGCCCCGGGTGGCGGCGGGTCAGCGCGCGAGGGCGGCGGCGAGCTGCTCCTCGAAGCGGGTCAGGCGCTCGGTCAGGTCGGCCACCGTGTCGTCGCGGCGCTCGAGCTCGGCGCGCAGGGCGGCGATCTCGGCGTCCTTCTCGGCGCGCAGCTCGGCCACGGCCTCGGCGAGCACCGGCACGACCGCCGAGTAGGAGACGGCCAGGTAGCCGTCGTCGTTCTCCGAGACCACCTCGGGCAGCACCTGGCGGACCTCCTGGGCCAGGAAGCCGAGCTGCTCGCCCGCGCCGCCCTGCGGGTAGCGCTCGGCGTCCCACGTGTAGCGCACCCCGCGCAGCGCGGCGACGGCCTCGAGCGCGCCGTCCAGGTCGCGCACGTCGGTCTTGAAGCGCGCGTCGGAGGTCTGCGACAGGAGGACGCACTGGATGTCGCCGTCGACGTGCAGCAGCTTCTGCGGCGAGGCGGTGCCGATGCCGACGCGGCCCACGGCCGAGCTGTTGGTGAGCATCAGCACGTCGCCACCCTCGACGTTCAGGTTCAGGTCCGCGGCCGAGCCGTTGCTGCGCGCCATGATCTCGTTCGAGTCGATGGCGATGTTCTGGCCGTTCTGGTTGCCGAGCTGCAGGTAGCCGCCGCCGGAAGGGGACACGTCGGTGCCGCTGGCGACGTGCAGCTTGACCTGCGGCGCGGTGGTGTTCAGGCCGACGTTGGCGTCCGAGTCCAGCGTGAGCCGGTTCGATCCGCTGATGGCGCGGATGAGGTCCTTCGTCCCGTTGCCGGCGATGGCGAGGCGCGCCGCGAAGCCGGAAGTGCCCACCTGGACGTCGCCGTCGTCGTCGACGGAGAAGTCCTGGGTCGCGTTGATGAAGAACCGCTCGGTGGGGTTCGCGGTGCCGATGCCGACCTCGCCCTGGGCGTCGACGATGAACTCGCCGTCGTTGACCTCGAAGGCGCGCTCCGAGCCGGTGCTCGTGACGTCGAGGCGGGCGGAGGGGAAGAACAGGACGTCCGAGATCCCCACGAAGCCGTTGTTGCGCACGATCACCTTGGTCTGGCCAGAGGTGCGCAGGCGCAGCAGGTCCTCCGTGCCGTCCTCGTCGACCTGCAGACGCGTGACCGGCGCGGTCGTGCCGATGCCGACCTTGCCGTCGTGCTGGATGCGCATGAGGGTCGTGTCGCCGGTGGTCTGGATCGCGAGCCCGTTCTGCGCGCCGGAGCCGCTGCCGCCGACGCGGATGCGCGCCTGGTTGCTCAGCCAGTCCAGCTTCGCACTGGCCGACTGGTTGTCCGGGTTGAAGGCCGTCAGCGAGCCGCCGTCGACGCCGCGCGAGCGGATGCCGCCGACCACGTCGAGCTCGTCGGTCGGGCTCGTCGTGCCGATGCCCACCTCGCCGGTGCCGGGCTCGATGAAGAAGTCCGTGCCCAGCGGATAGAGCATGCCGACGGTCGGGGTGCTCGAGGCGTTCATGCAGCTGCCGCCGTTCTGGTCGACCAGGCCGTCGACGCACACGCCCGTGCCGAGCGCGGCCGTCGAGCCCGAGGGCCCGCGGGTCACGGTTCCGACCGTGCCCATGGCGACGCGGCCGCCGCTGCCGGACGGGTCGGGCGCGGAGCGGTCGCGGCCGTCCGCGCCGGGCGCGGCGGGCCGGGCCGGGGCGCCCGGGGCGCGCGCGGAGACGCCGGCGACCGACGCGGTGGGGGCGCCGGGCAGGCCGAGCGCGACGCGCTCGAAGGCGGTGCCGCCCAGGCCGCGGTAGAGCACCTCGCCCCCGGCCGTCGAGAGGTGCAGGTCGGCCGTGCGGTCGCCGTCGTAGTCGATCCACTGCGCGGCGCGCGCGGCGACGGCGGGGTCCAGCCCGACGCGCTCCGTCACGTCCTGGAAGGCGCCGTGCGTCTGGCGGAACAGGCGACTGTCGCCGTCCAGGCTCCCCAGGTACAGGTCCAGGGCGCCGTCGCCGTCGTAGTCGCCCCACAGGGCGACGGCCGCGCGCAGCCCCGCCGGCAGGCCGGCCAGGGCGGTCACGTCCTCGAGCGTCCCGTCGCCGAGGTTGCGCAGCAGGCGCACCTCGCCGCCGGGGGCCAGCGCGGCCGCGTCGGCGAAGCCGTCGGCGTCGTAGTCCGCCCAGCGCATCCCCGCGGTCGTCGCGGGGTCGTGAATCGGCAGGCCGGCCGCCGGGGCGGGCGCCTGGGCGGCCAGCAGGGTCAGGGTCAGCGTGATCATCTCGTTCCTCTTCGTCTCCGGTTGCTGGGGCCGGGGACGTGCGTGTCCGCGGCCGGGTCCACCCCTGCCGGCGGAAACCGGCGCCCGCCTTCGGCCGCTTTCCCGGGAATCCGTCCGGTGCACGCCCGGCCCCCGACGACGGCGGGGCGGGCGCCGTCGCGACGCCCGCCCCGCCCCGGTCTCGACCCCTGGCTCCTAGCGCTCGAGCGCGGCCCGCAGCAGGTCCTCGACCTCCGCCACGCGCCGGTCCAGCGCGAGGGCCGTCGCGTCGCGGCGCGCCAGCTCGGCCTCGAGGGCCTCGACCCGCTGCGCGAGCCGCGCGATCTCCGCGTCCTTCTCCTCGCGCAGCGTGCGCAGCGCCTCGACCGCCAGGGCCTCGAAGCCGCGGATCGTCAGCATCTTCATGCCGTCGGGCTTCTCGTCGACCCAGTCGGGCACGACCTCCTCGACCTCCTGCGCGATGAAGCCGATGCGCGTGCCCTCGAGCTCGTTGATGGCGCGCGGGTCCTTGTACTCGTAGGTGACGCCGCGCAGCGCGAGCAGCGTGTCGAGCGCGCCCTCGAGGTCCGCGACGTTCTTCTTCAGGCGCCGGTCCGACGAGTTCGACCACGAGCCGCCGCCCGGCTTCGCCGCCGTCCCGCCGTTCGGCGCGCCGGAGGCGACCTGGAGGTCGAAGGACGGCGTGGTGTTCGCGCCGACCACGACCCGGCCGCCGTCGTCGACGAGCAGGCGCGTCGTGCCGTTCACGCGCACGCGCAGGGCGTCGAGCCCGGCCTCGGCGTGGATGTCCAGCTTGGCCGCGGACGAGCTCGCCCCGATGGCCACCTCGCCCGGCCCGTTGGGCACCAGGTCGATGTCGCCGCCGTCCGCGTTCAGCGACAGGGTGGCGGTGCTGCCGTTGTTGCGCGCCATGATCTCGTTTCCGTCGAGCGCGATGTTCTGGCCGAACGTGGAGCCGACCACGAGGTAGCCGCCCGTCGCAGGCGAGACGTCCGACCCGCCGTCCACGTGCAGCTTGACCGTCGGGGCGAGCGTGCCGATCCCGACCCCGCCGTCGTTCTTGACGATCATCCGGGTCGCCCCTCCGACGCGCACGCGCAGGGGATCCTGCGCCGCGTCCTCCTCGACCGTCAGCGTGGCCAGCGGCGTGTTCCTGCCGATGGCGACGCCGTTCTCGGCGTCGATCAGGAACGTGCGCGGCTGCGTCGAGGCGAAGACCGTGTCGCGCGTGCTCCACACGAAGGTCCGGTCGTGGTTCGCCTCGCCGAACCACCCGCCGGCCATCGAGGCCTCGCCCGCGGCGACGTTGCCGTAGCCCGAGAGGACGCCGGACCAGGTGCCGGACGCATGGTTGCCCGTGCCTCCGCCCACGAACGCTGCGGCTCCGAGGGTCCTGTTGTTGGAGCCGGCCGCGATGCCGGATTCCCCCCCGGACGCGACGTTGAGCTGGCCCCCTCCCACGAAGTCCGCGTAACCCGTGGCGTGGTTGTCGGTGCCGGAGACGACCCCCGACATGTCACCGAGCGCGCGATTGACCTGGCCCGTGCCGACGAAGGAGCGAATGCCCTCCGCCACGTTGTCCGCGCCGCTCAGGATCGCCGAGCGCTCTCCGGTCGCCTGGTTGGAGGCGCCGGTACCGACGAAGCTCCCGTAGCCCGAGGCCACGTTGTAGTCCCCGGCACCCGCGAAGGCCCCGAAGCCCGTGGCCTGGTTGCCCCAGCCGCCGGCGACGGCCGCGTAGTCCGCGGAGGCGACGTTCTCCCGGCCTCCGGCGATCGTGCTGTAGGACCCAAACGCGTCGTTCTGCAGGCCGCCGACGACGGCGGAGAAGTTGCCGTCGGCGTCGTTGTTGTCGCCGCCGCCCACGAACGCGCGGTAGGAGGCGCCGTTGCCGACGCCGCCTGCGATCGCCGCGCGGTCGCCCGCCGCGTAGTTGGAATAGCCGCCGCCGATCGACGACTGCAGGCCCGCCGCGAGGTTCGACTCGCCCCCGGCGACGACCGACTGGTCCCCGCTCGCGGTGTTCAGCTCGCCGCCGCCGATGGCGCTCTCGACGCCGGGGGCCGCGTTGCCCGAGCCGGACACGATCTGACCGGCGACCTCGAGGGTGTAGCCGGGCGCCACGGTGCCGATGCCGACGTTCCCCGTCGCCGCGTGGACGTTCAGCTCGGGGCTCATGGAGAAGAGCATCCCGAGCGTCGGCGTGCTCGACGCGTTCATGCATCCGCCGCCGGCCTGGTCGAACAGCCCGTCCACGCAGATGCCGGTGCCGGTCGCGGCGGTGCCGGACGGGCCGGGCGTCGCGTCCGAGACCACGAGGTCCGCGCTGCCGCCCGCGGCCTGCGGGCTGCCGGCGGCCTGGCGCGGACCGACGTCCGTCGCGGACCCGCCAACGGAGCGCGCGCCGGCGACGCGGGCGCTTCCGGCGGAGGCCGGGTTGCGGCCCGAGTTCGCCGCGGCAGTCGCGCCTGCGCCGGCGGGGCCGGGCAGTCCGAGCTCGACGCGCTCGAAGGCCGTGCCGCCGAGGCCGTGGTACAGCACCTCGCCGCCGGCGGTCGAGAGGTGCAGGTCGGCGGTGCCGTCACCGTCGTAGTCGATCCAGCGCGCGGCGCTCGGCGCGACGGCCGGCTCGAGCCCCAGCCGCTCGGTCACGTCCTGGAACGTGCCGGCGGTCTGGCGGAACAGCCGGCTCTCGCCGTCGAGGCTGCCCAGGTACAGGTCCAGGGCCCCGTCGGCGTCGTAGTCGCCCCACAGCGCGAGCTGCGCGGCCAGCCCGTCGGGCAGGCCGACCAGCGCGGTCACGTCCTCGAGGGTGCCGTCCCCGAGGTTGCGCAGCAGGCGGGCCTCGCCGCCGGGCAGCAGCGCGAGGGCGTCGGCGAAGCCGTCGGCGTCGTAGTCGCCCCACTGGAAGCCCCGGGGGGAACCCCCGGGAGAGTCGGGCGGAGCGATCGGGCCGCGGGGTTGCGCCGACTGGACGGCGGACAGGGCGAGCGCGAGCAACAGCATGGTGGTCCTCCTTGCGAACAGGCGCCGACCTCCGGCGCCACCACGCGAGGCGGAATCGCGCCCCCGTCGTCGGGAGAAAAGCTCGAAAAGTCCCGGCGCGCCCCGCGGCGCTAGCCGAGACCGAGCAGGCGTCCGCCCTGGTAGACCACGAAGCTCGCGATCCACGCGAGTGCGGTCATGTAGGTGAACAGGAAGAGCGGCCAGCGCCACGTGCGCGTCTCGCGGCGGACCACGGCCAGGGTGCTCATGCACTGGCACGCGAGCGCGAAGAAGACCATCAGCGAGAGTCCGACGAGCGGCGAATACACCGGGCGGCCGTCGGTACGCGTCTCGCTCCGGATCTTCTCGCGCAGGCTGACGGACTCCTCGTCGGTGTCCTCGCCGAAGCCGTAGACGACGCCCATCGTGCTGACGAACACCTCGCGGGCGGCGAAGGCGCCGATCAGGCCGACGCCCATCTTCCAGTCGAAGCCGAGCGGCTCGATGACCGGCTCGATGAAGCGCCCGAGCCGTCCGCCGTAGCTCTGGCGCAGGCGCTCGGCCTCGCGCGCCGCGTCCGCGTCCGCGCCGGCGACCGCCTCGACCGACGCCGCGGCGCCCGCCTCCGGCGCGGGCTCGCGCGGGAACGTCAGCAGCAGCCACATCCCGATCGTGCAGACGAGGATGACGGTGCCCGCCTCGGTCAGGAACGTGCGCGTGCGCGTCCACATCATGCGCAGGAGCGACGGGCCGTGGGGCAGCCGGTACGCGGGCATCTCGAGCAGCAGCGGCACGCGCGGACCGCGCAGCACCGTGCGGCCGAGCACGGCGGCCGCCGCCAGGGCGACGACGACGCTGAAGACGTACATCGCCACCATCAGCATGCCCTGCACCGGCAGGAAGCCGAACACCTCCGACGGCGGGAAGAGCGCCGCGATGACCAGCGTGTACACCGGCAGCCGCGCCGAGCACGTCATCAGCGGCACGACCATCATCGTCAGCAGGCGGTCGCGGCTGCGCTCCATCGTGCGCGTCGCCAGGATCGCGGGGATGGCGCAGGCGAAGCCGGACATCATCGGCACGAAGGCGCGGCCGTGCAGGCCCAGCGCGCGCATGACGCGGTCCATCAGGTAGGCCACGCGCGCCATGTAGCCCGTGTCCTCCATCAGGCCGATGAAGAGGAAGAGCAGCAGGATCTGCGGCAGGAACACGACGACGCTGCCGACGCCCTCGATCAGGCCGCCCGTCACGAACTCGGTGAAGAGCCCCGCGGGCAGGGTGGCCTCGACCACGCCCTGCAGCCAGCCGAAGAGGTCCTCGACCGCGCCGATCGCCGGGTCCGCCCAGGCGAACAGCGACTGGAACACGACGCCCATGACCAGCAGGAAGATCGCGAACCCCGCCACCGGGTTCAGCAGGACGGCGTCCAGCCGGTCGGTCCGGCTGACGCGCGGCTTCTCGGGCTCGCGCAGGAACCCGGGCATGTGCACGTCGATCCAGCCGTAGCGGCCGCTGACGATCTCGAGGTCCAGGTCGCGCCCGGAGGCGTCGGCCGCGCGGCGGCGCTCGGAGGCGGTGATGCGGACCTCCGACGGCACGCCGTCGAGCTCGTCCTCGTCGTCCAGCGACAGCAGCGCCCACAGCGCCAGGGCCTCGCGGCGGTCCTGGATCCCGCGGTGCCACTCGTCGGGCAGGGCCGCGCCCACGGTCTCGACGTCCTGGCGCAGCGGGCCGCCGGCGGGGCGCCAGCGCGGACCCGGGCGGCCGCGCTCGGGATCGGCGAGCACCGCGCGCACGGCCTCGCGCAGCTCGCGCAGGCCGCGGCCGCTCTTGGCGGCGGTCGGCACCACGGGGACGCCCAGGTCGCGCTGGATCGCGTCGGCGTCGACCGCGAGCCCCGCGGCCTCCTGGGCGTCCACCATGTTGAGGGCGACGACGACGGGCAGGCCCGTCTCGATCACCTGCAGCACGAGGTAGAGGTTGCGGGCGAGCTGCGTCGCGTCCACGACGACCAGCACCAGGTCGGGCAGCTCGAGCGGGTGCAGGCCGGCGACGGCCTGCATGGCGATCTGCTCCTCGACGCTGCGCGCGGACAGGCTGTACGTCCCGGGCACGTCGAGCAGCCGCGCCGACACGCCGTCGGCGAGCTTCATCGTGCCCTCCTGTCGCTCGACCGTGACGCCGGGGTAGTTGCCGACCTTGGCGTTGCCGCCCGTCAGCCGGTTGAAGAGCGTCGTCTTCCCCGTGTTGGGGTTGCCCGCCAGGGCCACCCGCTTGCCCAGGTCGATGTCGATCACGACGCGGCCTCGAACCAGAGCTCGCGCGCCTCGCCGCGCCGCAGGCTCAGGCGGGACCCGCGCACCTCGATCTCGAGCACCCCGCCGACGTCCGCCCGGCGGACCAGCCGCACCGGCGTGCCCGGCAGGAGCCCCAGCTCCATCAGCCGCCGCCGGAACGCCCGGCCGCCGCCGAGGCGTTCCAGGACGCGCCGTTCGCCGGCGGAGAGCTGGTCGAGGTTGCGCATGGGGGCGAGCATCCTATTGAGACCGGGTCTCATGGGCCAGAGTCCCGGGGTCTGCGCCCCCGAACCCCGCGAATGCAGGCGCGACCGGGGGCCCCCGGTCCCCTACGATCCGGCCATGGACCGCGGCGCGAAGGAGGCCCCCATGGAGCCGAAGGAGCGAGCCGGCCGCAAGGCCGCCGAGTGGATCGAGGACGGCATGACGGTCGGGCTGGGGACGGGCTCCACCGTCTACTTCACGCTGGTGGCCCTGGGCGAGCGCGTGGCCCGCGAGGGGCTCTCCATCCGCGGCGTGCCCACGTCCGTCGACACCCAGCGGAAGGCCCGCGAGCTCGGCATCCCCCTGGTCGGCCTCGACGAGGTCGAGGCGATCGACGTCACGGTCGACGGCGCCGACGAGATCGACCCCGCCTTCGACATGATCAAGGGGGGCGGCGGGGCGCTGCTGCGCGAGAAGGTCGTGGCCTCGATCAGCCGCCGGGAGGTGATCGTCGTCGGCCCCGGCAAGCAGGTCGAGCGCCTGGGCCGGAGCTTCGCCCTGCCGGTCGAGGTCGTCCCCTTCGCCCGCCCGGTGGTCGAGCGCGCCCTCCGCGCCCTGGGCCTCGACCCGCGCCTGCGCCGGGACGACGCGGGCGCCCCGCGCCGCACCGACAACGGCAACGAGGTCCTCGACTGCGCCTCCCCCGACGGCATCGCCGACGCCCCGGCCCTCGAGCGCGCGCTCGCGGCGATCCCCGGCGTCGTCGAGAGCGGCCTCTTCATCGGCCTGGCGCACGTCTGCGTCGCCTGCGACGCCGACGGCAGCGTCGCCGTGAGCGAGCGACCGGCGTAGCGGACTTTTCGCCGCCCCGGGCGTCACCGCCGCGCCCCCGGGCGGTCCACCCCCTGGGGGACGGGGGCCCGCCCCGGGGCGAACTCGTTTCCAGGCTGCCCGCGCAAGGACGCCCGCATCCGGGACTTCCTTCGCGCTCCGCGGGCCGGTCGCGCGGCGCCCGGATCGCGGCAAGCTCCTGTCCGGCAGCGGCTTGCGTCCGCTCACGCGGGCTTGGCACCGGCCTTGCTCCAGCGGCCGGCGATGGAAGCCAACCCTGGTCTCCGTTCCTTGGAAGCCACCGGCGGGTCGCGAGGTGTCGCGCGGCCCGCCGGTTCCTCCGCTTCCCCCGGTTCCACCGGGGCTCCGCGGGTGCGCGAGCGCGCGGCGCGTCCGGGCCCGGGTGCCGGGGACGACGGGGGGCGCTTCGCCGAGCGGCTGCGGGCCAGCGAGCTCTCCGATCCGGGCGCCCGCGGGCCGGCCGGGGCGCGCCGGTCCGGAGAGGAGGGGCAGGGCCCGGCCCGGCTCGACGCGGACGCGCGGGCCCGGACCGACGCGGCGGACGAGCGGGGCGCCGAGGCCCGCGCGCGCCGGCGCGAGGGTGAGTCCGAGGCGCGCGGCCGTCGCGACGACGGCGCGCGGCGCGCGGGCGCCGGCGAGGAGCGCGCGGCCCGGGAAACGAGGGGGGAGGGCGAGGAGCTCGCTCCGGCCGAGGCCCCGGCGAGCGAGGCCGCGGCGCCCGGCGGCGGGGACACCGACTCCGAGAACACCGCGTCGGGAGACCCGCGCGATTCGCAGGGTCCCGACACTCCGCCGGCCGCGCCCGAGGTGCTCCCGGC
>JAUIDW010000418.1 GCA_030428395.1 bacterium | reverse complement strand
GGTGCGCACGCGCGAGCCCAGCAGCACGCCCACGCCTGAGAAGATCGTGGCGCCGAGGAAGCACAGCACCACGAACGCGACCAGCGAGCCGCGGAACGGGACGCCCAGCACGTAGCGGGCGAAGAGCAGCAGGAGCGCGATCTCGAAGACCAGGAGCACCAGGCGCGCCAGGACGTGGGCGAGCAGGTACGTCGCGCGGTGCATCGGGGTGACGAGGAAGCGCTTGTTCAGCTTGCGCTGGCGGGCCTCGACGAAGGCGAAGCCGACGGCCCAGATGCTCGTGCTCATGACGCTGAGGCCCATCAGGCCCGGCACGAACCAGTCGAGGTAGCGGTTGCCCGTGCCGCTGGCCGGGACCGCCTCGACCGGGAGCGGCTCGCCGCCGGCGGCGCGCTCGAGGGCGTCGAGGACGCGCAGGCGCGCGAGCTCGCTCTCCGCGCGCAGCTCGTCCCAGCGCAGCTGGGGGAGCGCCCCGGCCCGGACGACCACGTCGGTGGCCCCGGCGCCGAGGCGGCGCTCGACCTCGCGTTCGTCGTCGAGCAGGTCGACGTCGAGACCCTCGGTCTCCTTCAGCGTTCGCAGGACCTCGCGCGCGCCGGGTCCGTCGACGACGACCACGCGGCTGACCGGCGCGTCGCGGCGGCTGAAGGCGAAGCCCAGCACCATCGACAGCATCACCGGGAAGACGAAGGCCCAGAAGACGATCTCGGGCTGGCGCAGGAGCAGCAGCAGACGCATGCGCGTCAGCTCGAGCAGCGGGCGGAGCTGGTTCACGAGTCGCGCAGCTCCCGTCCCGTCAGGGACACGAAGACGTCCTCGAGCGTCGGCCGGTGGACGTTGAGGTCGGTGGGGACGATCCCGGCGCCGGTCAGGACCTCCAGGGCGGCGGGCAGGGCGCGCTCGAAGCTGCGCGCGCCGATGCGGACGCGGCCGTCGGCGACCTGCACCGACTCCACGTCGGGCAGGGCGGCGAGGGCCTCCTCGGGCACCTCGGCCGGCGCGTCGTCGCCGAGGCGCACCTCGAGGATGCTCTCGGCGCCGAGCGAGTCGACGATCTCGGCGGGCGTGCCGTGCTGCAGGCACTTGCCGTGGTCGATGATGAGCAGCTCGTCGGCGAGGCGCTCGGCCTCCTCCATGAAGTGCGTGGTCAGGAACACGGTCCCGCCGTCGCGCTTGAACTCGTCGACGACCTCCCAGATGCGCCGGCGGCCCTGGGGGTCGAGGCCCGTGGTGGGCTCGTCGAGGAAGAGCACGTCGGGGCGGTGCACGAGGGCGCAGCCCAGGGACAGGCGCTGGCGCTGGCCGCCCGACAGGTCCGCCACGAAGTCGCCGCGCTTCTCCTCGAGGCCCACGAGGGCGAGCACCTCGTCGACGGAGCGCGCGCGCTCGTCGTAGAGGCTGCGGAACACGCGCAGCGCCTCGGCCACGCGCAGCTTCTCGGGCAGCACGGTCTCCTGGAGCTGCACGCCGATGCGCCGCCGGATCCGGTCCGCGTCGTGCTCCCACGTGAGGCCGAACAGGACGATCACGCCGCGGTCGGGCCGCACGAGCCCCTCGAGCATCTCGATCGTCGTCGTCTTGCCCGCGCCGTTGGGCCCGAGGATGCCCAGGCAGCGGCCGGGCACCGCGTCGAAGTCGAGGCCGTCGACGGCGACCACGTCCCCGAACGCCTTGCCCAGGCCGCGCGCCTTGATCGATTCGGATGTGGTCGGGGCGCTCAAGGGAAGCGGAGTCTGACGGCGGGGTGGCGGGCGCGCAAGGGGCGGGCGGGGCGGGGGAGCCGCTCCGCGCGGTCGGAGGGAGCGTGCGCAGGTGGTCCGCGCGCGCGCCGAGGCCGCGCGTCCGCGGCGGAGCCGTCCGCGGAGATTCGCCGTGTCGCGAGCGCGCGCCCGGGGTAGCCTGCGCGCCGCCTTGGCCTCCGAGGAGCTCTACCTGCGCCGCGACGTCGCCGTCGAGCCGACGGTGCGCCGGTGGTACGCGTGGGCGCACCTCGTCGCGCCGGCGACGTCCGCGCTGCACCTCGCGCGCTCGCACCTGCCGATCCTGGACTCGTTCGTGCGCACGCCGGCCGTGCACGCCGCGGCGGTGAAGAACCCGCGCATGCGCGGCGGGCCGTTCCTCGACTGCGAGGCCGCGCGCGTCGACGAGGTGCGCGCCTTCGCCGACGGGCTCCGCGAGACGTGCCGTCCGCAGCTCGAGTTCGCCGAGGCCGTGGCCGAGCTCGAGGCGCTGCTCGCCCGGCACGGCGACGGCGGGTCGCTGGAGCCGCTCTACGAGCGCGTCCCCGCACCCCTGCGCGGCCACGTCGAGCTGCTCTACGACCCGGCCAACCGCCCCGGGTTCCGCCTGCTCGAGCGCCTGCTGTACCGCAGCGCGCTGCACGACCGCTCGGCCCAGGGGTTCTTCGCGCGGCGCCTCGACGGCGACCTGCGGCCCTTCGCGCTGAGCACCCCGCGCCTGTCGGACGAGGGCGCGCTCGAGCTGCGCCTGCCGTTCGACCACGAGGGCGTGGCCCGGCTGTTCCGCGCGCGCAACGAGCCGTGCGCGCCGGACGCGCTGCGCGAGGCCCTCGGGCTCGACGCGGAGCGCGCGGGCGACCTGCGCGCCCTGATGACCGACCGGCCCCCGCGCGCGCGCGAGCCGTGGACCGCGGCGACGCCGCGCGTGCGCTACATGGGGCACGCCTGCGTGCTGGTCGAGGCCGGCGGGGTCAGCGTGCTGACCGACCCGCTCGTGGCCTACGACACGGGCTCGGACCCGCCGCGCTTCGCGCTGGAGGACCTGCCGGAGCGCATCGACTGGGTCGTGCTGACGCACGCGCACCAGGACCACGTCGTGCTCGAGACGCTGCTGCCGCTGCGCCACCGCATCGGCACCGTGGTCGTCCCGCGCGCGGGCGGGGGCGAGCTCGAGGACCCCTCCCTGCGGCTCGTGCTCGAGGACGTGGGCTTCGCGAACGTCGTCGAGCTCGACGAGCTCGAGGTCCTGCCGATCGAGGGCGGCGAGATCGTCGGCCTGCCGTTCCTCGGCGAGCACGGCGACCTGCGGGTGCGGTCCAAGCTCGCCCACCTCGTGCGCCTCGGCGGGCGGACGCTCGTCTTCGCCGCGGACTCCTGCAACCTCGAGCCGCTGCTCTACGACCACGTGCGCGAGGTCGCCGGCGACGTCGACGCGCTGTTCCTCGGCATGGAGTGCGACGGCGCGCCGATGAGCTGGCTGTACGGCGCCCTGCTGGCGACCCCGCTGAAGCGCTCCATGGACCAGACGCGACGCCTGCGCGGTTCCGACAGCGAGCAGGGCCTCGCGATCGTCGACCGCCTGCGCCCCGCCCGGGTCTACGTGTACGCCATGGGGCAGGAGCCGTGGTGCTCGTTCATCACGAGCATCGACTACACCGACGAGTCCCCGCCGATCCGCGAGTCGAACGCCCTGGTCGCCGCGTGCCGCGAGCGCGGCGTCGAGGCCGAGCGGCTCTACGGCAGCCGCGAGCTGACCCTGTAGCGCGCGCCCGCGTTCAGTGCCGCCCGAGCGCCTCGACCGGCCGCATGCGCGCCGCGCGCCAGGCGGGGAGGGCGCCGCCGACCAGGCCGAGGAGCACGGAGAACACGATCGCGGTGACGAGCACCGCGGGCGTCACCCGGAACGCGAAGGCCACCTCGGTGAAGGACGCGACGTTGGTCGTGCCGGTCTCGATGCCGTTGATCGGCAGGACGAGCAAGCAGCCGACGAGGCCGCCGAGGAGGCCCAGGAGGACGGTCTCGAGCAGGAACGACAGGAAGATCGGGAACGGGCGGAAGCCGCTGGTGAGCAGCACGCCGATCTCGTGCGTGCGCGCCGCCAGGGCGGCCAGCATCGTGTTCGTGGCCGTGAAGACGGCGGCGGTGCCCATCACGATCCCGAGGAACGCGCTGAGGAACACGAGCACGCCGGACATCGCCTCGGTCTGGGCCAGCAGGTAGTCGCGCTCGGTCGAGACGTCGGCGGGGTACTGCTTGTGCTCGGCCAGGCTCCCGGCGAGCGCGGCCACGTCGGCGCCGGGACGCAGGGCGGCGACGACGCGGTTGGGTCCCGGCAGGTCGAGGCCCTGGCGCACGCGGTCGAAGT
>JAUIDW010000032.1 GCA_030428395.1 bacterium | reverse complement strand
CGGCAACAGCGCCCCGCTAGGCGGCGCGCTCTTCAGTATCTCGGACGCCGTCACCGAGCTCGTTGCCAGCACCGTTACCGCAAACAGCTCACCCGGCGACAACACAACGTCATCGGGCGCGCTCGACAACGACCAGGGCGGAACGATCACCCTGCGCCAGACCATCGTCGCGAACCAGACAGTCGGAGCGGACTGCTTCGGCACGATGACCTCCGACGACCACAACCTCGACAGCGACAACACCTGCAACCTGGTTGGAGCAAACGACATCCCCGGCAGCGACCCGGATCTCGGCCCGCTGGCCGACAATGGCGGGCCGACGCAGACCCACCTCCTGAACAGCGGCAGCCCGGCCATCGATAGCGCCGGATTCGGCGGCTGCCCGGCCGACGACCAGCGCGGCGAGCCACGGCCATCCGGTGCGGCTTGCGACATCGGCAGCGTCGAGGTTCAGCAATCCACCTTCGCCCTCTGCGCAAGCTACTACACCGGCCGCGTCTCCAGCCCGCGCAGCGGCGCGTGCGGCGCGTACCAGCTCGCGTTGGAAACGCCGGAGGATCTGCCGCTCGCCTTCTGCATCGACGCCTGGACCGGCCTCGTCAATTACACCTTCGGCAACCCCTGCAACGCGCCGCGCTACACACATACTGTCCCGGACGATGGCGCGCTGCTGACCTGCGTGAGCCTCTACACCGGTCTGAACCGCGCCGTCCTGAGCCACGCCCAGTGCAACGCTTACGAGGTCCCCAACACGATCCCGCCAGCCTGACCGGCTGCCGATACCCATTCGCGGGATGTCTGCTCGTCCGCCAGCGCCCCGCCTCCATCCCTACGATGCGCTGACATTCACTCGTCGCGCATCGTAAGGATGGAGATGAGCTCCACTTCCAGGCATCACGCTTGGCGTCCGCAGGAGGAGTTGCCTAAGCGCTCCACCGTACGCCCCCGACCAGCAGCGATGACGCGCGTCCCGCACCAAGCTTGGCATCCTGAGGCAACGAAGGATCTATGAACGAGGGTGTTGAGAGTCGGGTAAACCAATTGCTTCGCAACGTCGCTGCTGATGACCATCTGCCGCGCCGACATGCGGCACGATCGTTCCAAGTTCTCTCCTGCGTCGGGATGACCATGGAGTTGCTGCGACGTCGGCTGCATCGCGCTACGTGCGCATCGAATCCGGGCAATCCACAAGTGAATAGCGTAACGTGATGCACGACGGGTGGAGTTCATCGCCGCCACCGCCCCGGCTGCAATCGCTCCACTGTCGCCTGCCCTGCATTGTGAAACGCTGTAAAGCGCGATACACCTCTACTATCAAGTAACCGTTACACTGCAAGCAACGACCGACCGTCGGACGGAGGGCAGACGATGCCGGGCAGAGGACGGCCCGCACGCGACGACGAACCAGCAGTGACCTTTGAGCTGGAAGAGACGCCACGGCAAGCGCGCGGCAATCAGGCCGGCGTCGCCGCCGGGGCCGCTACCGTGGCCGGGGCCGGGCTCGTCTCCAGCGCCGCAGCCTCCGTGCCCGGCGAATCGCTCGACGTCTTCGACCAGCTCGACACACCGGACATCGGCGATGGCGGCGTGCCCGTCACCAGCTTTGCCGACCTCGTCGACGACGCCGACGCCGAGTTTCCACCCATCGACTTCGCAGCCCCGGCCAGTGACCCGCCGGACGTGGTGGAAGCGACCTTCGGCGCGGTCGCCGACGTCGGCGGCGGCTTCACGATGAGCGACGCGCCGGACGACGCCTTCGGCGCTGCCGAACATGAGCTCGCAGCCGTTCCCGACACCCTCGTCGACGACGATGGGCTGCTGGACGATGACCTGGATGGAGACGACGTCCCGGCGGACGACATCGACCTGCCCTAGCGCCGCAACCTCCAACCCCGGTTCGCTCCTGCTCCGCCGCTCCGGGCAGCCCCGCTTGCCCACCATGTATCGCACTGTACAGCGCGCCTGTTACCCGTGGTTCTGGGCCCGCGAGCCGCTCCACCTATCGTGAAACAGCGGGGCAGGAGTGCCCTTCCCCGCGTATGGACAACTGTCGTCTGCTGGCCTAGTATCGACGTAACCTCATATTGGCTACATATGCGGGCATGCGGAGATACCTACCGGCGGGACAACTGGAAGGATCGGTTTGATGGTGTTCGACGAAGACCAGACCAGACAGGGCGCTGGCGGGCCGCCCACAGAAGACGCGCGCAAGCGCGAGCAGCGCGGCGGGATCAGCCGCGCGGCCACCGCTGCTGCTGCTGCCGGGGCGGCTGGCGCAGGTCTTGGCGCGGGCGCTGCCGCCGGCATCATTGGCGGCGACGACGCGGTCGCTTTCATTCGCGGCCGGGTTGACGAAACGGCCGCCGACTCAGCCGATGTAGAGGCAGTACAGGCGCGCATCGAAGCCGCTCAGGCCACGGCCCAGGAAGCCGCGCGCTCGACCAGCTTCGACGTCTTCGACGACGCCCTCCCGGCAGCCGACGCTGAAGCCGCGACCGACATCGCCAACGCCGCCGGCTTGATCGGCAGTTCCCTGCCGCCCCTGCCGGCAGTCGAGGACGCGGAGCAAACACAGGCAGACCCCGAAACACCAGCCACCCCTCCGCTCGACGGTAACCAGCCCCCGCAGCCACAGCCGGAGGAGTCCGAACCTGCCGATGACGGCATACCGACCGGACCACCAACCATCGGCCGGCCGCGCCCGCAATCAACCGAAGACGAGATCGAGAGCGAAGCTCCAGAGGGGCCGGAAGGCTCCGAAGGCCCGGAAGCGCCGGAAGCCCCCGAAGCTGCCCCCGCCCCCGGCGCGCCAGCCGCGCCGGAAGCCGGCAGTCCCGCGCCACCCCCGGCCGCGCCCGGAGCCCCAGCCCCGCCGGCATTCCCCTCGCCGCCTTCGCCCGGCACGCCTCCAGCGCCAGCCCCCGGCGGCGGCACGGAAGATGAGGTCGTCGCAGAACAGCCCGCGCCACCGGCCAGCCCCGGCCCCGCGCCCAGCCCCGGCACGACCGAGGAGGTCGTCGCCGAAGCGCCCGCGCCGCCCTCAAGCGCCGCGCCCCCCAACACGGGAGCGCCGGTCGTGCCGGAGAGCCCGGTAGAAGACGACGAAGATATTCCGGTCTCATCCCAGCCGTCAGAACCGGACGATTCATCTGGCGCGGAAGATGCGGTCGCGGCCGAACCATCCCCGCCACCGGCGGCCGACCCCGGTAGCTCGACGCCGTCCGACGACGATTCGAGCCAGCCTGCGCCTCCGGTCTCCTCGGATTCCGGCGCGCCCGACGCCTCTGAGCCTCCCGCGCCACCGCCTCCAGCCTCGCCCGAGGGCTCATCGGACAGCAGCGAGTCCTCGTCGTCCGAAGAGAGCAGCTCCGATAGCTCATCTTCCGAAGATAGCGGGCCGCCTCCGGCCCCAGTCGGTTCCGACTCAAGCTCGGACTCCGACTCCAGCTCGTCGTCTGACAGCGGTTCAAGCTCGTCGGCCAGCTATCCCTACGTCAATGCCTGGGACGACGACGGCGACTGGGTCGAAGTCGCCATGGAGAACGCCTATGGCGAGCCCTATTTCGTACGCTATTACGACGATGGCGGCGTCTACTATCAAAACGAGCACGGCCAGTGGGAAGCCGTCGAAGGCGACGACCTGCCCCACCTGCTCTACGTCGACGAGTACGGCACCGCCTACTTCTCGAAGGTCCAGTACCAGCACAACGTCTACTTCTCACTGGACGCCGACGGCGACCTCGACTGGGTCGACTACGAGGACATCCCCGGCTACGCACCGCCGGAATACGACGATGACTACGACTATCCCCGCGTCGTCGACTACTACGCCGGCGACGAGGGCTGGGCGCTCGTCCAGCTCGAAGATGGCCGCATGGTCAAGTACTACGACGAGGGCGGCGCATACTGGGTCGACGAGTATGGCAACGAGACGGCCATCTCGGGCTTCCAGGTCCCAACCCTGCTCTACGTCGATGGCGACGGCGACGCCTACTTCCGCGTCTTCAACGAGACCGAGGGGTATTACCAGTACTACACCATCGACCACGATGGCGGCGTCGAGTACATCCACGACTACGATGTGCCCGGCTACGAGGAGCCGCGGCTCGAAGAGCAGTACGAGTACCCGCGCGTCGTCGAGTGGGACGACGGCTATGACTGGGTCATCATCGAGAACGAGAACGGCGACTACGCCAAGATCTACACGGACGGCACCGGCCACCTGGTCGATGAGTCCGGCGAACCCATCCCCGGCGGCGAAGCCTACTACTACCCGCAGCTGCTCCACGTCGACCAGTACGGCAACGCCTACTTCCGCGAAGGCGACGAGGGCGACTACGACTACTACATGATCGACCACGATGGCGGCGTCGAGTATGTCGAGTACGGCGACATCCCCGGCTATGACGATGTCGTGGCCGACGGCTACCCGCGCCTTGTCGAGTACCATGACGGCGACCCCGACTGGGCGCTCGTCGAGCAGGCCGACGGCAGCATGATCAAGTACTACGACGATGACGGCGGCGAGTACGAAGTCCACCCGGACGGCAGCGAAACGCCAATCATGACGCCGCACCATCTCATCGCGGTCGATGAGTACGGCAACGCCTACTTCTACAACTACGACCCGAATGGCTACCACCAGTACTACACCGTCGACGGCGACGGCAGCATGCAGTACATCGACCCGCACACCATCCCCGGCTACGACGTGCCCGAGGACTACCAGGAGCACGACTACCCGCGCGTGGTCGAGTGGGATGAGGGCGAAGGCTGGGTGCTCGTCGAGAGCGAGGACGGCTACTATGCCCGCTACTACCTGAACGGCGACGAAGACCCAACCGACCAGTACGGCAACGTCATCACCAACGGCGGTCTGCCCTTCGCCGGCGACCTCCTCTATGTCGACGAGTACGGCAACGCCTACTTCCGCGGCGGCGAGGAAGGCGACTACTACTACTTCCACGTCGCCCAGGACGGCGGCATGGACTACATCGACTACGACGAGGTGCCCGACTACGCCGACGATGAGGTCGAGGACTACGTCTACCCGCGCGTCGTCGAGTGGGACTACGACGCCGGCTGGGTCATGGTCCAGGACGATGAGGGCCAGTACGCCCGCTACTACATTGACGGCGCCGAGTACCCGGTCGATGCCGACGGCAACCAGCTACCGCCCAACGGCGCGGCGCTCGATGTCGGCGACCTGCTCTACGTCGACCCCTACGGCAACGCTTACTTCCGCATCGGTGAAGAAGGCGACTACAGCTACTACACCCTCGATGAGCAGGGCCACTCCGTAATCCTCGAGTACGAGGAGATTCCCGGCTACGGCAACGAGAACCTGGAAGACGGCGAGTACGCGTACCCGCGCACCGTCCAGTGGGATGCCGGCGAAGGCTGGGTCGTTATGGAGCTCGAGAACGGCCAGTACGCCAAGTACTACGAGGATCGTCCCGCCCACTTTGTTGACGAGGACGGCAACGAGATCATCGCCCAGAACACGCCGGCGAGCACCAGCAGACCGGCGGCGGCGACGGTGAGGATCTTCATGCCCAGCACTCCCGTGAGCAGGGCGGCCGCGGGGCCGCCGGTCGCGGCGACGGTCGGCGGCGGCGCCCCGGCCAGCGGCAGCAGGGCCTGCATCCAGGCCGCGCGGTCGCCGCCGTGGCGCCGGTCCATCGACGTGCGCAGGCGCTCCAGCGCCCGCGAGAGCCGCATGCGCACGCGCCCGGGCGGCTCGCCCCGGCGGCGCGCGATCTCGGCCGACGACAGCCCCTCGTAGTAGCGCAGGATCACGGTCGAGCGGTACGGCTCCTCGAGCGCGGACACCGCCTCGACCAGCGTGCGCTGCTCCTCCACCCGCTCGAGCAGCTCGTCGGGCGAGGGCAACCCGTCACGGCGCGCGACGGCGCGCTCGCGGGCCGCGCGCCCGGCCTCGCTGCGCGAGCGCTGGCGCACGAAGTTGCGCAGCACCTCGGCCAGCCAGGCCCGGGACGCGGTGCCGCCCGCGCGGAGGCGGTCGGTCGCCGCGATCCACGTCTCCTGGACCGCGTCGTCGGCGGCCCCGGGGTCGTGGACCAGCCCGCGCGCGAGCGCGCGGATCCAGCCGGCGTGGGCGAACAGCTCCTCGGGGGGCACGGTGGTGGGCTCGTCGGTCATGGGCTCCGCCGGCGAGATGCAGGCGTCGCCCGGACCGTCACGGGAATCCGGCGCGAAATGGCGCCGGTCCGAGGCTACCCCTCCGGCGGGCCCGCGGCGCTGGCCGCGGCCCTCCCGGGGACGCGGGCTGCCCCCGTGGCGGCGCAGGCTGCCCGCGGGGCGGCGCGCGCGGTATCCCTGGGGGCGTGGAGCCTCCCCCCGAGGACCCGCGCTTCCTGGTCGACGGCATGGCCGTGCGGCTCGGGAAGTACCTGCGCTGCCTGGGCTACGACGCTGCCTGGGACCCGGCGGCGCCCACGCGGGCGCTGGCGCGGCGCGCGGCCGAGGAGGACCGGGTGCTGCTGACCCGCAACGGGCACGCCGGCGAGGAGTGGACGCCTCCGCCGCGGTGGCTGCTGCTCGCGGCCGAGGACCCGGTCGCGCAGCTGCGCGAGGTCGTGGGCGCGCTGGACCTGGCGCCGGGAGCGCGCGCGTTCACGCGCTGCATCCGCTGCAACGTGCCCCTGCGCCGCGTGCCCCGCGAGCAGGTGCGCGCGCCGCGGGGCGTGCTGGCGCGCCACGAGCGCTTCTGGACCTGCCCCTCCTGCGGGACGGTGTTCTGGCACGGCAGCCACGTGGCCAACACGTGCCGCAAGCTGGGCGTGGCGCCGCCGTCCGCCGGCGCCTGACCGCGCGCGGATCAGCCGCGCTCGACCTCCCAGACCTCCGCGCCGAAGTGGTCCCAGGGCAGGCGGCCCTCGTCGCAGTCGTCGCCGACGGAGAACTGCACGTCGACGAAGTAGACGATGGCGGACGGGGTCGCGGGCCGCAGGTTGCGGCAGCCGTGCGCGACGCCCGGCGGGATGCGCACCAGGCGCGAGTTGCCGTCGCCCAGCACGAAGCGCATCTGCTGGCCCTCGGTCGGCGAGCCCTTCCGGACGTCGCCGAGCACGAGCAGGATCTTGTCGCTCGGCGGCACGTACCAGACGTCGGTCTGGCGCCTGTGCAGGTGGAAGGCCTTGATCGCCAGGGGCTCGACCACGCTGTAGTTCACCTGGCGCACCTCGAAGCCGGGGAGCTGCGCGTGCAGGCCGCCGTCGAGCCGGCCGAGCTCGGTCATCGCGCCGCCGTCGTCGTTGAAGCGCTTCAGCTCGACGATCTCGACGCCCTCGATGCGGGGGCGTCCGGTGTAGTCCTGCAGGCCGTACTGCCGCGCGGCGGCGTCGGTGAACTCGGTCAAGGGGGGTCTCCGGCGGTTCCGGGGGACGGGGTTCGGGGGGAGGGAGGCCAGAGCTTCGTCGGCGCCGCGCGGACCCGCAAGGAAAAGCGGTCGCCCGCCGCCGGCGCGGCCCGCGCGAACGGATCAGCGGCCCCGCAGGCGCGCGCGCAGCGAGCGCAGCACGCCGCGGAGCCCGCCGGCGCGCGGGGCGCGGTCGAAGCTCAGGTCGAGCCCCGCGAACGCGCCGTTCACGGCGGCGAGCTCGCCCTCGTCGAGGGCCAGGTCCCCCGCCGCGGCGTTCTCGCGCGCCTGGTCCGGTCGGCGCGCGCCCGCGAGGACGCAGGTGACCCCCGGCTGCGCCGCGGTCCAGGCCAGCACGACCTGGGCGACCGTCGCCCCGTGCCGCGCGGCGATCGGCGCGACGACCTCGTCCAGGCCGCGGTTGACCGCGGCGCGGGCCTCCGCGGCGAAGTGCGCGTGGCGGTTGCGCTGGTCGCCCGCGGCGAAGGCGCGGTCGCCGCGGACGCGGCCGGTCAGCAGGCCCTGCTCGAGCGGCGAGTACGCCAGCGTCGCGACGCCGTGGTCCCACGTCCACGGCAGCACGTCCGCCTCGATCCCGCGGCGCAGAAGGCTGTAGCGCGGCTGGTGGCTGGCGAGCGGCACGTCGCCCAGCGCGACGCGCGCCTCCTCCAGCATCGCCACGTCGAAGTTCGAGACGCCGACGGCGCGCACCTTGCCGGCGCGGACGAGCTCGGCCAGGGCGCCGCAGGTCTCCGCCAGGGGCGTCGAGGGGTCGGGCCAGTGCAGCTGGAGCAGGTCGATGCGCTCGACGCCCAGGCGCGCGAGGCTGCGGTCCACCTCGGTGGCGAGCGAGTCCGGCCGCGCGTTGCGGTGGACGCGCACGCGGCCGGCGCGCGGGTCCTCGCTCTCGAAGAAGAAGGGCCCGCGGTCGTCGTCCCAGCGCAGGCCGGCCTTGGTCATCACGACCGCCTCGCCCGGGCGGTCGCGCAGGGCGCGCCCGAGCAGCTCCTCGGAGCGGCCGAACCCGTAAACGGGCGCGGTGTCGATCGCGGTCACGCCGGCGTCGAGCGCGGCGTGGATCGCGGCGACGGACTCGTCGTCCTCCGCCCCGCCCCAGGCCCAGCCGCCGTGCGCCCACGTGCCCAGGCCGACGGCGGAGACGCGCAGGCCCGAGGCCCCCAGGTCGCGTTGCTCCATGGCGGCATGCTAGCGGCGCCCGGTGGCCGCGGCCCGGGCGGGGCACTAGACTCCCCGCCATGGCCGGCCACGATCGCCCGTCCGCGTGCCCCGGGGGCCGCCCGGAGCCCGCGGGGGAACCCACCGGCGCGGGGTCGCCGGGACGTCGCCGCGAGGTCTCCACGCGCTCGGTGGCCGACGCCGCGCGCCTCGACGACCTGCTCGAGCACAGCCTGCCCGCCTTCGGGGGCGCGTACCTGCACCGCGTGTGGCGGCTGCTCGACGAGGCGGTCGGCCGGGGCCTGCCGATGACGCTGGCCGTCTCGGGGCCGGTCACGCTGTCGGGGCAGCACCGCACGTGGCTGGGCCCCCTGCTCGACACCGGCTGGTTCATGCTGGTCTCGACGACCGACGCGGTCTGCTACCACGACGGGCACCGCGCGCTGCAGAGCGCCCCCGAGCACCCCATCCACTCGGTGCCGATCTTCGGGGACGACTCCGCGCTGCGCGACGAGCGCACGATCCGGGTGACCGACCTCGGGTTCGACGAGGACCTGCTGCTGGACCAGGACCGCTACCTGCGCACGGTCCTGCGCGAGCCGGAGTTCCGCCGCCGCATGTCGGGCCCCGAGTTCCGCCACCTGCTCGGCCGCCGCTTCGCCGCCGAGGAGCGCGCGCGCGCCGTGCCCGAGGGCCTGCTCGCGCTGTGCTGGCGCAAGGCGATCCCCGTGTTCGTGGGCGCGCCGGCGGACGGCTCGGTGTTCCTGAACTCCGTCGCGCTGTGGGCCGAGGCCCGCGCCGGCGGGGACGGGCACGACTTCGACCTGGACCTGCACGCCGAGGTCGTCGAGAGCATGGCGTACCACCGCTGGGGCGTGGTCGAGTCGGAGGCCGGCGCGCTGGGCACCCTGGTGCTCGGCGGCGGCGTGCCGAAGAACTTCAACCTGCAGCCCGAGCCCGCGCTGAGCCAGATCCTCGGCTTCGAGGAGATCCCGGGCTACCTGTACGACGTGCAGATGACGACGGCGCCGGTCACCGACGGCTCGCTCTCGTCGTGCCCGCCGGCCGAGGCGGTGACGTGGGGCAAGGTCGACAAGGACCACCACACGTCGACGTGCGAGAGCATGCCGGTCGACTACACGATCGTGATGCCGTTCCTGACCAAGGCGCTGCTGGACAAGCGCGCGCGGCTGGCGCGGCTGGACGCCGAGCTCGGCCGCGAGGCGCTGCTGGAGCGCCACCCGGAGGCGCGCGGGTACCTGCGCGACCGGCGCGGCTACCGCCTGCACGAGCGCCGCGAGGAGCTGGTCGGCAGGCTGCTCGAGGCCCTGCGCGCGCGCGGGCTGCCGTCGCGCGGCGAGGACCCCTACCCCCTGGCCGACCCCGCCCTGGCCGACGCGGCCGCGGGCGATCCCGACCCCTCGGAGGCCCCCCGTTGAGCGAAGAGCCCGTCCGCGAAGAGCCCGAGGAGCTGCCCGAGTACAAGATCGAGGGCGCCCGCTCCAGCCGCTCGTCCTGCAAGACGTGCAAGCGCAAGATCCAGAAGGACACGCTGCGCCTGGGCGTGCGTATCGAGGGCCCGTTCGGCGTCGGGTTCCTCTGGCACCACCTGACCTGCGCCGCCAAGCGCCACGCGCAGCACGTCGAGGGGGCCTACGAGCTGCGGGCCTGGGCGGAGGGGGTCGAGGTCCCCCCGCTGGAGGAGCTGCGCAAGCTGAAGGAGAAGGCCGAGGAGCAGAAGAAGAAGCGCAAGGACCCGCCCTACGCCGAGCGCGCGCCCTCGGGCCGGTCGAAGTGCAAGCTATGCGGCGAGCTGATCGAGAAGGGCGCCCTGCGCGTCGCGCTGCCGATCGTGGTCGAGTTCTACGGCCAGACGCGCCAGGGCTCGATCCTGGTGCACACCGCCTGCGTCCAGGCGGCGCTGCACACCGACGACAGCGCCGTCGAGGACCCGGCCGGCCTGCCGCAGGAGCTCGAGGCCAACAGCCGCGACCTGCCGCCCGAGGACCTGGCGCGGGCGCTGGACGAGATCGGCGCGCTGTAGCGCCGTCGGCGGGGCGACCCCCGCGCCTCACGTCGCGGCGGACAGCAGGTACGCCGCCAGGAACCCCGCCGAGACCAGCAGGCCCGACTCCGCGTGCAGGTCCTCGTAGGCCTCGGGGATCATGGTGTCGGCCAGCATCGCGAGGATGCCGCCGGCCGCGAAGCTCGACATCGCCACCCGCGCCGCCGGGTCGAGGCCGCGGGCCAGGGCGTAGCCCGCCACGGCGGCGGCCCCCGACGCCAGCGCCACGGCCAGCCACAGCGCCAGCACCGCGCGCAGGGACCGCCCCGCCCGCCGCATCTCCGCGGCGCTCGACAGCCCCTCCGGCACGTTCGAGACGAAGATGGCGGCGACCATCGCCAGGCTGACGCCGGCGCCCTCGAGGCAGGTGATGCCGATGGCGGCCGGCTCCGGGATGCCGTCGATCACGGCGCCGACGGCCAGGGCCACGCCGCCCGCCGCGGCGGGCGCGCGCCGCTCGGACGCGCGGGCCCCGGCCCGCCGGCGCGCGGCGTTGCGCGCCTCCAGGGCGCGGCTCGCCAGCGTGTACGCGAGCGCGCCCCCCGCGAACCCGCCGACCGCCGCGAGGACGTCGCCCCCGCCGGAGGGCTCCTCCATCAGCTCGAACCCGAGCGCGGCGACGAGGACGCCCGCGCCGAAGGCCATCACGCCGGCCACCGCCCGCCGCGAGAGCGGCAGGGCGTACCCGAGCGCGGCGCCCAGCACGAGCGCGCCGCCCGCGACGGTGCCCCACAGGCCCGGCGCGAGCCAGACGGGGAGGCTCTCCATGACCGGAGCGCGGGAGGGCCGGCCCGCCCGCGCGCGCTGCATCGTGCCGGCCGGGAGCGCCGGGTGGAAGGCGCGCGGTCCGCGGTCGCGCCGCGGGCCCGCTTCTTGAAGACTCTGTCGCGTCCGTCCGCCCCCTCCCCGTCGCCGGGCGGGCGAGCGCCCGCTCGCCCGCCGGCGCGCGTGCCGAATCGGCACGGCGTGCCGGGGCGGCCCGGTCCGATCCCTCGAACGAGGTCCCCGCATGCTCGAGATCCGCAACCTCCAGAAGACCTACCGCGGCGGCGTCCACGCCCTGCGCGGCGTCAGCCTCCGGGTCGACCGGGGCCTCTTCGGCCTGCTCGGGCCGAACGGCGCGGGCAAGTCGACGCTGATGAAGGTCGTCGCCACCCTGCTCGAGCCGGACGCCGGCGACGTGCACTTCGACGGCATCGACGTGCTGGCCGAGAAGACGCGGGTGCGCCGGCTGCTGGGCTACCTGCCCCAGGACTTCGGCCTGTACCCCAGCCTCAGCGCGGAGCAGATGCTCGACTACCTCGCCTGCGCCAAGGGCGTCGGCGACCGCCGGACGCGGCGCAACCTCGTGGCCGCCACGCTCGAGCGCGTGAACCTCTCCGCCGTGAAGAAGCGCCGCCTGGGCGGCTACTCCGGCGGCATGCGCCAGCGCTTCGGGATCGCCCAGGCGCTGCTGGGCGACCCGCGGCTCCTGATCGTCGACGAGCCGACCGCCGGGCTCGACCCCGAGGAGCGCCACCGCTTCCAGAACCTCCTGGCCGAGCTCGCCAGCGACATCGTGATCGTGCTGTCGACGCACATCGTCAGCGACGTCACCGCCCTCTGCCACGCCATGGCGATCATCCGCGAGGGTGGCATCGTCCACCAGGGGACGCCGGCCGAGGCCGTGGCCGAGCTGCGCGGGCAGGTGTGGGAGAAGACCGTGCCGCGCGACCTGCTCGAGGCGTACCAGTCGCGGCTGCAGGTCATCTCGACCGCGCCCAGCGTCGAGGGGCTGCGGGTGCGCGTGCTCTCCGACGGGGTCCACCCCGGCGAGGTGCTGCCGGCCGGCGAGGACTTCGAGCCCGCCGAGCCGACGCTCGAGGACGTGTACTTCCGCTACATCAAGGCCCCGGCGCCGCCCGAGGAGGCGCCGGACGTCGCCCAGGGCGTCGCGTGAGCTCGTTCCAGCTCCAGGCGCTCGTCCTGACGGCGCTGCGGACGAATCTGCAGCGCCTGACGCTGTGGGTCTTCGCCGCGGTCTTCACCGGCGTGGCCTTCCTGCTGTACGCGGGCCACCTGCGCTTCGGCGGCATGGCCGCGACGGGCGTGAAGCTCGCGGTGAACTCCGACTACGCCATCGCGGCCAGCCTGGGCGCGTTCAGCTTCATGCTGATGCACTTCACCGCGACGCTCACGGGCGACCCGATCGTGAAGGACGTGCGCTGGCGGACCGCGCCCCTGCTGTGGAGCTCGCCGATCGACCGGCGCACGTACGTGCTCGGCAAGTTCCTGGGCGGGTGGGTGTCGCTGCTCGCGATCTACGCCGTGTTCGTCGCGGCGCTGCTGATCGGCCAGCTGTTCGCGGCGAGCGACGTCGAGGTGCTGCCCTTCCGCATCGGGCCGTACCTCAAGTTCACGGTGCTGTACGTCCTCGTCGGGACCTTCTTCGTGGGCGCGCTCAGCTTCTGCATCGGGACGTTGACGGGCAGCATGAAGCTCGTCTACATCGCCGCGACGGTGCTGCTCGTCGGCTTCGTCATGCTGACCGGGCTGATGCCGGACGCGGCCCAGCGGTACCTGGCCTACGTCGACCCCTCGGGGCTGACCTGGCTCGCGGAGTCCGTCGCGCGCAGCCGCGGCAACGCCTGGCTGAACGAGAACCCGATCCGGCCCGACCTGGGGTTCCTGCTGAACCGCCTGGCCCTCGTCGCCGCCGGCGCCGGGCTGCTGGCGCTGACCGTGCGGCGGTTCTCGCCGACCCGCGAGGTGCTGGAGCACGCCGGCGAGGTCGGCCCCGGCTGGCCCGTGCGGTTCGCGCGCTGGCTCCGCGGACGCCGGTCGGAGATCGAGGACCCCTACACGCGCTGGGCGGGCCGCGGGACGATCCCGCGCGTGGCGCCGGACGCGCCGGGCGTGCGCCCCTACGCGCGCCAGCTCGGCGCCTCGGTCGCGACCGAGCTGCGCCTGCTGTTCGCGGAGCGCAGCCTGTGGATCATGGTGCCGCTCGTCATGCTGATCTGCGGCGTCGACGCGGTCACGTACGCGGGCCCGTTCCGGGTGCCGATCTACCCGGTGTCGTCGGAGTACGCCCAGCAGATGGTCGGCGGGCTGTTCGTGCTGCTGGCCGGCACGACGATCTTCTACACCGGCGAGGTGTTCCACCGCGACGCCTCGACCGGCGCGCGCGGGCTCGTGTACTCGACGCCCCTGCCGAACAGCGCGCTGCTGCTCGGCAAGCTCGCCGCGATCGTGCTGCTGGGCGTGTTCATGGTCGCCATGACCGTGGCCACGGCGATGGCGACCCAGGCCGTGCAGTGGGCGCTGCTCGACGGGCGCGCGTACTTCGACCCGGCGCCGTACGGGCAGGTGTTCGCGCGGGTGCTCCTGCCGGGCATCGTCGTGATGGCGTCGGTCGCGCTGGCGGTGAACGCGGCCGTGCGGCAGCGCTACGTGGCCTACTTCACGCTGATCGGGCTGGGCGCGCTGTACGTGTGGGGCTTCGCCTTCGAGGGCGAGCGCAGCCTGCTCGTGAACCCCCTGGCGATCGCGCACTGGACCTACTCGGACCTGACGGGGCTCGCGCCGTTCGCCGAGCGCCTGACGCTGCACCACCTGTACTGGGGCGCGGTCTGCGCGGCGCTCCTGGCCCTGGGCAGCTACCTGCTCGAGCGCCCGGCGGCCCCGTGGCGCAGCTACCTCGGCGCGCGGCGCGCGCGGGGCATGGCCGGCACCCTGGCGTTCGGCGCCGCGGCGATCTCGGGCGCGCTGGTGGTCGGCGGACGCATCCACGCCGCCGAGACCGTCTACGGCTCGGACGGGGAGCTCGAGCGCGCCCGCCTCGCGCGCGAGGACGCCGTGTTCGCCGCCTTCGAGGGCCCGCACCTCGAGCTGGCGTCGGTCGACCTCGACGTGCGGCTGTTCCCCGGGCGCCGCGCCCTCGACGTCGAGGGCACGCTGGTGCTGCGCAACGTCGCCCCCGAGCCGATCCCGGTGGCGTACTTCAGCGTCGACCCGCTGTTCGACGTGCGCCGGTTCGAGCTGGAGGGCCAGGCCGCGCCCGCGGAGCCCGACGGCGGCGGCCTGCTGACCGTGCCGCTCGTGCGACCGCTCCGCCAGGGCGAGGAGGCGCGCCTGCGCTACGCCTGGTCGGGGATCGTGAACCCCGGCATCGACCCCGACGGCGGCGGCCAGTCGACCTTCGTGCACGCCGACGCGGTGTTCCTGTCCTCGTTCTCGCCCTACGTCGTGCCCGAGCCGGGCATCGCCGCGTGGCTGTTCCTGACGGACGACGCGCGCCGCCAGGAGCTGGGCCGCGAGCCGCTGCACCTGCTGCGCGACCGCCACGGCGACGAGTTCGTGCCCGGCGTCCTGGGCTCGCAGCCGTTCGACTACGAGGCCCGCATCGAGGCCCCCGAGGAGCTGACCGTCGTCTCCGGCGGCGAGCGCGTGTCGGTGGCCCCCGCTCCGGGCGGCCGGCGCACCACGACCTGGCGCAGCACGCTGCCGCTGCGCACGTTCGCCATCCTGGCGGCCGACTACGAGGTGCTGACCGCCGGCGACGACGAGGTCTACCACCACGCGGGCCACCCCTACAACCTGGACACGATCCGCGAGGCGCTGGTCGACGGCCGCCGCTGGTTCGGCGAGTGGTTCGGCGCCTACCCCCACCGCGCCCTGCGCATCGTCGAGTTCCCGCGGCTGGCGGGCTTCGCGCAGGCGTACCCGACGATCATGCCGTACTCGGAGGCGATCGGGTTCCTGACGAACCACCGCGAGGGCGAGCGCCACGTCGACGCGACGTACTTCGTGACGGCCCACGAGGTCGCGCACCAGTGGTGGGGCTACCTGCTGTCCCCCGGGGCCAGCCTGGGCGCCCAGGTGCTGTCCGAGAGCCTGGCCGAGTACTCCGCCAGCCTGCTCGTGGCGCAGACGCGCGGCGAGCGCACGCGCCTGCGGTTCCTTGCGAAGGAGGAGGACACTTACTTCCGCCGCCGCGACCCCGACACCGAGGTGCCGCTGGTCGAGCTCGAGGACGAGGGCCAGGTGCTCTGGTACCAGAAGGGCTGCCTTGTGTTCTCGATGCTCGAGCGCCGCCTCGGGCGCGAGCGCCTGCTGGCCGCCCTGCGCAGCTTCGTCGAGCGCTGGACCCACGACCCGGCCGACGCCACGGCGCGCTCGCACCCGACGATCCACGACCTGCTGGACGAGCTGCGCGAGCAGCACCGCGGCGAGGACCTCGAGGACTTCTACCGGACGTGGTTCGAGGAGGTGGTGGTCCCCGACCCCGCGCTGGTCTCCGCCACGGTGACGCGGCACGGCGCCACGTGGTCGGTGGACTTCGTCGCGACCAACCTCGGCGAGGGGCGCGTCCCGGTGCGCGTGGAGGCCGCGACGGGCGAGTGGGACCTGACGGCTCCGGTCGAGGCCGGCGCCGACCCCGACGGCGACCCCGCCGACGACGCCAGCGCGCCGCTGCAGCTCTGGCTCGAGCCGGGCGTCACGACGCGCGGCACGCTCACCACGCGCTTCGCGCCCGAGCACCTCGTGCTGGACCGCCGGATGGAGTGCCTGGACTTCGACCGCACGAACAACCACCTGGACCTGGACGCGCCCGCCGCGCCGGCATCGGCCGGCCCGCGCGGATCCGACGGTCCCGCGCCGACGCCCGCGGCGTCGGCTCCGGGCCCCTGATCGGATCCGGGCCGGGGCGGGCGGCGGCCGGGCTCAGTCCTCGAGCCGGTCGAGCACCTCGCGCCAGCGCGCGAGCCGCTCGTCGGCCTCGCGCTCGACGACGGTCCCCGGGTGGGCCTCGCGCAGCTTCTCGAGCTTCTCGATCGACTTCGCGAGCTTGCGGGCCTTGCCGAAGTCCGTCTTGGCCTCGAGGGCGCGGAGGTCCTCCTGGGCCTTGAGGATCGCCCTGGCCTCCTTGTCGCTCTTCAGCCGCGCGAGCAGGTCCTTGGCGAGCTGCTCCTCGGGCAGGCCGGGGGCGGCGTCCGCGAGCCGCTCGGCGCGCCACTCGACCGCGTACCAGTCACCGGCGTCGCGCGCGGCCTCGAGCCGGCCGACCCGGTGCGCCAGGAGCCCGCGCACCTGCTCCTCGAGCGGCTGCGCCACCTCGGGCTCGAGCTTCGCGAGCGCCTGGAAGGCGCGGTCGAAGCGCCCGTCGCCGACCGCCTCGGCGGCCTTCTCCGCCACCTCGGGCCAGTCCCACAGCGGCGTCTTCAGCGCGCCGTCCAGCGCGCCCTCGACGATCTTCTCGGTCAGCCCGGCCGGGTGCCCGCGCCACACGACGATCCCCTCGGCGTCGACCAGGAACGCGTTGGGGATCCCGCCGACCCCGAGCTCGCGCTTCAGCCTGGCGCCGGGGTCGTAGGCGTACGGGTAGTTCACCCCGTGGCGCTCCGCCCACTTCTCGGTCGGCGTGGAGCCCTCCCACGTGACGCCCAGGACCGTCAGGCCGCGGGAGGAGAAGGCCTCGTCCAGCTCGTTCAGGTGCCCCACCTGAGCCGTGCACGGCCTTCACCAGTGGGCGAAGAACTCGATCAGGACGGCGCGGCCGGCGAACTGGTCGAACGAGCCCGCGGCCAGGTTGGTGAAGTCCTCGAGCTCGATCTTCTCGGGCAGCGGCGAGCCGACGGCCGGATCGTCGAGCGCGGCGGGCGCGACGAGTGCGAGGGGCGCCGCCGCCAGGACGGACAGGAGGGCGTGCATGCAGGGGCTCCGCGTCTCCGGCGAGCTCCTCGCCGGTGCCGCCATGGTAGGCGCACCCCCCCACGGCGCAAGGCGCCCGCGTGCCCCGCCCGTTGACACCGCGTTGACAGGCGCGGCCGCCGGGGGCCTACCCTGACTGGATGCACGAGCGTTCGGGTCCCCGCGGCGCCGGCTCCCGGCGCGCCGCGGGCTGGCGCCACCGGGGTCGCGGTCGCGGCCCGGAGCTCGGCGCCCTGGTCGCCGGCCTGGGCGTCGCGGGGCTGCTGCTCGCGCTCGCCCTCGGCCCGCTGGTCGACCCGGCGCGCGCGCGCGAGGCGGCCGTCGCGCGCATCGTGCGGCTCGCGAACACGGAGGTCGAGCAGGCCTGGAACGGCCTCCTGCGCACGGACGCGTGGCTGGCCGACGTCGACGCGGTGCTCACGTGGTCCCCCGCGGAGCTCGGGCGCACGCTCGCGCGCCCGCGGCCCGCTCCCGTCGACGTGGACGCGGGACCCCGCCCCGCTGCCTTCCGCGCCCTGCTGGCCGACTCCGAGGCCCGCGAGCTGCGCGGAGACGGCGAGGAGGCGCTCGCCGCGGCGCGGGAGGCGCTCGCGCTCGCCCCGCCCGGGTCGAGGCCGCTGCGCGCGGCGGCCCTCCTCCGCGTGGCCCAGCTCGCGGCGAAGTTCGGGGACGCGCCGGCCGCGCGCGCGACCTGGGACGCGCTGCGAGACGAGCTCACCGGCGCGGAGACGCGGCGCGGCCTGCCCGTGCTGCTCCTGGCCGCCCTGGCCGTCGGCCCGGTCCTCCCACCCGAGGCGCGCCGCGCCGTCCGCGACGAGGTCGTGGACCGCTGGATCGCCGGCGCCTTCCCGCTGCCGGACGCGGGGTCGCTCGACGCGGGCGCGGGGCGGCCCCGGCCCTTGCCGACCGTGTGGCGCGGCGCCGTCGAGCGGCTGCAGGAGTTGGTCCCGGAGCGGCGAGACGGGCGGCTCGACCGCGACGTCGCCCTGCTGCAGCTCGCTCCGCTCCTCGCCGGCCCCGCGCCGACCGCGGCCTCCGGCGACGACGCGCGCACCACCGTTCGCGCGCGCGGCGACGACGTCTTCGTCGCCCGCACCGCCGGCGACGAGGCGCGCGGCGGCTGGACGACCCGGGCGGCGCTGCGGGCGCGGCTCGGAGAGCGCCTCGCGGCCGCCGGCGTCCCCGCCCCGGGCCTCGTCCTCGACTGGGACGGCGACGACGCGGAGCTGGGCGAGGCGCTGGGGCCGTGGCGCGAGCTCGGCGACAGCGGCCTGGGCTTCCGCCTGCGCTCCCGCGACCCGGGCGCCCTCGGCGCGGGCGCCGTGGCTCCGCTGCGGCTCGCGCGCGCCGGCCTGCTCGTCCTCGCGGTCCTCTTCGCGCTCGCCGGCGCGGCGCTGTTCACCGCCCTGCGCCGCGACCGGCGGCTGCAGGAGCTGCGGACGCGCTTCGTCGCCAGCGTCTCGCACGAGCTGCGGACGCCCCTCGCCTCGATCCTGCTGCTGGCCGAGAACCTGGAGCAGGGGCGCGTGCCCGCGGGCTCCGCGGAGACGTACCACCGCTCGATCCGGCGCGAGGCGCAGCGCCTGCGCCGGCTGGTGGACGACGTGCTGGACTTCTCGCGCCTCGAGCGCGGGGAGGAGCCCGCCCTGCAGCGGGCCGACACCGCGCTCGCGCCGCTGGTCGCCTCCCTGACGGACGAGGTCCGGGACCGCGTCGAGCACGCCGGGCGCACCCTCGACCTCCGCATCGAGGACGTCGCGGGCAGCGCGCTCCTCGACGCGGAGGCGCTGCGCCGCGCGGTGCTGAACCTGGTGGACAACGCGCTGCGCCACGGCGGCGGCGACGGCGTGCAGCTCACCGCGCGCGCCGGCGGGCGCCTGTCCTTCGTCGTCGCCGACCGGGGCCCGGGCGTCCCCGCGGACCAGCGCGAGCGGGTCTTCGAGCCGTTCGCGCAGCTGGCCGGCCCGACCGGATCGTCGGGTGGCGCCGGCCTCGGGCTGGCGATCGTGCGTACGATCGCCCGCGAGCACGGCGGCGACGTCGCCGTGCGCGACCGCGAACCCGGCCCGGGCGCGGTCTTCGAGCTGTGGATCCCCCTGGAGGAGGAGAACCGCCCGTGACGACCCCCGTGCGCTGCCTGGTGATCGAGGACGAGGAGCTGCTCCGCATGGCGCTGGGCGACGCGCTGCGCGCCGAGGGCTTCGAGCTGCTGGAGGCGGGAGACGGCGAGGAGGGACTGCAGCTCGCGCTGCGCGAGGCGCCCGACGTGATCCTGCTGGACCTGATGCTGCCCGTGCGCGACGGCTTCTCCGTGCTGCGCGCCCTGCGCGAGGACCGCCTGACGTCCCCCGTGATCATCCTGTCGGCGCGCGGGGAGGAGTGGGACCGCGTCCAGGGCTTCGAGTTCGGGGCCGACGACTACGTCGTGAAGCCCTTCTCCACGGCCGAGCTCCTGCTGCGGATCCGCGCCGTCCTCGAGCGCGCGCGGGGCGGCACGCCCGGGCTGGCCGGGACCGACGGCCGCGCGCGCTTCGGCGACGTGGAGGTGGACTTCGCGGGCTACTCCCTGACGCGCGACGGCGCGCGCCACGGCCTGTCGCGGCGCGAGCTGGACCTCCTGCGCTACTTCCTCGAGCACGAGGGCCGCGCGCTGGAGCGCCAGCGCCTCCTGGACGACGTCTGGGGGCGCGACAGCTTCCCGACGACGCGCACGATCGACACGCACGTGCTGAAGCTGCGCAAGAAGATCGAGCCCGACCCCGAGAGCCCGCGGCACCTGCTGACGGTGCACGGGGTCGGCTACAAGTTCGTGCGTTGACGTCGCGTTGACACGCGCGAGCCACCGCGATGACAACTCCTGCCCCGGCCGGGACGAGGATGCCCCCGGACCCCGACCCCCGGAGGACGACCATGCTTCGAACCCTGAACATCGCACTGCTCGCCTGCCTCGCGCCGCTCCACGCCCAGGAGCTCGCCCCGGAATCCGCCCCGGAGACTGCCCCGGCCCACGCGTGGACGGGCGAGCTGCGCCCCACGGGCGGCCAGGACGTCGTGCGTCCGGCCGACGCCCCGTCCTCGATCGAGTCCGTGGCGGAGCGGCTGGCGGACGTCCAGCTGGCGCTCGAGGTCGAGCGCGACTTCGAGGGCGCGCTCGCCGACCTGCGCGAGCTCTGGGTCCAGGTCGCGCGTCTCGAGCCGTTCCCGGGCCAGGAGGAGGCGCTCGTGCGGGTCGCGCTGCAGCGCAGCGAGCTGCTGGAGCGGCTGGGCCGGCTGGAGGCCGCGCGCGCGGCGGTGGCGGAGCTGCTCCCCCCCGGGAGCGTCCGGACCCCGAGCGGGGACTGGTTGACGCGGCCCGCGGGCGAGCCGCTGCGCCGCGCGGTCGCCGAGCTGCGCTCCGACGCGCGCATCGCCGCCCGGCTCGCGGCGCTCGAGGAGCGCGCGCAGGCCCCCGGCGCGAGCCTCGCGGCGCGTCCGCACTTCTCGAGCCCGCGCGTGCGCGCCTACGTCGAGGAGCACTTCGGGCTGCCGAGCGTCGAGATGGACCAGCTCGTGCTCGAGCAGATGAAGTTCGGGCTCGGGAACGTCCAGAACATCGGCATGCGCGCCGCGCCGACGCTCGCCGCGCTCGTCCTGAGCGACTTCGAGCTCGACGACCCCAGCAGCTCGACCCAGGACCCGCTCGACTTCCTGTTCAGCGTCGACCGTCTCGGCGCCTCGATCCTCGTCGCGGACCACCTCGAGGCGGGGGGCGGCGTCTGGCGCCTGCGGATCTTCGATCACGTGAACGACCTGGCGCGCGCCCTCGAAGGCCGCTCCGAATGGGACGCGATCCTCGCGACGCTCTTCCGCGACCCCCACTGGTCTCCGCGCGTCCGGTCCTGGATCGAGCGGCGCTACGCTTCCGGAGGCCTCCACGAGGCGCTCGTCGAGGCCCTCGCGGAGCAGGCGGCGGACCCGGCCTCCACGCCCAGGAGCGAGGTGTACGAGCTCCTGACCGGTCAGGAGGATCCCCGGTCGTCCGCGCGCCCCGTGTACGTGGCCGCGCTGTCCCACCCGGACGGGAGCCTCCGGAGGGTCGGCGCGCAGCACCTCCTGAACCTCGAGGAGACGGCGACCGAGCTCCGTCGCTTCGCGGGCAGCGCCGACCCCGAGGAGCGCGGCTGGGCCCTCGACACGCTGCTGGACGCGGGGGACTCGCTCGACGCCTCCGAGCGGCAGCTGCTCCTGGAGTTCCTCGACGACCCCGAGCCGTCGGTCCGCCGTCGTGCGGTCTCCATCCTGGGCCGCCAGGAGCAGCCGTTCCCCGCCGAGGTGTACCTGGAGGTCGCGGGCGACGAGGACCCCCAGGTCCTGCGCGCCCTCGCTCGCGCTCCGATCGACGACCGCGAGACCCAGACGGCCGTGCTGCTGCGCCTGGCGGACTCCGGTTCGCCCGACGTGCTCGCGGCCATCGACCGCCGCCTGATGCGGGTGCACCCGGGGGACGAGGACTTGCTGCCCGTCCTGGAGAAGCGCTTCGTCGACCCGACGCACCCCTTCCCGACCGGGGACACCGGGGGCTTCGAGCTGGAGGACCACCTGGCGGCCTGGATCGCCACCAACGCCGCGGGTCGGCGCGCGTGCGTGCGCATGGGGCTCGCCAGCGGGCGCGAAGAGCCCCTGAACGCCGCGCTCGCGGCCTCGTACGGGACCTACTCGAACTCGTCGCGCAAGTACCCCAGGTGCGCCGCGCTGCTCGAGCTCGAGCCCGCCCGGCTCGCGGCCTTCTTCGAGTGGGCCCACGGCGTGGACCTCGACGTCGCGGCCGTCCTGGCCGAGGGGTTCGCCGATCTCGACGGAACCCCGGTCGAGCCGTTCGTGGGCCTCGCCCGCGACCCGGGGACCAGCCGGATGGCCCGCATCCACGCGACGGGGGTCGTCGTGGCGCACGACCCGGAGGCGGGGCAGGCGCTCGTGCAGGAACTCCTGCACGAGGCGTCCTGGACCACCTCGCCGCCCTCCGCGCGGGAGTCGCGGGCGCTCCGCGACCTGGCCCAGGCGATGCCGGACCTCCCGGGCCTCGTGACCCGGACGCTCGACGACCCGCAGCTCGTCGACCCGGTCGCGCTGGCGGTCGTGTCCGGCGTACGCGGGCACGCGCCCCTGACGAACGAGGTCGCCCTGCGCATCCTCGACCGCTGGCTGAGACCGGACGTGGACGCGAAGGTCGTCGAGGCCTCCCTGGAGCAACTCGAGACCATGGACCCCGAGGACGTCGACCCGGCGCTCGTGATCCGCGCCGCGTACCTGCCCGAGTACGCCGAGGCCGCGCTGCGCGCCATGGGGACCCTGCGGCACCCCGAGTACCTGCCCGTGCTGGAACGCGCGCTCCTCGGTCGCCAGTACCTGAGCCCCGGCGAGGTGGACCTCGGCGACGTGCGCTGGGCCGCGGTCGATTCGCTGACCTGCTACCTCTCCGACCAGGCGGCGCGCATCCTGGTCGAGGGGCTGTCGCAGGCGGTCGAAGGGCGGTCGCAGTCCGAGAAGGGCCTCGCCGACCGGATCCGGCAGTCGCTGGCGACCATCCGCGACTACCACGAGGAGCGCAGCTACTGGGACCGACAGGGCGAGCCCCTGCCGACCCGCGAGGGCGCCGTCGCCCAGCTGCTGGCGATGCTGGCGGACTCCGCGGACTGGAAGCGCGTGGAGGCCATCCGGGGCCTCGCGAGCTTCGGCGCCCTCGAGGCCATCCCGCGCCTGATCCCGCTGCTCGAGGACCCGTCGGAGGCCGTCGCCGGCGCCGCGCGGCAGGCCCTCGACCACCTGTACCGGCTGTCCGAGACGCGGGGGGGCTGACGTACCCCCGGCCACGCCGCCCCGACGCCGCCCCGACCCCACCCGGCGCGCGAGGTCGCGCCCCGTGGAGCTCCGCGCTAGGCTCCGCCGGCGATGGCGACGTGGCGAGCCCGGGGGACGGCGTGGCTGCGCGGGGACGAGGGGCAGGCCGCGCTCGCGCTGCTGTACACGGCGGTGGCGCTGACGGTGCTCGAGTACCGCTTCCTGCCCACGACCGTCGAGGCCGGGCTGCGCGGGCTGCCGCCGCACGCGGTGCCGCCGCCGTCGCTGCGCGCGGGGCTGACGTGGGCGCTGGGGACGATCGGGCTCTACGTCGTGCCGCCGACGCTGCTCGTGCTGCTGGTCCAGCGGCGCTCGCTGGCCTCGATCGGCTGGTCGCCGCGCGGGTTCGTGCGGCACCTGCCGGTGTACCTCGGGCTCTTCGCCCTGATGGTGCCCGCGCTGGTGGTGGTGGCACGGCGCCCGGATTTCCTGACGACGTACCCGTTCGTCTCCGAGGCGCGCACCGACGCGCGCTCGCTCCTGCTGTGGGAGCTCGCCTACCTGGCGCAGTTCGTGGCGCTGGAGGCCTTCTTCCGCGGCTACCTGCTGTTCACCCTCGAGCGCGCCGTGGGCCGCCTGGCGGTCTACGCCATGGTCGTGCCCTACTGCATGATCCACTACCACAAGCCCATGCCCGAGGCCCTCGGCGCGGTCGTGGCCGGCGTCGTGCTTGGCCACCTGGCCCTGCGCTACCGCTCCTTCTGGGGCGGCGCCCTGCTGCACGGGCTCGTCGCCCTGTCGATGGACCTGCTGTCGGCCCACCGCGCGGGGCTGTTCTAGCCGCGCACGCGCGGAAACGGATCGCAGGCGCGCCGGGCTCTCACGCGCGACCGCGACGGCGCGTCCAGCGGGTTGCCCGCTGGAGAACGCGGCGCTACCGTGCCCGCCTGGGACCCTTCACCTGCGTTCGCAACGCGGTGGATGGGGGGATTCGGAGGTCGAGCTGGAAGTCGCGAGCCCTGGCGCGTGCGTGAACCTCGTGGCCTGCTTGACCGCGCTGGCCCTGTGCTTCGTGTGCATCCGCAGGCTGCGCCATTCGCTCAAGTACGTCCGGCAGGCCTACGCGCTCTGGACGTTTCACTGCCTGCTCTGGACCGTGTTCTGGACCTCGCGGACCTTCTGGCCCGAGTGGACGGACCTGCCGTCCACCCACGAGGCGGGAGGCGAGCGTCCGGCGTCGCTGACCCACTTCGCGTTCCGCTACCTGACGAACTGCGATTCCGTGGTCCTGGTGTTCGCGGGCATCCTCCTCTGGCGCGCACTGGAGATCGAGGCGCGCCCGCTGGTGCGCCGGCTGGGGTTCTTCAGCCTCGCCTTGTTCCTGTCCGATCACGTCCTGTTCACCCTGGCCGAGCACATCGACGGTCGCATCTCCGACATCCACCTGGGCTGGTCGTCGCTCCTGGCTGCGAGTTCGGTGTTCGTGGTGGCCAAGGGGTTCCGCGTGCGCTACGGGCGAGGCGCCGAGGGCCTGGTAGCGTCCAGCGTCCTCTATGGCGTGCTCCAGGTCCCGGCACCGTTCGTGGTGTTCCTCTACCGAGACGATCCGACGACTCAGGACTTCTTCCTGCTCGCCCTCGCAGTCCTGAAACTCCCGTGGGTCGCGCTGGTCACGTACTTCTGCGGGCTACCTCCCCCCCTCCAGTTGACGGATCGCATCGACCACCGGCTGAAGCCCGAGCGATGGAAGCGTCAGCTCGCCATCTTCTCCACGATCGGCGTCATCCTGGTCGTGTGGACCGCACACCTGACCGGGATCGACCTCACCGAACTCTCGAGCACGATCGTCCTGTTACGCGCGTACGTGATCGCCGCGGTGATCGTCCCCGCGGTGCTGATCTACGCGGAGATCCGGCACTCCTAGGCCCGTCCTGGCCGGCCGAGGGAGCTACGCGTCGTCGCGGATGGCCCTCGTCGAGGCCTTGAGCGACATCGCGCTGATCAAGCACGCCAGTTGAACGAGTGCCGTCACGGATCCGATCGTGAGGATCAGCGTGGTTGGATCCTGGATCACGCCGAGCAACAAGAACGGTCCGCCGACGGCGACGGAGAGTCCCACGGCGAGCAGGATGAGAAGGCGATTCAGCTTCTTGTCGAACATGTTCGGTCGGCGGCAAGCTCAGATCTCGCCTGCCTGCACCCTGGTGACTTATGCCTTCCGGAATCGCCCCGGACAATGCGATGGGCACCGCAAGTGCACTGGGCCCCCGGAGGCCCTCCACAGATCCTGACCAGCCAGACGCGGTTTCAGCGCGCAATCGCGCGGAATCCGGCGCGAATGTGGAAAACCGGCATCGCGGGGGCCCTCGTGGCCCAGGGCCTTCACCAGAGGATCGTGCCGCCCTTGGCCAGCAGGTCGGCGGTCACGCGGCGGCCGCGCAGGCCGTCGAGGATGCCCAGGCCCTTGGCGAGCACGGCGCGGGCGCGGCCGCTCGGCAGGCCGGCGAGCCAGGCGACGGGCAGGGTCAGGACGTCGAACACGAGGAACGACGCCCACTGCAGCAGGCCCGCGTGGCGGCGCAGGAACCAGACGGAGTTCACCCCCATCATGTACTTGCGCCGCGGGTTGTAGCCGCCGCCGGTGGAGGTCGAGGCGGCGTGCAGGGCGGTCGTGCCGCCGGCGCACAGCGAGGAGAAGCCGGCGCGCGCCGCGGCCAGGCAGAAGTCGACGTCCTCGGTGTACATGAAGTACTCGGAGTCGAAGAGGCCGGCGCGCTCGAACACCTCGCGGCGCACCAGCATTGCGCAGCCGGGCACGTAGTCGACGCGGCGGTCGCCGTGCCAGCGCGGGTGGTCGGGCTGGCGGTGGCCGCACAGGGTCGTCAGGTTCTGGCGCCACGTCAGCACGCCGCCGGCGGCCCAGATGAGCTGCGGCTCGTCGCGGTACAGGACGCGCGGCCCCACGACGCCGACGCCGGGCTCGCGCTCGAGCGCCGCGACCAGGTCGGCCAGGGCCCCCGGGGGCAGCTCGACGTCGTTGTTGACCAGGAACACGGCGTCGGCCCCGCGCTCGAGCCCCAGCGCGATGCCCTGGTTGCTCGCGCCTCCGAAGCCGAGGTTCGTCGCGTTGCGCACGAGGTGGACGTCGGGGAAGCGCTCGCGCACGCGCTCGGGCGAGCCGTCCCGCGAGCCGTTGTCCACGAACACGACCTCGGCGGGCGGCGCCGACTGCGCGAACAGCGACGCCAGGCAGGCGAGGTTGTCGTCGCCGCCGTTCCAGTTCACGACGACCGAGGTGACGCGCACGCTAGGACTCCTCTCCCCGCTCGCCGTCGCCCGCGTCGTGGACCGTCGAGCGCACCGTGCCGTGCGCCAGGCGCGTCGAGAGCACGGCTCCCGCCGGCGCGTCCTCCGCTCGCCGCAGGGCGCGGCCCGTGGCGGCCAGGGTGGTGATCGAGTAGCCGCGCTCGAGCACGGCCAGCGGGGACAGCGCCTGCAGCGACGTGCCCGCGACGTCCGCGCGGCGCGCGCGCGCCTCCAATGCGTGCTCCGCGGCCCCGCCCAGGCGGGCGGCCAGCTCGCGCGTGCGCGCGCCGGCGCGCTCGAGCCGCGCGGCGGGGTGCTGGCGCTCGAGCCGCCGCGCCAGCTCGCCGCGGCGCGCCCGCGCGACCTCGCCGCAGGCGCGCGCGGCAGCCCGCAGGTGCGCGGCGGCCGCGGTCAAACGCTCGAGGCGGTCGCCCAGGATCCAGCGCGGGTCGCGCAGCACGCGCGCGCCCGCGACGCGCTCGAAGCGCTCCAGGCGCGTCCCCAGCGCGCGGTCCAGGGCCCGCCCGAGGTGGTCGTGCGCC
>JAUIDW010000031.1 GCA_030428395.1 bacterium | reverse complement strand
CTCCGTCGCTGACGGGGTCGTGCAGCTCGAGCTGGAGGACGACGCGCCGGTCTTCGACCCGACCGAGTGGCCCGAGCCCGAGCGGCCGCGCTCGCTGGAGGACTCCCAGGTCGGCGGTCGCGGCCTCCTGATGGTGCGCAGGATGATCCCCGAGGTGCGCCACCGCGCGACGGAGTCGGGCAACGTGCTGACGCTGCGCTTCCCGCTGCGGCACGGCTGAGCGCCGGGGTCAGGGCGAGGCGGGCGGACCGACGGGCGCGCGCCCCAGCAGGCGGTCGACGTTCCACAGCAGCACGCGGCCGTCCCGGTCCCCGACGGCCAGCGTGCGACCGTCGGGCGCGAACGCCACGCTGAACGTGTCCGCGAGCGTGCCCATGGGGCGCCACTCGACCGGAGCCGGGGCCACCGCGGCGGCGCGCTCGCCGTCCGCGGCGCGCCAGAGCTCGAAGCCGCCGCCGGCGAGGGTGCCGGACGCCACCAGGGAACCGTCCGGTGCGATCGCGACACAGGGTGGCAGGAAGCGGCCGCGCTCGGCGTGCACGACGCTCTCTCCGCGCGCCAGGTCGACCAGCACCACGCTGGATCCGCTCGACCCCGCGCCGAGGCCGACCGCCAGGGCCGTGCCGTTCGCGGAGAACGCCGCGTCCATGCCCTCGCCCAGGCTGCCGGCGCCACCGTGGTGGAGGACCGGGGTCCGCGGCGCGAGCCGCTCGCCGGTCGCGAGGTCCAGGACCTCGACCCGCGTGGCCTCCCCCGGGGCGTCGACGAACGCCACGCGCCCCGCGTCCGGCGACAGCCGCGCGGACCAGCCGAAGGCCCCGTCGTCGCGGGCCTGGGTCACCTCGCCGGTCTCCAGGTTCCAGCGCACGACGCGCGTCGTCGCGTCGCCGGGCTGCCACCAGTCCACCGGGACGGCGAAGCACGCGACGACCTCGTCGCCCGCCGGCGAGAAGGCGAGCGACGTGATCACGCCCGGCCCGCGCAGCTCGCTCGGCGGGTCGTAGGGCGCGGGGCCGTCGCCGTCGACCGGCAGGAGATGGACGGCGGACTCGAGGTCGCGCGGGGTCGCGCCGCGGTCCGTCGAGGCGGCCGCGACGAGGGCGCCGTCGGGCGAGAACGCCAGCGGGTGGACACGCTCGTCGCCGTACGCCGGCAGGCGCGCCAGCTCGCGCTGCTCGGCCGACGCGACGTCGTGGACCGACACCACCAGCGTGGCGCGCACGAACGCGAAGGCGTGCGTCGCCACGGCCAGGCGCGCGCCGTCGGGCGAGAAGGCGAGCCCGAGCACCGGGCCCTCCTCGCGCAGCACGCCCCGCAGGTCGGGGTGCTCGTCGGACACCGCGGACGCGGTGGCGCACCCCGCCACGCCCAGGACGAGCGCGGCCAGCGCGCGGAGCGCGGGAGCCGGGCGCTGCGGGGGGTGAAGGGCCATGACCGGGGGGCTCGCCCTGCGGGGGGCGGGCGCTCACTGCACCGGAGGAACGGCCGCGCGCGGCGCACAATCCGCGGAATCCCGGGCCGCGGCGTCGCGTCGGGTTCGTTCCCGGGCCCGGCCCGCCCCGCGGGTTCGGGGCGTTCCGCGGCCTGCTCGCTGGCGCCGCGGCCGGCGCGGCCGCTAGGCTGGTGGCTCGAATTCGCGAGAGGTCGCGTCCGTCCGAGAAGAAGGCGGGCGGCGCGGCGGACGCAGCCGAGGGAGGAGGGCAGCGTGACGGAACTGAGCTCTTCGGAGCGCTCGGGTGTCGGTCTGGGGTTGCCCCTGATCCTGGCGCTCGTGTTCGCGAACCTGGCGCGGACGCCGAACACCGCGCAGCGGCCGACGCCGGACCGGGTCGAGAGCGTCCCCGTCGCGGCGTCCGAGACCGTCCCCGCGCGCCTGTGGCGCGACCCGCTGGAGGCGGCCTACGCGCACGTGCGGGCGCTCGCCGCGGGCGCCTCCGACCTGCCGCCGGAGCTGCGGCCGCGCCGGGCGGTGGGGGCGTGGCGCCTGGCGCGCGAGGTCCAGGAGCGCGTGCGCGACGGGCAGGACGTCACCGTGATGCCCGTCCTGGTGCCGGGCGGGAACCGCGCCGAGAACCACGAGCTGCGCCTGCGCGCGCGCTACGCGGTCGTCTCCGCGCTCACGCACGACGCGGCGGACTACGTCCCGCAGTTCGACGCCGTCGACCCCGAGCACATCGGCCTGGCTCGCTTCCCCCTGGGGTCGTTGCGGGGCGCCCGCGCCGCGCGAGCCCCGCGCGAGGCCGGTGCGGAGCAGGACGAGCCCGAGGCCTCGGCCGTCTACGTGCCGTTCGAGTGGTTCGAGCACCTCCACGAGGGGAGCGCGTCGGGTCCCCGCTCCGTGGTCGTGCTGTGGATCAACGAGCGCTCGATCCAGGGGCACGCGCTGTTCCTCCTCGCGGACCTGGTGCACGAGCTGCGCCTGGGGGCGCGGACGGAGCCCCTGACGCTCGCCGACGACACCTGGGTGGCGCGGCCGGCCGTCGCCCTGTGGCGCGCGTCGGAGCGCGCCGTCGGGGACCCGGGCGCGCGCGCGGCGTCGTCGGCGCGCGCGCACGAGCCGGGGACCCTGGACGTCGCCATCCTCGGGCCGAGCAACTCCGACACGCTGCTCGAGATGATCGCGGACGACCGTTCCTGGAACCGACGCCGCTGGGACGGCGCGGCGGCCCGCGACGCGCTGCGGGGCGCGCGGATGATCTCGCCCCGCTCCACGCTGCACCGGCCCCCCGGGGAGGAGGGCAGCCTCGACGATCCCGGGCACGAGTGGTTCGGGGAGGACCGCAGCGGAGTGCGCTTCGAGCGCACCATCGGCACCGACCGCGAGCTGGCGAGCCTCCTCCTGGACGAGCTGCGGCGGCGGAGCCCCGACCGGTTCCCGGGCGATCTCGGCTTCCCGTTCGGCTTCCTGCGCCGCTGGCTCGAGTCCGTGAAGTTCCTCCACCGGCCGCCGGGGCCGCTGCGGATCGCGCTGCTCAGCGAGGTCGACACGAGCTACGGCCGCGCCTGGCAACGCCTGCTCCGCGAGGTGGCGGCGTACGAGTGCTCCAGCGCGGGCGCCTACGACTCCGTTCCTCCGCCCGACGAAGGCGCCGAGTTCTACATCGAATCGAAGCTGCACTACATGCGCGGCATCGATGGACGCATCCCCGGTCGCGAGTCCGACGACACCCAGGAAGCCGGCAAGGAGCCGGCGGCGGGCGAGGGCCAGCTGGACTACCTGCGCCGCCTCGAGCGCGCGCTGGCGAACGCCCGCTACGACGCGATCGGCATCCTCGGCAACGACGTCTACGACAAGGCGGCGCTCCTGCACGTCCTGCGGCCGCGCTTCCCGCGCGCCCTGTTCTTCACGACGGACGTCGACGCGCGGCTCCTGCCGCGCATCTCCTCGCCGCACTCCCTGAACCTGCTCGTGGCCTCGCACTACGGCCTCAACCTGCGGGACGACCTCGACCTCGAGCTCCCGCCCCTGCGCGGCAGCTACCAGGCGGCCACGTTCCTGGCGGCGCGCCTGGCGCTGGAGCCGGCCCCCGAACGCGGCGATCCGTGGAGGTACGACCCCGAGCCCCACGTCTACGAGGTCGGGCGCACGTGGATCCACCAGCTGAGCTCGCACCGGCCCGTGCCGGGGTTCACGCTGGCGCACGGCGACCGGACGTTCGACCCCAACCCCGCCCGGGACGACATCTCGAAGTCGTGGCTGTTCCGCGACCAGCACCAGCAGGGCGTGCTGGTCGCGGCGGTGCTCGTCGCGCTCGTCCTGGTCGTCAGCTACTCGTGGCGTCTGCGCCTGGGGGCCGTGAACCGCGCGGGGACCGGTCTGCTGACGCGCCGCAGGCTCCGGGAGCTCGGCCGCTCGGCGCTCGACATGGACAGCCACCCGTGCCTGTACCTCGTCGGGACGTCCGTCGTCCTGCTGCTCTCGGCGGGCCTGGTCGAGCTCTACGTCTTCATGCGCGACTCGGCCGAGGTCGGCGAGCCGTTCTTCGTCGTCGAGGGCATCAGCTCCTGGCCGACCATCTGGCTGCGCATCGCGACCATCCTGGTCGCCGTGCTCGGCTACTTCCGCACGTGGAGCAGCGTCCTCCGCCTGCGCAAGGGCCTGGCCGGGGGCCTGCTCCCCACGGCGTACCGCCCGGACGGCGGCCCGGTGGAGCGCGCCTGGGCCAGGTTCCGGCGCATGACGCGCTGGCGCAACGTGACGCTCGCGAGCCTGGGGATGGCGCTCGTCTACTACCGGCTGGCCGGGTGGATGTTCCAGTACCTCGGCGGGGACGTCGTCCCGGTGCGCGGCGAGTCCACCTACGTCATCGAGCGCTTCGTCCTCTGGTGGTCGGTCGTGCTCTTCGTCGCCCTCGTCTTCGTCGTCCTGTGGGTGACCCTGGCCGCGATCCGGTTCATCCTGGCCCTGCGCGACGCCGACCCCGAGGACTGGCCGTTCGCCAAGCTGAACGCCTTCGCGCGGGAGCACGGGCTCGAGACGACCCCGGCCGCGGACCTGCTGCGCGTGCGCGTCGTCCAGGCCGTCGGGGGCTGCGTCGGACCCTGCGTGTGGTGGCCCGCGACGGTGCTGTTCCTCATGGTCCTCTCGCGCGCGAACCTGTTCGACCGCTGGAGCTGGCCCGTCTCGCTCGTGCTGATCCTGGCGCTCTCCTTCCTGCTCCTGCTGCTCTCGGGCCACGGCGTCCGCGTCGCCGCCCGCGACCTGCGGGACCGCAGCCTCGAGGCGCTGGCCGCGCAGCGCCTGAGGATCCTGGGCGAGCGGGGCGATTCCGGCCCGATCGACGCGGTCGTGGCCGAGATCCGCGGGCTGCGCGTGGGCGTCTTCGCGCCGCTGTGGGAGCATCCCCTGCTGCGCGCGTGGCTGCTGCCGATCGCGGCGCTGGGAGCGAACACGTCCATGGAGGCGTGGCTGCCGCGCCTGCTCAGCGACTTCTGAGGCGACCCCGCGCCCCGCCACCAACCTGCACGTCCGGGGAGCGTCTCCGCGGGCGAACGACCTTCCAGAACGGAGAACCCCACATGAACCGAGCCGACCGATCCTGCCGCGCCCTGGCCTGCGCCGCGCTGCTGGCCCTCGCCGTTTCCGCGGGCGCCTGCAAGTCCTCCTCGAGCGAGGGCGCGCCCCCGCCCCCGCCGCCCGACGCGACCGCGCCCGCCGAGCTCGTGGGCAACTGGATCCTGGCGGAGCTGGACCGCGAGCGCATCGCGGTCCCCGAGGGCAGCGCCCGGCCCACGCTGGAGATCGGGTCCGACGGCAGCGTCGCGGGCTTCGCCGGCGTGAACCGCTTCACCGGCTCGCTGGACCCCGCCGAGCTCGCCCTGAGGCGCTTCGAGCTGGGCACCCTGGCCGTGACCAAGATGGCGGGCTCGCCCGAGGCCATGCGCCTCGAGGACCGGACCCTGCGCGCGCTCGACGGGGCCACCGGCTACGTCGTGGACGCCGGCGACGGGGACCTGGAGCTGACCGACTCCCAGGCCATCGTCGTCGCGCGCTACGAGCGCCTGCCGCCAGACAACCAGTAGCACGCCGGCGGGCGCGGTGCGCCCGTCCCCGCGCGCGGCGCGTCGATCGCTCCCGGCGGTCGGCGCGCCGCGGCGTTCGTGTCCCTTCAGAACGACCAGCTGAGGCCGACGTCCAGGCGGAAGTCGTCCGGCTCCGGCGTCACGCCGTTGCTGTCGGGCTCGGGGTCGCCGATCCGGGTCCACACGAAGGTGATCTCGAGGTCGAGGTCTCCCCAGACGTCGTAGCTCGTCTGGAGGCTCAGGTTGTGCTGGCTGCGGTTGATGTCCTCGAGGCTCATCGCGACGCTGTAGTCGCCCGAGAACTCGATCTTCTCGGTGACGTCCGCGGCCAGGCCCGTCCCGAGGATGAGCACTCCCTCCTCGTCGGTGTCGTCGTCGCCCGGCTGGACGGAGTCGAAGCGGGTGACCCGGTAGCCCAGCCCGGAGGTGCCGCGCCACTCGAGGCCGGGCTCGTCGACGAACGTGTAGCCGATGCCCGCCGAGGGGACGACCCGCAGGTCGATGTTCTGGAAGCGGTCGCGGAACGCCTCGAGGGCGAACAGGGTCACGAACAGCCGCGAGGTGAGGTACCGGTTGAAGTCGCCGACGAAGCGCTGGTTGTTGGCGGTCTCGGCGCCGCCCTGCTCGCTCTGCAGCATGTCCAGGGACAGGTCGAGGCGCGTGTTCGCCGTGCGCCGCGTCGCGTCGAACGAGAGCGAGTTGTCGGTCTGGTCCGTGTTGCCGCGGCGGCCGGTGTAGCCGAGCTTGAGCTTGCCGGACCAGTGGTCGCGCTCGCGCACCGAGCCGGTGACGATCCGCTGGACGTCGTCGCGCCGGAACCCGCGGACCCCCTCGGCGGTGGTGACGTAGACCACGTCGGGCGACACGTCCAGGAACCCGGTGACGGTCGCGCGGTTCTCGAGCAGGATCGTGAAGAGGCGCTTGGTGTGCAGCTCGGCGACGTTCTCCCAGTCCAGGCTGAGGTCGTCGAGCTCCTCGCTGTCGAACTCGAGCATCTGGCGCTGGTTCAGGGCGGTGACCTCGCCCCGCAGCCACTCCCCCGAGGTCATCCGGACCCACTCGTCCTTGGACGCCCGGACGAACTCCGGGGGCGTCGGCGGCTGGCCGGGGTCCTCCAGGGCGAGGTCCTCGGCCAGCCCGTTCCGGATCAGCTGACGACGCTCCGGGCTCACGCACGCCGTGAGCAGCACCAGGCCGCCCACCGCGAAGATCCTGAGGAGGGGGGGCGCGCGGCGCATCGGCGGCGAGCCTAGGGTGGGGCCCGGGGAGGGACAACCCCGGCTGGGTGCCGGGTGCTCCGCCTCAGCGGGTCGCGGCGGGCTCTTCCGGGGCGCGCGCGTCGACGCTCGCCGCGGTGGGGGAGGCGTCGGCGGGCGCGGGGATCAGGTGCACGTCGCGCTGCGGGAAGGGGATCGTGATGCCCTCGGCGTCGAAGCGGTCCTTGACCGTCTCGATCAGGTCCCAGCGGACGGCCAGGAAGTCCTCGTTGCGGACCCAGGCCCACACCGCGAAGTTCACCGACGAGTCGCCCAGCTCCGCGAGGCGGACGACGGGCTCGGGGTCGCTCTGGACCTTCTCGTGCGCGCCCACGATCTCGCGCAGCAGCTCCTGGGCGCGCCGGAAGTCGTCCTCGTACGCGACCCCGAACACGAGCTCGACCCGCCGGCGCGGGCTCGCCGACACGTTCGTGATCGTGTCGCCGAACACCTTGTTGTTGGGGATGTACACGGTTCGCCCGTCGAAGGTCTCGATGCACGTGGTCAGCAGCGTCATGCTGCGGACCAGACCGTCCACGCCACCGGTGGAGACGAAGTCGCCCACGTCGAACGGGCGGTTCGTCATGATCAGGAGCCCGCTGGCGAAGTTGCTCAGCGTGTTCTGCAGCGCCAGGCCGATCACCACGCCCGCCGCGCCGATCGCCGCCAGCATCGGCGTCATGTCGAGGCCCAGCTGGGACAGGGCGATCAGCAGGCCGAGGAGCAGCGCGAGGCGCCGGGTGGACTGCACCACGAAGGTCCGCAGCAGCCCGGAGGCCTTGTGGATGCGGCCCATGCCCTTCTCGGCGAGCTTCGCCAGCAGCCCGGCGAGGAACCACGCGGCGACGAACACGGCGACCGCGCGCAGGATCTTCAGGGCCAGGGCGCCGCCGCCGTCCGCGCTCGTGATCCAGGCGCGCGCGACGCTGAGCGCGGCGCGCCACTGCGTCACGGGTGGGGGCGCCTCGACGGAGTCGAGGTACGCGCGGACCTCGTCGACGTCCCCGCCCTTCTCCTCCACGGCGTCGACGACGACCTCCACGCGCTGGATCAGATGCTGGCGGTCCGCCCGCAGCTCGACCCCCGCGGCGTTGAAGCGGTCGATGTCGTCGGCGTCCTCGGACTCGAGGGCGGCGACCTCGAGGTTGCGCACGGCGAGTGACTGCACGCGCAGCAGGTCGACCCACCCGGCCAGCTCGCGCTCGGCCTGCGCGAGGGTCAGGGGCCGGAGGCTCGAGCGCAGGACCTCGAGCGGAAGGGCCTCCCCGGCCGCCGGGGTCCGGGGCACGGTCCGCGGGCTGTCGGAGTCCCGCAGGTCGGCCTCCACCAGGTCCTCGACCCACGCCTCCGACTCCCCGGGGTCGGCCCCGCGCTGGATCAGGACCTGCGTCACCCGCGTGAGCCCGCGCACGAGCGCGTCCCGGTCGACGGCGAGCGCCGCGGCCGAGACCTCCGGCGCGACGCGGCCCGACGACGCCCGCCGCCAGGCGTCCTGGACCTCCTGCGCCAGCGCCTGCCAGGCGACCCGGTGCTGCTCGACCCCCTCGACGGGGAGCTCGCGCAGCTGCTCCTCGAGGTCGTCGAGGTCGACGGCGGTCGCCTCCGCGACGGTGCGCGGCGGCGCGATGGCGTCCTCCTCCTCCGCGCCGGGCGTGGAGGAGGCGGTCGGGGCCTCCGCGGTCCCGTCCGCGAGCTGCCCGCCGGGGCGCGGGGGGTCGACGGGCTCCGCCGGGACGCCCGCCGCGGGCTCGTCCGGCCGCTCCTGCGGGAGCGCCGCGTCGAGGGGGCCGGCGAGGAGGGCGAGCGCGAGGATGAGGGCTGCGGTCATGGTCGTGCGGTCGGTTCGTCCTGCCGGAGACGAGGATACCGAACGACCTGACTGGGTTCCGTGTGGAACCGTGCCTCGGTTCCCGCTGGATCCCCTGCAACCGCCGGCGCTTGGAGCAGTCACCTCCCCGCCGAGGGCCCCTTCACCCCCTCGGTGCAAGGAGATCTCCCGTGTTCGAGCCCCCGCGCTGTCCCTACCGCGCCTGCCCCCGATACGTCGATCCTCGGCCGCGCTTCCACTACCGGCATGGGTCCTACCAGCCGAGGTGCCGACCTCGCCCCGTGCCGCGCTTCCGATGCCGCACCTGCCGCAGGACCTTCTCGCGACAGACCTTCCGCATGGACTACCGCGATCATCGCCCGCACCTCAACCCACACCTCTTCCGCCTGCTCGCCTCGGGCCTGGGCATTCGACAGTCGTCACGTCTGCTGGGTCTGAGCCTGCGCTGCACCGAGCTCAAGTTCCGCAAGCTCGCCCGGCACCTCTGGCGCCTCAACTTGAACTTCCGCGGACCTCTCCCGCCCGGCTCCCGCCTGCAGCTCGACGAACTCGAGACCTACGAGTGCCGCCGGCGGACGCGCCCGCTGAGCGTACCCGTAGTGATCGAGGCGGAGACGCGCTTCATCGTGTGGGCGGAGTCGGCCACGATCCGGCCACGCGGGAAGATGACCCGGGCAAGGCTGAAAGCCCTCCAGGAGGACGAGGAACGGCTCGGGAAGCGGATCGACCGCTCCCGCAAGAGCGTGAAGCGGGCGCTCGGGAGGGCGGTCGAGCTCGCTACCGGACTCGAGACCGTGGTGCTGCAGACCGACGAGAAGTCGAGCTACGTCGGCATGGCGCAGAGGGCGTTCGGGAGGCACCGGCTGGTCCACGAGACAACGAACAGCAGGCTCGCGCGGATGACCTGGAACCCGCTCTTCCCGATCAACCACACGGAGGCCATGGCCCGGGATCTCCTCGGCCGGCTGCGTCGCGAGTCGTGGCTGGTGAGCAAGAAGAAGCGCTATCTGAACCTGGGGCTCGCGGTCTTCTGCGCGTACCGAAACTTCGTACGGCGGCGGTTCAACTGGGACGCGATGTCGCCGGCTCAGATGCTGGGGCTGACCTCGCGGCGGCTGGGGTGGGGGCAGCTGCTGACCTGGCGGCAGGACTGGCGAGGTCGGAGCCTGCACCCGTGCTGGAGCGGGTTGGGTTCATCGCGTCTCGCCGGAATGCCCTAGCCTGAACGGGGAACGATGCCCGACGATGGCTTCCCTTCCGCGAGTCCACACAGAAGCCAGTCAGCTCAGATAGCGAACGCCCTCGGCGGTGGGGGGCGCCGGCCCGATCTCCTGCTCGCGGCGGGCGCGGTGTCGTCAGGCGTCTGCTGCGCTCGAGCTGACCTCGCGGTCGCGCATCAGGCCCGACTCGCCCGCCATCCAGACGATCAGGTGCCCGAGCGGGCTGAGGTGCTCGCGCAGCTCGAGGACGTCGCGCGCGAGCGCGGGCTCGTCGGTGATCAGCCCGTCGGCGCCGCGGCTCAGCAGGACCGACATCTGGACGGGGTCGTTGACGGTCCACACGAAGACCTTCATCCCCCGATCGTGGGCGCGGCGGATCTGCGCGCGGCTCGCCGCGGCGGCGTTCAGTGCCAGGAAGTCCACGTCGAGGCGCGTCAGGTCGCCGACGCTGGCGGTGTTCAGCAACCCTCGGGTCCAGTCCGGGCGCAGGTCGGCCATGGCCGCCAGGCCGGCGCGGTCCAGGGACATGACCATGACGTCCGCCTCCATGCCGGCGTCCTCGACCCGCGCGGCGACCCCCGGGGCGAGCGCGTCGTCGCGCCCGTAGTACTTGAGCTCGATCACCACGCCGACCTTGCCGCGCGCCCACGCGAGCACGTCGGCGAGGCGCGGCGGGCGCTCGTCGGCGAAGGCGGGGTCGAACCAGCTGCCGACGTCGAGGTCGCGGAGGTCCGCCGCGGTGGCGTCGCGCACGCGCAGGGGGTTGCGGGCCTGCTTCATGAAGTCGCGGTCGTGCGCCACGACCACCTCGCCGTCGGCGGACGTCTGGACGTCCAGCTCGATCCAGTCGGCGCCCTGCTCCACCGCGGCCGCGAAGGCGGCCCGGGTGTTCTCCGGCGCGACGCGGGACGCACCCCGGTGGGCGATGATCACGGCGTGCTCCTCGCCGTCGAGGCTGCGCGCGGCGGCGTAGGCCGCCGCGACGGTCGCCAGCAGCGCGGCGGCGGTCCCCACCAGGATGCGGCGGCGGGGGAGCTCGAACCGGGGCCGCTCCGCCAGCGTCCCGCGTTCGGCGGGGGGCGGGTCCAGGGCGCCGGGGCCGGCCAGGTCCCGGTACGCGCGCATCACGAACAGCGGGACCAGGCAGCCCGCGACCGTCTGGACGACCTGGGCCGTCCCGCTGGCGAGCAGCACGATCAGCCCGACCTCGAGCGCGGCGACGAGCAGGTTCCCGTCGAGATCCGGCACGAGCAGCGCGGCCAGCCACGCGAAGACGTAGGAGGCTGCGCTGGAGACGACCGCGGCCCCCGCGTACCAGCCGACGAGCAGGCCGGCGATCCGGCGCCGGTGGGCGCGGGTCGCGCGCGCGCTTCTCGCGAGGGCGGCGGTCGCGGGGACGCCCTCGAACAGCACGAGGGGCAGCGCCAGGATCCAGGCCGTGACCCGCTGGACGACGAGCGCGGCGAGCACGGCCAGCAGCACGCCCGCGAGGGACAGCGCGACCCACCACTCCCTCGGCGTGCTCGTCAGGTAGTAGTTGATGTCGTGCTCGCGCAGGAGCGCCGCGTACACCGCGCCGAGGCCCGCGAGGAAGGGCAGCGCGAGCAGCGCCAGGCGGCCGAGCAGGTGCACCGCGAGCAGCGAGAAGGCCCGCACGTGGCGCGCCACGTAGCGCAGCGCGTCGAGGTAGGTGACCCGGCGGTCCTCGACCGCGCCGAAGCCGATCACCATCAGCAGGCCGGCGCGGAGGAACGTGCTGGCCACGGTGACCGCGCCGACGAGGCCGAACGCCAGGAGCCCGAGCGGGTGCAGCGCGAACACCGCGATGTCGGCGTCGGTCAGGACCTGGTCGTCGGTCGTCAGCAGGAAGAGCTTCAGCAGCGCCGCGACCCCCGGGGCCACCGCCACCGCGGCGAGGGCGCGCGCCAGCAGGTCGGCGACGACCAGCTGCGGCCAGGTGCGGCGGAAGTCGCGGACGGCGGCGAGCATCGGGGTGGCGCGACCGCGCGGTCCGGCGCGTCCCCGGGGGAGCGCGCGTCGCCGCGGCGCGGGTGCCGGAGTCTAGGCACGTCCGTCCGGACCGACCAGCGCGCCCCTCCCGGGCAGCCAGCGCGCCCCCTCGCGTCGCGCAGCGCACCCCCTCCGTGCGCGCGAGTCCGTGCGCGCGAGCCACGTGCCCCGCACGGCGCACGCGGTGCCCCGCACGGCGCACGCGGCCCCGCACGCCGCACGCGGACCCGCGCGGCGCACGCGGCCCCGCGCGGACCGTCCGCGCGTGCCGGGGAGCGCGCGCTTGACAGTTCGCGGCGGCCGCGCGACCGTGCCTCGCCCCCCGCGTCCACGCCACGCTCCCCGCGTCCACGCCACGCCCCGCGAGACCCCCATGCGCCGCACGTTCCTGCCGCTCGTCCTGCTCCCCTGGCTCGTCGCCTGCGCCGCGTCCGCGCCCGGACCGCGCCTCGCCCTGGCGGGTCCGCCGCCCGCGCTGGACGCCGCGGAGCCCCTCGCATCGGCGCCCACCGCGCACCTCGCGAGCAGCCCGGCTCCGCAGTCGTACCCGCCGATGACGCCGGGTCCGCGCAAGCCGGGTCGGCCGTTCTGGCGGCCCGGGACGACCATCCTGCAGGGCTACCTCGGCGCGACCGTGCTGGACACGCTCGAGACGAGCGGCGGCAGCGTCCCGCCGATCGACGGCTCCGACGAGTCGAGCTCGCAGTTCCCCACCATCGGCGGCGGCGCGCAGTGGAAGCTCGCGGGCGAGCGCGTGGACTTCGGCTTCGAGGGCATGCTGGGCTTCAGCGGCCGCCTGGACGGCGGCGCGTTCGTCGTCGGCGGCGGCGGGGCCACCGTGGCGGTCAACGTCGACATGCTGCTCTTCGAGCTCTACGGCGGTCCCTTCATCAACGTGTTCCTGGGCGAGCGCCTCCGCGCGTACCTCGCCGCGGGGCCGGTGATGCAGTGGGCGAGCTACGACCAGAAGGCGGCCAACCCGGCCCAGAGCGGCAGCGGCTCCGGCTTCGGCACCGGCGTCTACGCGCGCACCGGCCTCGAGCTGGCCGTGTCCCCCGGCACGCTCGTGGGCCTCGGCGTGCGCTGGATCGACACGCGCATCGACCTCGACAGCGGGCTGGGGGACCTCGACACCGAGGGCTACCAGTTCCTGCTGACGGTCACGCGCGGCTTCTGACCGACCCGGCCGGACCCCGCGGACCCCGGTCCGCTCAGATCGAGAACGTCACGCTGAAGTACACGTAGTACGTGTCGTCCGGCCCCGTCTGCGTCGGCACCTCCTCGATGAACTCGCCCGCGAACAGGTACGCGAAGCCGGTCTCGAGGCGCACGTTGCGCGGCAGGACGTCGTAGCGCAGCCGGATCTCGGCGAGCTGGCCCACGAACCGGCCCGAGTCGCCGGTGGGGTCGCGCAGGCCGCTGGGGACCCAGGCGTCCTTCTTCGAGGCCAGCCAGTGGAGCCGGTGGGTCAGCATGAGCTGCAGCTGCTTCGACGGGCGCAGCGTGAAGCGCACCCCGGGCGAGATGTCGTTCGAGCGCGCGAAGGCCCCGAAGATGCCCGTGGGGCCGTACTCGAAGCGGCGGGCGCCGTAGAGCGTGTCGAAGCGGTTGTTCTCGCCGTCGTTCGGGTCGCGGTCGCCGCTGGCGTAGTCGAACAGTCCCTCGATGCGCGGCTGCATCTCGCCGTCGAAGCGGTAGCCCACCGACAGGTGGTGGAACTGCGCGCGGTGCTCGAGGTCGGCGGTGTCGGTGTCGCTGGTCGAGAAGCGCGACTCGCCGAGCTGGAGCGCCGACTCCCACTCGAAGTCGAGCCCGCCCGGCTCGGGCGGTCGCCGCAGCCGGCCGCCCAGCGTCAGGTACTTGCGGTCCCGGGTCGGCACGTCGGCCTCGTCGCGCTCGTCCAGGCCGTACGCGTAGGCCTCGGCGTCGAGCCGGTCGCCCGCCGGGAAGGCCCCGTGGGCGCCGAAGAAGCGGGTGCGGATCTCCTCCTGGTCGATCTCGAAGTCCCCGTCCTCGAGCTCGTCGAACCCGCGCGGCAGGCGGCGGACGGGCAGCACGAAGAACGTCCGCACGGCCTCGCCCGAGTCGCCGCTCCACAGGGCGTTGACGCCCGTGAACGCGTTGATCGTGTTGCGGAAGCGGTTGCGCGCGATCAGGCGCCGGCTGCCGACGTCCATCGTGTGCCGGCCGAGCTGGACGTCGAGCGTGTCGTCGTCGGACAGGACGTCCTCGCCGGTCCAGGCTACGTAGCCCTGCAGGAGCTCGGTCGTGTTGACGATGCTGGAGTTCAGCAGCAGGTCGTCGTCGGGACCGCCCACGAGCCGCGAGTCCGCGAGCTCGACCCCGACGCGCCAGGGGTCGAAGTGGAACGTCGCCCGCAGCAGCGTGCGCAGCGCCACGACGGTGCGGTTCCCGTCGCGCCCGATGCGGAAGTCCTCGTCGAGGTACTCGTAGCGCGTGCGCTGCTCGAGCCCGAGGTCGAGCCACTCCGGGGCGCCGAGCGCCTCGCCCAGCCGCCACGGCCCGTCGTCCTCCACCCGGGGAGGCGCGGTCGCCGTCGCCGGCGCGCCGGTCGCTCCGGAACGAGCGGGCGCCGCGGGGCCGGCGGCAGCAGCGCTCGTGTGCGGCGCACCGGTCGCGGCGTCGGTCGCGGCGGGGGGACGATGTCCGGTCGGGGGGGCCGCTCGCGCCGCGGAGGCGCTCCGCGCGCGCGCTCGCGAGACCGGAACGAGCGACGGCGCGCGCCGGGACCGGGCGAGGTCCCCGGCGCACGCGCCGACGAGGGGGAGGGCCAGGATCAGCGCGGTGCGCGCCAGGCTTGTCTTCGCGACCATCGAGCTCTCGAGACGACGCACCGCGCGCCGACGGAGCCGCCCGCCGGGCAAGCGGCGTGCCAGCGCGCCGCGACCTCCGGAGGCAGGTCCGGACGGCGGGGGACCGCGGGCCGGCGCGCGGGGTCCCCCGATGGGGTGACGGCTCGTTCCCGCCGCGTAACGCCGAGCTCGCCGCCGCGGCCGGGGACGAGCGGGACCCGCGGGAGTCTCGACCTCTCGCCCGCGTGAGCTTCGCGCCGCACGCGGCGCCTGCGCGCGCGAGCCGAGCGTGCGCCCGCGCCGGGTCCACGTCCTCCTTCCTCGGCGGCGCCCGAGGCGTCATGCTGCCGGTCATGGAACACGCAGGACTGACGCGGCTCGAGTTCGACGACCCCGCCGCCGGGCTCATGGCGTACTCCGTGGGCGGGAAGATCACGGCCGAGCAGGCGCAGGAGGTGTTCGACGCCATCCAGGCCGCGGCCGACGCGGGGCGCAAGCTGCGCCTCTACTACGAGCTGCACGGATTCCCGACGGCGGAGCCCAGCGTGTTCGTGGAGAAGCTGAAGCACATGGGCGCGATCTGGCGCGCCGTCGAGCGCATGGCGATCGTGGGCGACCAGCGCTGGCTGGGCGTGTACACGAAGCTCATGGACCCCGTCACGAAGCCCGACTTGCGGCACTTCGGGGTCGAGGAGCGCGAGGCCGCCCGGGCCTGGCTCGCGGAGTAGGCGCGGCGTGGTCGGGCTCGGGGGATCGCGCGGAGGCGCGCGGCGGATCGGCGCGGTCGTGGGGGCGCTCGCCCTGGTCGCGCTCGGCGCGGCGTGCGGGGGCGTCGAGCGCGCGCACCCGCTGCCGGCCGAGCTGGTCGACCGGGCCGAGATCCCCGGTATCCCGGACGCCCGCGTCTGGGCCGACGACCCGCCCCAGCGGTACGCCGAGTTCCTCGACCGCGACGCGGCGGAGGTGCAGGCGCGCTTCCCGGCCACGTTCGGCCAGGCGCACACCTACCTCTCGGTCTCCGGCGGCGGCGCCGACGGCGCGTTCGGGGCGGGCCTGCTCTGCGGGTGGACCGAGGCGGGCACGCGCCCGCGGTTCACGATCGTGTCCGGCGTCAGCACCGGCGCGCTCATCGCGCCGTTCGCCTTCCTCGGCCCGGAGTACGACGACCGGCTGCGCGAGATCTACACCAGCTACTCGACCGAGGACCTCGCCCGCAAGCGGCCGCTCTGGCGCATGCTGACCAGCGACGGGGCCCTGGACACGACGCCGCTGGCGGAGAAGATCCGGCAGTACTACGACCAGGAGGTGCTCGACGCGATCGCCGCGGAGACGCGCCGCGGCCGCGCGCTCCTGATCGGCACGACCAACCTGGACGCGCAGCGCCCGGTGATCTGGAACGTCGGGCGCATCGCGCAGAGCGACGCGCCCGACCGCCTGCGGGTGTTCCAGGACGTGATCCTCGCCTCCGCCTCGATCCCCGGGGCCTTCCCGCCGGTCTACTTCGAGGTCGAGGCCGACGGCGCCCGCTACGACGAGATGCACGTGGACGGGGGCGCGACGTCGCAGCTCTTCCTGTATCCGATCGGGATGGACTGGGAGCGCTTCCTCGAGCTGATGCGCGTCCCCAGCCGGCCGCAGCTCTACGTCGTCCGCAACTCCAAGCTGTCGACGAGGTACGCGCCGGCCCGGCCGCGCGCCCTGGTGATCGCCGGGCTCACGATCTCGTCGCTGATGCGGACCAGCGGCTACGGCGACATGTACCGCACGTACCTGGCGGCCGTCCGCGACGGCCTCGACTACCACCTCGCCTCGATCCCCGACGAGTTCGCGGTCGAGCCCCAGGAGGCGTTCGACGGGGAGTACATGCAGCAGCTGTTCGCGTACGCCCGCGGGCTGGCCGTCGAGGGCTTCCCGTGGAGGAGCGCGCCGCCCGGCGTCGACGTCGTGGACGACGGCGCGCCGTAGACGCCGACCCCGATGCATCCCCTGGGCCGCATCGTCCGCCCCGAGCGGGTGCCCGACAGCGTGATGGGGCACCTGGGCATCTCCTCGCCCAAGCGCATCCTGCTGTTCCTCGGCTGCCTCGCGCTCGCCCTGCTGGTGGCGCAGGCCCCCCCGGTGGTCGCGGCGCTGGAGCCGCCGGCGCGCCGCGCGCTCTTCATGCTGGCGCTCGCGGCGGCGCTGTGGGCCACCGAGGCGATCCCGCCGTTCGCGGTGGGGATCCTGGTCATCGGCCTCGACATCGCCCTGCTGGGCACGCCCCGGGGCGGCGCCACGAGCCCGCGGGACTGGGAGCAGTCGGTCGCGGTGATCGGCGACCCGCTCGTGTGGCTGTTCTTCGGCGGGTTCGTGCTGGCCGCGGGGATGGCGCGCACGGGCCTGGACCGGCGGCTGGCGCGCTCGGTGCTCGCCCGGCTGGGCGAGCGCCCGGGGACGATCCTCGGCGGCGTCATGGTCGTCACGTTCGCGCTGTCGATGTTCATGTCGAACACCGCCACGACGGCGATGATGCTGGCGATGCTGGCGCCGCTGGTCGCGTCGCTCGAGTCCGACGACCCGTTCGCCAAGGCGCTGCTGCTCGGGACCGCCGTGGCCGCGAACGTCGGCGGGATGGCCAGCCTGATCGGCACGCCGCCGAACGCCATCGCGGTGGGCGCGCTGAACGACCTGCCGAGTCCCGTGGTGGTGGACTTCCTGCGCTGGACGACGATCGCGGGACCGGTGGCGGTGCTCGTGTGCGCGCTGGCCTGGCTCGTCCTCCGGCGGGCGTACCCCGCGCGCCAGCGGACCGTGCGCCTGCCGCCGGAGCCGGAGATCGACCGGACCGACCCCGCGCCGCGCTGGCAGAAGGGCGTGGTCGTGCTCGTGCTGCTCCTCACCGTGGGCCTGTGGACGACCTCCCAGTGGCACCCCGTCCCGGCGGCGGCCGTCTCGTTCGTGCCGATCGTCCTGCTGACGACCACCGGCGTCCTGGGGGCCAGCGAGATCCGCGGCCTGAACTACGACGTGCTGTTCCTCCTGGCGGGCGGCCTGGCCCTGGGCGACGCCGTGGTGCGCACGGGGCTGTCGTCCTGGATCGTGGGGGGGCTGCCGACCGAGACGATGGGCGAGACCGCGCTCGTGCTGGTCACCTGCTACGCGACGGTCCTGCTCTCGAACCTGATGAGCAACACCGCCGCCGCCAACGTCCTGGTGCCCCTGGGGATGGCGGCGCTGGCGGGCGCGGAGCCGCGCATCGCGCTGCCGATCGCCATGAGCGCCTCGGGGGCCATGTGCCTGCCGGTGGCGACCCCGCCCAACGCGCTGGCCTCGGCGGACGGCCGCCTGCGCGCGCGGGACTTCCTGGGCGTCGGTCTCCTGGTCGGCGTGCTGACGCCGCCGCTCGCGGTCCTGGCCGTGCGGTTCGCCCACGGTTGACGGCGGCGCCGGGGGGGGTGCAATGGGCGGTCCCCAGCCCGCGAGGATCCTCCCATGCAAGACCGACACCCCGAGACGTCCGGGGGCCGCGAGCGCCTCCTCGTCGTCGGCGGCGTCGCCGGCGGCGCCTCGGCCGCCGCGCGCGCCCGCCGCCTGTCCGAGACCTGCGAGATCGTGGTCTTCGACCGCGGGCCCTTCGTCTCGTTCGCCAACTGCGGCCTGCCGTACTTCGTCGGCGACGTCATCCGCGAGCGCGACGACCTGATCGTGGCCTCGCCGCAGCTCTTCCGCGAGCGCTTCGAGATCGAGGTGCACACGCGCCACGAGGTCGTGGCCGTCGACCGCGCCGCGCGCGAGCTGCGGGTCCGCGACCTGGAGACCGGCGAGGAGCGCCGCGAGCCGTACACGCGGCTGCTGCTGGCGCCCGGCGCGCGCGCGGTGCGGCCGCCGCTGCCGGGCATCGACCTGCCCGGGATCTTCGTGCTGCGCACGATCCCCGACAGCGAGCACATCCGCGCCTGGATCGACGAGCACGCCGCGCGCAGCGCGGTGGTCGTGGGCGCGGGGTTCATCGGGCTCGAGATGGCCGAGAACCTGCGGCACCGCGGGCTCGACGTGCGCATCGTCGAGATGGCGGACCAGGTGATGCCGCCGCTCGACCCCGAGATGGCCTCGCCCGTGGCGGAGGAGCTGCGCGAGCACGGCGTCGAGCTGCACCTCGGCGACGGCCTGGCCGGCTTCGCGCCGGGCGCGGACGGGCACGCGCTGCGCGTCGACACGCAGGCCGGGGAGTCGTTCCCCGCCGACCTCGTGATCCTCGCGATCGGCGTGCGCCCCGAGGTCGAGCTGGCGACCGCTTGCGGCCTCGAGCTGGGCGAGACGGGCGGCATCCTCGTCGACGAGTCGATGCGCACGAGCGACCCCGACGTGTTCGCGGTCGGCGACGCCGTCGAGGTCCGCGACGTGGTCACCGGGCGGCCGACGACGCTCGCGCTGGCCGGCCCGGCGAACCGCCAGGGGCGCATCGCGGCGGACGCGATGTTCGGGCGCGAGAGCCGCTTCCGCGGCGTGCAGGGAACCAGCGTGTGCGGCGTGTTCGACACCATCGTCGCGACCACCGGCGCGACCGAGAAGGCCCTCCGCAAGGCCGGGGTGACGACCTACGAGGCCGTCTACCTGCACCCCGGGCACCACGTCGGCTACTACCCGGGCGCGCGGGCGATCCACATGAAGCTGCTGTTCGACCGCGGCGACGGGCGCATCCTGGGCCTGCAGGCCGTGGGCGAGCGCGGCGTCGAGCGGCGCGTCGACGTCGTCGCCACCGCGATCCAGATGGGCGGGACGGTGTTCGACCTCGAGCAGGCCGAGCTGTGCTACGCGCCCCAGTTCGGGGCCGCCAAGGACCCGGTGAACCTGGCCGGGATGATCGCGGCCAACGTGCTGCGCGGCGACCACCCGGTCGCGCACTGGAAGGACGGCGTACCCGACGACGTGCTGCTGCTCGACGTGCGGGGAGCCGACGAGTACGCCGCCGGGCACGTCCCCGGCGCGGTCAACGTGCCGCTGACGGAGCTGCGCCGGCGCCTGGACGAGCTGCCGGCGGGTCGCGAGGTCTGGGCGTACTGCTTCGTGGGCCAGCGGGCCTACTACGCGACGCGCGCGCTGCTCCAGCGCGGCCACGCGGTCCGCAACCTCTCCGGCGGCTACCGGACCTGGCAGATGGTGCGCGGCGAGTGAGGGCGCGCGCGTTCAGCCCTCGGGCACCGCGCCGGGCTCCGCGCGCAGCTGCCGCGCCTCCTCCTCCGTGTCGACGTCCTCGGCGAGGCTGACGACGTCCACCACCGGGAAGCGCACGGCGTCCTCGTGCGGAGCGTCGGCGCGCAGGAAGATGCGCCCGATGAGCTGCTCGACGCCGGGGAGCGGGACCCGTCCGCCCTCGATCTGCCGCGCCATCCGCAGCCCGTTCGACACCACCGAGGCCGTGCGCGTCGGCGCGCGCAGGCGCAGCAGCAGCAGCACGTCCCGCGCCAGCAGCGAGAGCAGCACGGTGCGCAGCATCACGGCGCGCCGGAGGCGCAGCGAGCGGTTGCGCGTGCGGTACGCCGCGTCGAACAGGCGGTAGAGCAGCGGCAGCCGCAGCGCGCGCGGGTCGAACACGCCCAGGTGCCCGGGCAGGACGCGCTCGGGCTCGTCCTCGTCGCCCCGCGCGACGGGGTACGTCGGCTTCCACGCGAAGGCCCCCAGCTCGCGCGCGTCCGCGGGACGGCGAACGAGCGGGAACCACAGCGCGCACGGCGCGGCCGCGGCGTGCAGCGCGGCGAGCCGCGCCAGCTCGTCGGCCGTCGGCAGCACGTCGCAGGCGAGCACCGCCAGCGGACCGTCCGAGCGCGCCGTGTGCGCGTCGATCGCCGCGCGCAGGTTCGTCGCCACGCTGCCGTCGGTGTCGAGGATCGCGGCGTCGAGCCCCAGCGGCCCGTAGACGCGCGCGGGGCCGACGACGGTCACCGGCCCCCAGGCGCCGGAGGCCCGCACGCGCTCGACCAGAACTTCGACAAGCGCGCGCCCGTCCACCCTCAGCGCGGCGCCCTTGTACGTGGCGAGGGGGTGCAGGCCGGCGCCGCTCGCGGGCAGCGCGGACGCGACGCGGTCGCTCCCGCCGAGGATGGCGACGGGGATCGGACCCATGCGGACACTCTAGCGCGGGCGTGCGGGCTCACTCCAGCCGGGGTGAGACGCGCCGCGGCTTCGCGTTCGGTGTGCAGAGGTTAGACTGCGTACGCCGTGTCGCCTGACTCGGGAGAGAGGTCGGGCTACGCGCGCGTTCGCGAGGTGTTCTTCGGTGCCCTGGACGTCCCGGGACCGGAGCGTGCCGCCTGGGTACGGGAGGCTTGCGGGGGGGACCTCGAGCTCCGGGAGGAGGTCGAGGCGCTGCTGGCCAACCACACCACGCGGGACGGCTTCCTCGAGGGCCGCGCGGGCCTTTCGCTGGACGCCCTCGCGGGGGCGGTGGCCCCGGTGCCGCCACCGGTCGCCCCCTCCGAGATCGGTCCGTTCCGCGTGCTGCGCGTGCTGGGCTCGGGCGGCATGGGCGTCGTGTTCCTGGCGGAGCAGGAGCACCCCCGGCGCCGGGTGGCGCTCAAGCTGCTCGGCGACGTCGCCGACCCGCGCGCGCGCAAGCGCTTCGACCGCGAGGTCGACGCCCTGGCGCGGCTGCAGCACCCCGGCATCGCGCAGGTGTTCGAGGCGGGCTGCGCCGAGGTCGAGGGCGTCGAGGTGCCCTATTTCGCGATGGAGTACGTCGAGGGCGTCTCGATCCTGCGCCACGCCGAGGCCGCGGCCCTGGACGTCCGCGGCCGCCTCGACCTCTTCGCGCGGGTCTGCGACGCCGTGCAGCACGCGCACGAGCGCGGCGTGCTGCACCGCGACCTGAAGCCCGAGAACGTCCTGGTCGACCGCGAGGGCGACCCCCGCGTGCTCGACTTCGGCGTCGCTCAGCTGATCGACCCGCGCCAGCGCTCGCGCATCACGCGCACCGGTCACCTGCTGGGGACGTTCGCGTACATGAGCCCCGAGCAGGCCCGCGGGTCCGTCGTGGACGCGCGCGGCGACCAGTACGCGCTGGGCGTGCTGCTCTACGAGCTGCTGACCGCCCACCTCCCCTTCGAGGCGGCGGGCGGCGCGGTCGAGGGGACGCTGCGGCGCCTCTCGCACGAGACGACGGTCGCCGTGTCCGTGCGCGACCCGAAGCTGGGCGGGGACGTCGAGACGATCGTCCACAAGGCCATCGACCCCGAGCCGTCCCGCCGCTACGCGAGCGTCGCGGACCTGGCCGCCGACGTGCGCCGCTACCTCGTGGGGGAGCCGATCCAGGCCCGCCCGCCGACGACCGCGTACGTGCTGCGCCGGTTCGTCGGGCAGAACCGGGTGCTGACGGCCAGCGTCCTGTCGACCGGGCTGGCCCTGGTCGTCGGGCTCGGGGTGGCGATCTCCGCCTGGCGCGCCGCGAGCGACGCCGAGCGCGAGCGCGCGGCGGAGAGCGCCGCGGTCCAGCGGCTGTCCCAGGGGCGCTGCCTGCGCGAGCTCGAGGAGCGCGCCGATGAGCTCTGGCCGATCGAGCCCGCGCGGGTGCCGGCGCTGCGGCAGTGGCTCGAGGAGGCCGACGAGATGCGCGACCACCTTCCGGAGCACCGCGCGTTCCTGGCCCACCTCGACGAGCTGGCCGCGCGCGGCGAGCTGGACTCGGCGACCACGAGCGCCGTCGAGGTCCCCGGCGGGATGCGGTGGGTCCACGACCTCCAGCGCGACCTCGTCGCGCGCTTCGAGCGCTTCTACGACGAGGACGACCCGCTCGCGCCCTGCGCGCGGATCCGCGCGCGCCTCGCGCTCGCCGAGCAGGTCGAGGCGGCCACGGTCGCCGCGCACCGCGGCCGGTGGGATCGGGAGCTCGCCGTCGTGGCCGATCCGTCGCGCTCGCCCTACGGCGGCCTCCTCATGGAGCCGCAGGTCGGCCTCGTGCCCCTCGGCCCCGACCCCGACTCGGGCCTGCAGGAGTTCGCGCTGTGGGGGCCGACCGGCGAGGTGCCGCTGCGCCACGACGAGAGCGACCGGCTCGTCCTCGGCGAGCGCACGACCGTGGTCTTCGTCCTGATCCCCGGCGGCGAGTACTGGATCGGCTGCCAGCGCGAGGACCCCGACGGCACGCACTACGACCCGTACGCCCAGCAGCACGAGGGCCCGCCCCGCCGCGTGTGGCTCGACCCGTTCCTGATCTCGAAGTTCGAGGCCACGCAGGGACAGTGGTCCGGCCTGCTGGGCGAGAACCCGAGCTACTGGGCGGCGGGCAAGGAGGCGAACGGCAGGCGCATGACGCTCGCGATGCCCGTCGACCGCTGCTCCTACGAGGACGCGCGGCAGTTCTGTCGGCGGCTCGGCGGGGACCTGCCGACCGAGGCCCAGTGGGAGGTGGCCGCCCGCGCGGGGACCCGCACGCCCTTCTGGACGGGTGGGCATCCCGACTCGCTGGTGGGCCGCGCCAACATCCGCCTGCACCACCCGACGGATCTCGACGGACTGACCCTCGACGACGCGCGGGTCCGCGAGCTCGACCCCCACAGGCTCTACGTCGAGGTGGGGACCTTCACGCCGAACCCGTGGGGCCTGTACGACGTCACGGGGAACCTGTGGGAGTGGTGCCGCGACGTCTTCAAGGTCGAGTACCACGACCTGCCCCTCCGCGCGGGGGACGGCCTCGTGCTGGCCACCGGCGACGCCGGGCGCTCTCTCCGGGGAGGGTCGTCGACGACGTCGTGGGAGATCGCGCGGATCGGCTTCCGCAACGACGCCATCAAGGACGACCGGGCCCAGGGGCGCACCCTGCGCCCGGTCCGCGCCCTGTCCGGTGCCTGGAGCCTGCCGGGGCGGGAAAAAGCGAATTCCCCGGTCCGCTCCGGAGCCCTTCCTCGTTCCGGAGAGGGGGGCGACGCGGTCGCCTCGTCCGATCGTTGAGCGAGCGGCCGGGGCCCGAGCGTTCCCTGGACGAGCTGGCGGCGGAGCTCTACGCGAACCTGAAGGGGATCGCCCTGTCGATCGTCCAGGGGCAGCGCGGGGCGCGGCTGGTGGAGCCCACCGAGCTCGTGCACGAGGCGTACCTGAACCTGGCGGGCATGCAGAGCTTCGCGGAGATGCGGCGACCCGACTTCCTCGCCCTGGCGGCGACGGTGATCCGGAACCTGCTGGTGGACCTGGCCCGCCGCCAGCAGCGCGCCAAGCGCGGCGGCGGCTGGCAGCGGGTCACCCTGCGGGACGTCGACGAGGTGGGGGGCGGCGACCCGCTCGACGTGCTGGCCCTGGACGAGGCCCTGACGCGTCTCGGCAAGGAGGACGAGCGCCTGACGCGCATCGTCGAGCTGCGCTTCTTCGGCGGCCTCACCCGCGACGAGATCGCGACCCTGCTCGAGATCCCTTCCCGGACGGTCGGCCGCGAGTGGGCCCTGGCGCGCGCCTGGCTGCGGCGCGAGCTGTCGCGCACCTGAGGGGCCGGGGGGCGGTGCGCAGCGGGCCCCGCGACCCTACGAACGCGGGCTTATGGCGGGAATCCGCGCTCCGGTGGACACTCGGCGCAGGCCCGGGCCGGGCGGCCCGGGGACGAGGCGACCGTAGGAGAGAGCCACGATGGAGCGGACCACCCGCGGATCCTGGCGCCTGGGGCTGCTCCTGGCGCTGCCGCTCGCCCAGGTCGGGCCCGAGCCGTGGAAGACCCTGACCCTGACGGCGGTGCCCGGCACGGAGGAGCGGATCTTCTCCTACGACGACGACCGGTGCACGGACCACGACCACCAGGACCACGAGGTCTGCGCGATCCGCAACGACAACGGTCTGATCGTGCTGTACCACGGCAACCTGAACGAGTTCCCGCTGATCGGCCCCGACTTCGACCACCTGACGAAGATCTGCAACGCCGCCTGGGACTCGGAGGCGCTGCCCTACGACGCGAACCGCTACCCGGACTTCTCCGACTTCATGTGCGGCCACTGGCTGAAGCCGGTCGCCGACCCGGAGTGGGGGGCCGTCGTCTACTCGCTGTCGCACCACGAGTACCGCTGGACGCGCTACCGCTTCCACCCGGGCTACGAGTTCCTGTCGGAGCAGTGCGGCCACCACGGCCCGATCGAGCTGAACTGCCACTACTACGCGCTCACGACGCACATGAGCTTCGACGGCGGGCGCTCGTTCCGCCCGCGCAACACGACGTACACGCCCACCCTGGTCGACCCGTTCGACAACGAGAACCGCGTCGTCGCGCACCTGACCTCGGCGTGGATCGACGTCAGCTCCGCGAACCCGGGCCAGGCCGGCTACAGCCAGCCGGGCCAGCCGATCCTGATCCGCGCGAACTCGCACCTGCCGCCGCCGCTGTGCCAGCCGGTGGACTACTTCTACGCGACGATCGTCGCGCTCAGCGGGCAGAACATCGACCCTGCCACGAACGAGGACACGGGCCTGCGCAACCCGCTGCTGCCGCTGCAGCCCTCGGGGATGAGCCTGGTGCGCAGCGCCGCGACGAGGATCCCCGGCGGCGCCTGCGTGGCCGGGCAGCCCTGCGTCGAGTACATGGCCACGGTGCCCGACGGCGTGTGGCGCGCGATCGACCCGACCCTGACGGACTTCACCGAGGACCTGTCGCTCCAGGACAGCGTCGCCGGCATCGTGCTGGGCTGGAAGATCGGCGGCGGCTTCGCGTGGTTCGACGACCTCGAGGCGTTCCTCGCCACGGGCACGCTCGACCAGGGCGTGGAGGGTCCGGGGCTCTACTACTCGACGTCGCGCAACGGCCTGGTCTGGACCGAGCCCCGCAAGGTGGTCGACAACCCGCCCGGGGGCTACTGGCAGCCGGGCGGCAAGGGCTACCCGTCGGTGCTGGACCACGACTCCCCGCACAACAACTTCAACCGGCTGCGGTCCACCTCGCAGGGCCTGCACCTGTACTACGGGAGCTTCCCGGACGACGGCCAGCCGCACAATCCGTGGCGCACCGACTCGTGGCGCATGGACCTGCGCGTGACGCTCGACGACCGCCGCGACGAGCGGGAGCTGCTGCCCCCCGACGCCAGGGACCCCGACGTGCACCGGCCCCTGCACCCGGAACGCAAGCACCCCGACGTGCGCTGATCCGTCCGGCCCGCGGCTAGGGGCTCGTGTCGCGACGCGCCGTCGCGAGCGCGCGGGACGCGGCGCGCCGGACCGAGGGGTCGCGGTCGTTGCCCGCTGCGTGCTCCAGCGCGCGGAGCGCGTCTCCCGGACCCAGGCGCGCCGCCGACCACGCCGCCGCGCGGCGAGCACCCGGGTCGACGTCGGCCCGCAGGCGCGCCGCCACGTCCTGCTGGAGCGTTGCGCGGACGGCCTCGGGGAGACCGTCGGCGCGGCGGGCGAGCGCGTCGACCACGAGCCGGCGGCGCGCGGGGTCCAGGGGCTCGTCCCCGAGCAGGCTCGCCAGCTGCTGCCGGGCGCCCGGGTCGTCGTCGCGGGCCAGCCCGATCGCCGCGGCCGCCGCCGCGTCGCCGGGACCTTCCCGGACGGCCGCGAGGAGCGCCGCGCGGGACGCGGGTCCGTCGAGCGAGGCGAGCGCGGCGACCGCGCGCGCGTCCGGGGGAGCGCCCGGCGTCGCGGGCCCCGGGGCCACCGCGCGCGCCACCTCGTCGCGGGTCGCCGGGCTCCACGAGCTCGCGTCCAGCGTCGCGAGCAGGACGAGCGCCTCGGAGCGCGCGCCTCCTTCCAGCAGCGCGACGGCGGCGGGGACGACGTCCTCGCCGGGGCTCGCGGCGAGCGCCCAGGCGAGCGCGCGGCGGACCCGGGCGTCGGGCTCGAGCGCGAGGCGGTCGGCGATCGCGATCCGGTCGGCGGAGCTCCCGAACCGCGCCAGCGCGCGGGCCGCCACGGCGCCCGGACCCGGGAACGCGCCGCGCGCGGCCAGCAGGCGCGCGTCGAGGAGCGCGCCCGGGGGCGCCGCGACCTCGTCGCCGCGCTCCGCGACTCCGCGCAGGAGCTCCAGGGCCACCACGCGCTCGCGGGGCGTGCGGCGCGCGTCCGCGCAGAGCCCGGTCAGCGCGGCGACGTCGCGCCCGTCGAGCGCCCGGCTGGAGGCGCGCACCGCCCGGTCCCAGGCGTGCGCGCTCGCCTGGGAGTCGAGGAGCGCCGCGAGCTCCGCCAGCGCGTCGGGCGCACGCCCGCTCTCCGCCGGGGCCGGCGCGTCCCCGGTCGGCCCGGCCGCGAGCTCCCGGCGTCCCGCGGCGCGCTCCGTCGCCGGCGCGGCGGGCGCGTCGACGGCGGCCCCGCGGCCCGCGGGCGCGGGCAGGTGGGGCGGGGTCTCGCTCCGCCTCAGGCCGGCCGCGAGGGCGGCGGCCGACGCGCAGAGCGCGAGGGCGGCGAGGAGCGGAGCCCGGCGCATGGCCGTCAGGGCAGGACCAAGTCCACGACGGTGACGGCGCCGGCGGACACCTGCACGCCGTCGACGCGCGCCGAGGCGCCCTCGTGCTCGGCGAGCACGTCGTACGGACCCGGCGGCAGGCCGACGAGGGCGTAGCTGCCGTCCTG
>JAUIDW010000417.1 GCA_030428395.1 bacterium | reverse complement strand
ACCGGCCGCCGCAGGAGGATCGCCAGCAGGATGGCCGCGAGGGGCGGCACCACCGACGTGCGCCGCGGGGCGCGCCACCCGTCCCACACCAGCTCGAGCGGCTCCGAGCTGCCCTGCGTGAACGTCACGCGGATGCGGTCGAGGTCCGCGTACAGGTAGAAGTTCGCCTGCTGGGGCCGCGGCGCGAGGGCCATGCGCTCGGCCTCGACGTAGAGCGACACGCCGCGGGCGCTGGCCCGCTCGCGCAGCCCGCGCACGACGGCGGCGCGCGCGAGGATGTGCGCGTCGAGGTCGCCCTCCGGGACGCGCCCGGAGGCCAGCGCCTCGGGCTCCGGCGCGATGGCCACGCCGCCGAGCTCGAGGTCGCCGCGCGTCGGGTCGTCGGGGTCGAGCCGGAACGCGGGGGTGTCGAGCACCGCGTCGCCGAGCGTGCGGCCGTCGGGCAGCTCCTGCGCCAGGACGCGGTAGGCGTCCAGCGCCGCCAGCCTCACCACCGCGGGCTCGGGGAGGCGCCACAGGAGCAGGGCGAGCGCGAGGGCCACGAGCCCACCGACGATGCGCATCATGGCGGCATCCTAGCGGCGGCCCGGGCGCGTCCAACCGCGAAGCGCGGCGGGGACGGTGGGGGCGGGGGAGCGGGGGGGCACGTCCCGTCCTTCGACCGCGGGGCGCGCCGCGCCTGAGCGCCGGGGCGCGGGAATGCTGTCGCAATCCCGCCCCCGGAGACTACGATGCGCCGCCTCGCGCGGAGCCCCGCGGCGCGTCCGGGCGGGCCCCTCGCGCCCGGGTCCGCCAGCGGGCGCGAACGCGCGACGCTCCGCTCGCCGGCCGTCCGCGCCGGTCCCGCTGCGGACGGGCGGCGCGGGCCCGCACCGCGGTGCGAGCGCGCGTCCACGGCAGCCGCGCGCCGCGCGATCCGCAGCACTCCGGCTCCCGACCGCGACACCCGACATGGAATCGACGCTCCCCGAGTGGCTCGTCCTGGCCCTGCCCTGGTTCGCGCTGGCGCTCCTGGCGGGCGTCGCCGCGACGGCCATCGGCGTCTGGGCGCTGGTCCGCAGGGCCCAGGTGCTGGACCGCGTCGCCGCGCGGCTCGCCGCCCTCGAGGACCTGCGCGCCACGCTGGCGACGGCGGCGCGCGCCGTCGAGGAGGTCGACGTGCGCCGGCTCGAGCACCTGCTGGTCGAGGTCCGCGACGCCCAGCGCCGGCTGGCCGACACCGTGCTGGCCGTCGTCGAGCGGCGCTCGACGCCCGAGCCGGACCCGGAGGCGGCCGCCCCGACCGCCTACCCCCTGGGCGAGCGCGTCACCAACCGCCTGCTGGCGCTGGGCTACCGGCGCATCCAGGTGGTGGACGAGCGCGAGGCGCTCGAGAACCTGCGCGACGGCGAGGTGCGCGTGGAGGCCCACCGCGACGGCGTGCTCTGCAAGGGGCGCGTGCTGGTCCGCGGCGGCCAGATCACCGACGTCGACGTGCGCACCGCGCACTCCCTGTTCCCCTGATCCCCGAGCGCCCCCGAGCCATGGCCGTCGTCACGACCGTCGAGCGCCTGTCCGAGCACGTCGGGCAGACCGTCACCCTGCAGGGCTGGATCTACGCCCGCACCTCCAAGGGCAAGCTGCACTTCGTCCAGCTGCGCGACGGCACGGGCGTCGTGCAGTGCGTGCTGTTCGCCAAGAACGTCAGCCCCGAGCTCTTCGAGGCCGTCGCCGGCGCCGGCCAGGAGTCCAGCCTGGTGCTGACCGGCGAGGTCAAGGCCGACGAGCGCGCGCCGGGCGGGTTCGAGATCGGCGTCTCGGAGGGCCGCGTCCTCCAGGCGGTCGACGGGTACCCGATCACGCCCAAGGAGCACGGCACCGACTTCCTGCTGAACCACCGCCACCTGTGGCTGCGGTCCCGCCGGCAGTGGGCCATCATGCGCCTGCGCGACGGCATCGTGACGGCGCTGCGCGGCTTCTTCGACCAGCGCGGGTTCGTGTGCGTCGACTCGCCGATGTTCACGCCGAACGCCTGCGAGGGCACCTCCACGCTGTTCTCGGTCGACTATTTCGGCGACACGGCCTACCTGACGCAGTCCGGGCAGCTCTACGCCGAGGCGTCGGCCATGGCGCTGGGCAAGGTGTACTGCTTCGGGCCGACGTTCCGGGCCGAGAAGTCCAAGACGCGCCGCCACCTGACCGAGTTCTGGATGCTCGAGCCCGAGGTGGCCTTCGCCGACCTCGACGACGTCATGCAGCTCGCCGAGGACATGATCGTCCACGTCGTGGGGGAGGTGCTGCGCCGCCGCCGGACGGAGCTCGAGGTGCTCGAGCGCGACCTCTCGAAGCTCGAGGCGATCCAGGGGCCGTTCCCGCGCATCACCTACGACGAGGCGGCGAAGATCCTGGCGGACCACCCGGAGTCGGAGTTCGTGTACGGCGACGACTTCGGCGCGCCGGACGAGACCATCATCTCGTCGCACTTCGACCGCCCCGTCCTCGTGCACCGCTACCCCGCGGCGGTGAAGGCCTTCTACATGAAGCGCGACCCCGAGGACGAGACCAAGGCGCTGGCGGTCGACCTGCTCGGCACCGAGGGCGTCGGCGAGCTGATCGGCGGCAGCCAGCGCGAGGACGACCTCGACGTGCTGCTCGGGCGCATCCGCGAGCACGAGCTGCCGCAGGAGGCCTTCGAGTGGTACCTCGACCTGCGCCGCTACGGCTCGGTGCCCCACGGCGGCTTCGGCCTGGGCCTCGAGCGCTTCGTCGCCTGGATCGCGGGCGTCCCGCACGTCCGCGAGGCCAGCCCGTTCCCGCGCATGATGACGCGGCTGTCGCCCTGAGCGGCCTTCGCCCCGGCGCCCCGACCGGATCATGGTCCGCAAGCTGGCCCTCTCGGTGCTCGTCCTGGCCGCGCTGCTGGTGCTGGCCGAGGTCGGCGCGCGCGTCTGGGTGACCCGCCTGGCCGGCGACGAGGCCTTCCTGCGCTACGCCTCGCTCGACCAGCTCGGCGAGCGGCACCTGGAGGGCGCGCGCCTGGTCCCGCACCGCTACCTCGGCTACGCGCCCAACCCGGGCTGGTCGGAGCCGCCCGACCGGATCAACGCCCTGGGCTACCGCGGCGACGACTTCCCGCGGGACAAGCCGGCCGGCGAGCTGCGCGTCGCGTGCCTGGGCGGCTCGACGACGTACACGACGTTCGTCCCCGACCCGGGCGACGCCTACCCGGCGCAGCTCGAGCAGTCGCTGCGCGACCGCGGGGTCGAGGGCGTGCGCGTGATCAACGCCGGCGTGCCCGGCTGGAGCAGCTGGGAGAGCCTGCTGAGCTTCGAGCTGCGCGTGCTCGACGTCGACCCGGACGTGGTGATCGTCTACCACGGCGTCAACGACGTGCACCCGCGCCTGGTGTGGCCCCCGGAGGCGTACCGCGGGGACAACTCGGGCTACCTGCGCGCGGTCGACCCGATGTTCCTGCCGGGCGTGCTCGAGTACAGCACCCTGGCGCGCATCGCGCTCGTCGCGAGCGGACGGACGGCGCCGCACTCGTCCCTCCACCGCACGCTCAAGGGCTACGCGCCGACCTACCACGGCGACGCCTTTTTCCGGCAGAAGGCGCGCGGCTCGTACCCCGCGAAGGTGTTCGCGGAGACCCCCGCGGCCGAGATGCTGCGCGTCAACGACCCGCGCTACCTCGTGCGCAACCTGCGCAACCTGTGCGCCGCGGCGCGGGCCCACGGCGTGCGCCCGGTCCTCGCGACCTTCGCCTTCACGCCGGAGGGCACCGACGAGGTGCGCGCGACCGCCGCGGAGTACCTCGACGCCTACCGCGAGCAGAACGAGCTCGTGCGCGCCCTCGGGGAGGAACTCGGCGTGCCGGTGCTCGACCTGGCCGCGGTGCTGACCGACCCGATCTTCTTCGTCGACGGCCGCCACGTGAACGAGGAGGGCGCGCGGATCAAGGGCGAGCTCTTCGCGGAGTTCCTGCTGGGGCACCGCCTGCTCGAGCGCTGAGGCGCCCCGGGGACGGATCCGCGGGAATCCCCGGAAAGAGCGAAGGCCGCCGGGCCCGGTTCGCGCGGGGGGTGTGCGAGGGCCGCTCCCGGCCCCGCCAGCCCCGAACCCCGGACTCGCCATGGCCCCGACGCTCTCCGCCCTCCCCCTGCTGCTCCCCCTCGTCCTG
>JAUIDW010000030.1 GCA_030428395.1 bacterium | reverse complement strand
CCGCGCCGCCACGACGCGGTGGTCGAGCGCTGGCTCGCCCTGCGCCGCGCCGCGGCCGGGCGCCCCGCTTCCCCCCCCGACGACGACACCCCTTGACCCCGAACAGCAGCAGCCGCCGCCTGGGCCTCTGGCTCGTGGGCGCGCGCGGATCCGTGGCGACCTGCGTGGCCTACGGCCTCGGCGCCCTGCGCGAGGGCCTGATCGAGCCGACCGGGCTGGGCACCGAGGCGCCGCCGCTCGACGCCCTCGACCTGGTGCCGCTGGACAACCTCGTCCTCGGCGGCCACGACGTCACGCGCCGCGCGCTGACGCGCACCGCCGGCGAGCTGGCGCGCCACGGCGTGCTGCGCGGCGAGCTGCTCGAGGCGGGCTCGGGCCTGGCCGGCGAGTACGAGGCCCGCATCCGCCCCGGCGTGCTGGACGACGCCGACGTCGGCTTCGCGGACCTCGACCCGCAGGCCGCCGACCGCTCGGGCGCGCCGCCGCGCGAGCGCGTCGAGCGCCTGCGCGCGGACTGGGACGAGTTCCAGGCGGAGACCGGCGTCGACCGCGTGGTCGTGTGCAACCTGGCCAGCACGGAGGCGTGGCGCGAGCCGCGCCCGGCGTGGAACGAGCTCGGGGCGTTCGAGCGCGCGCTCGACGCGGGCGAGGCGCCGCCGGCGTCCACGCTGTACGCCTACGCCGCGCTCGGTTCGGGCCGCCCGTTCGTGAACTTCACCCCGAGCCTCGGGGCCACGCCGGCGGCGCTGCGCGCGCTGGCCGAGCGCGAGGGCGTGCCGCACTGCGGCAACGACGGCAAGACCGGCGAGACGCTGCTGAAGACCGTGCTGGCGCCGATGTTCGCGGCGCGCGCGCTGCGCGTGCTGTCGTGGCAGGGCTACAACATGCTCGGCAACCGCGACGGCGAGGTGCTGGCCGACCCGCTGCACCGGCGCGCGAAGCTCGAGAGCAAGGACGAGGCGCTGCGCTCGATCCTCGACGACCCCGACCTGCACACCGGCGTGGGCATCGACTACGTGCCGTCGCTGCAGGACTGGAAGACCGCCTGGGACTTCGTGCACTTCGAGGGCTTCCTGGGCGTGCGCATGAGCCTGCAGCTGACGTGGTCGGGCAGCGACTCGGCCCTGGCGGCGCCGCTGGTGCTGGACCTGGCGCGGCTCGCGGAGCTCGCCGCCGCGCGCGGCGAGGCCGGCGCGATGGAGCACACGGCGTGCTACTTCAAGTCGCCCCTGGGCGGCGGGACGCACGCCTTCCACGAGCAGGTCGAGCGGCTGCTCGAGTACGCGCGCCAGCGGTCGTGAGCGGCGCGCCCGAGTCGCCCGGGTCGCGCTACGTGCACGGCACGTCGGACGCGGAGCAGCGCCGGCTGGACGTCATGAACGCGCTGCTGAACGAGGTGGCGCTGCGCGAGCTGCGCCTGCGCCCGGGGCAGCGCGTGCTGGACGTCGGCTGTGGCACGGGCGTGCTCACGGCGGCGTTCGCGCGCGCCGTGGGGCCGGAGGGGCGCGTGGTCGGCGTCGAGCGCGAGGAGCGCCAGCTGGCCGCGGCGCGGGCCCGGGTGGCGGAGGCCGGCCTCGACGACCGGGTCGAGCTGCGCCGCGGCGAGGCCACGGCGCCGCCGCTCGAGCCCGGCGAGGCGGAGTCGTTCGACGTCGCCTGGGCGCGGTTCCTGCTCGAGCACCTGCCGGCGCCGGAGGAGGCGCTGCGCCCGATGCTCCGCGCGCTGCGCCCGGGCGGGCGCGTCGTGCTGTGCGACGACGACCACGCCGCGCTGCGCGTGTGGCCCCCGGCGCCGGCCTTCGAGGCCTGCTGGAGCGCCTACGCCGCGACGCTGGGCGACCTGGGCAACGACCCGCGCGTCGGCCGGCGCCTGCCCGCGCTGCTGCACGCGGTGGGGGCGATCCCGGTGCGCGCGACGCTGGTGCCCTTCGCCGGCTGCTTCGGACAGCCCGAGTGGCCCGGGCTGGTCGAGAACCTCCGCGAGGTGCTCGCCGGCGCGCGGGCGGCGCTGCTGGAGTCCGGACGCGTGGACGCCGCGGGCCTGGACGCCGCCCTCGACGAGCTGCGGGCCTGGTCCGCGCGGCCGGGCGCCGCCCTGTGGTACGACCTCTGCTGGGCCGAGGGCCGCCGCCCCGGGTTCGGGCCCGGCGAGGTTGCGCGGCGCTCCGGATTGCCCTAGCAGAGGGCCCGTCCGCGCCCCTGCCGGCGCGGTCGACCGCTCCCCGTCCCGGTGGCGCCTCCCCGCGCCAGGAGTCGAGATGTTCCGCAACGCTGCCGACCTGACCCACGCTTGCAAGGCCGCCGTCGACGAGGCCCGCGACGCGCGCCGCCGCTTCCTCGAGCTGTCCGACGAGACTCCCGTGTCGGAGTGCGTCGCGGCCTTCGACGCCATCGGCGTCCCGCTGAACCGCGTGCGCGGCTGGACGTCGCTGCTCGCGAGCGTGCACCCGGAGGTGGCGGTGCGCGGGGCGGCGCGCGAGCAGGAGCAAGTGCTGTCGGCCTTCGGGACCGAGCTGGGGCTCGACCGCGAGCTGTACGACCGGCTGGCCGCCCTCGATCCTGCGGACGCGCGACCCGAGGAGCGCCGCCTGGTCGAGCACGGCCTGCGCGACTTCCGCCGCAGCGGCGTGGATCGCGACGAGCCGACGCGCGAGCGCATCCGCGCCCTGCGCGAGGAGCTCGTCGAGCTGGGGCAGCGCTTCGACAAGGCCATCGTGGACGACGTGCGGACGGTGACGATCGCGGACGGCCACGCGGGCCTCGAGGGCCTGCCGGCGGACTGGGTCGCGGCCCACCCCGAGGACGCGTCCGGCGCCGTCGCGGTGACCACCGACGGGCCCGACTACGTGCCGTTCATCACCTACGCGCGCCGCGACGACCTGCGCGAGCAGCTCTACCGCCAGTACGTCGACCGCGCGGCGCCCGGGAACCTGGAGCTGCTGCGCGAGATCCTGGTGCGGCGCCACGAGCTCGCGAACCTGCTGGGGTTCGACGACTGGGCCGCCTACGCGACCGAGGACAAGATGGCCAGGACCCCGGCGGCGGTGCGTTCGTTCCTCGAGCGCGTCGTCGAGCTGGCCACGCCGCGCATGCGGGCGGAGTACGACGAGCTGCTCGAGGAGCTGCGCCGGGACGACCCCGACGCCGCCGTCGTGCGCGACTGGCAGCGCGTGTTCCTGACCGAGCGCGTGAAGGCGCGCAAGCACGGCTTCGACTCGCAGTCCGTGCGGCCGTACTTCGCCTACGACCGCGTGCGCGACGGCGTGCTGGCGACCAGCGCGGCGCTGTACGGGGTCGAGTTCCGGCCGCGGGAGGTCGAGACGTGGCACCCCGACGTCGAGTCGTACGAGGTCGTCGACGGCGGCGAGGTCGTGGCGCGCTTCCACCTCGACATGCACCCGCGCGAGGGCAAGTACAAGCACGCCGCCATGTTCGACGGCAGCGCGGGCGTGCTCGGCGAGTGCCTGCCGGAGGCGGTGCTGGTCTGCAACCTGCCGCGGCCCTCGGGCGACGACCCGGGGCTGCTGCAGCACGACCAGGTGACGACGTTCTTCCACGAGTTCGGCCACCTGTTGCACCACCTGTTCGCGGGGCGCCAGCGCTTCCTGTCGTTCTCCGGGATCGCCACGGAGTGGGACTTCGTCGAGGTCCCGAGCCAGATGTACGAGGAGTGGGCCTGGGAGACGGGCGTGCTCCAGCGCTTCGCGCGCCACCACGAGACTGACGAGCCGATCCCCGCGGAGCTGGTCGTGCGCATGCGCGCCGCCGAGGAGTACGGCAAGGGGCTGCACGTGTGCAACCAGATGCTGTACGCGCTGCTCGCGCTGGCCTACCACGAGGGCGACCCGTCGGACCTGGACCCGCTGGCGGTGCTGCGCGAGCTGAAGGAGCGCGTGACCCGCTTCCCGTACGAGGCGGGCACCAGCTTCCCGGCGTCCTTCGGGCACCTGAACGGCTACTCGGCGCTCTACTACACCTACATGTGGTCCCACGTGATCGCGAAGGACCTGTTCGGTCGCTTCACCCCCGACCCGATGGACCGCGAGGTGGCGAGCGCGTACCGCCGCAACGTGCTGGCGCCCGGCGGGGCGCGCGACGCGGCCGACCTGGTGCGCGAGTTCCTGGGGCGCGACTACGAGTTCGCGGCCTGGCGCCGCTGGCTCGAGCGCTGAGGGCCGCGCCGGCGGCTCCCGGCGTCCCGGCTCGCGGTCCCAACTCCCTCCGGGACAGGGGCTTGCGGCGCCGTCCCGGGCACGGGGAGGCGGCGGGGGGGAGGAAGGCCCGCGGCGGGTTTCGCCGGCGCCCGACCTGCCGTAGGCTCGACTCCACGCAGGCGGAGGCGCCCGGACGCCCGCCTGCGCCGACCATGTCGCTGCGCGCGCTCGCCCTCCTGGTGGCCCTGATCCTCGTCGGGACGGGGCTGTCCGTGCGCGCCTTCCTGCACGCGGGCGAGGCCTACGGCGCGGAGCCGGTCGAGCACGCCCCGGAGGACGGCTGCGGCGACTGCCCCCCGGGCGAGACGGGCGAGACCGTCGACCCGCTCGACCCCGCCCGGCCGGACGTCGCGGACCCCGCCGCGACCGCGGGCGACCTGGACTCGACCGCGTCCCTGGGCGAGCGCCGGGACGGCTCGGGCTGGGTGCACTGCCCGCCGCCCTGCCGGGGCTAGGGCCGCGCGCCGGACGGCGCGCTCAGACGAGCCCGCCCGCCAGCTCCGCCGCGTGCTCGTCGGCCAGCTCGACGGCGTGGCGCACCTGCTCCTCGGAGAGTCCGTAGTCCTGGCCGGCCGTCCGGATCAGGGCGTCGAGGCCGCGCTCGTGCTCGTCCTCGCGCAGGACCGAGACCAGGCGCACGGCCGGGGGCAGCTCCTGGTCGGAGAGGCGGGCGTCGTGGTGCCCCGCGATCGCGGCGCCGAGGGACTCGGGCAGGCTCCACGCGCGCGCCAGCAGGCCGCCGACGTCGGCGTGGCTCCAGCCGAAGGCCGTCTGCTCGAGCTGCTCGAGCGGCGGCTGCGCCTGCGCGTGCCACGCGCGCAGCACGGGGCCGTAGTCGTCGGGCCGCGCGTGCGCGAGCACCGGCACGGCCATGTCCTGCAGCAGGCCGACGGTGAAGCTCTCGCCCGCGCGCGTGGGGTGCAGCTCGTCGGCGAGGATGCGCGCCAGCGAGGCGCGGCGCGCCGCCGTCAACCAGTAGCGCTCGGCCTCGAACCCGGGGGCCGGGCCGCTCGGCAGCGCGTCGCGCACCGCCATCGTCAGGACGATCTGCTCGATCTGCGAGCGCCCCAGGTACGACGCGGCGTGGGCGACGTCGCGGATCTCCTGGGCCGGCCCGAACGCGGCCGAGTTCACGGCGGCGAGCACGCGCACGACGAGGCCCGGCTCCCAGCGCAGCGCCTCGGCGATCTCCTCCATGGACGCCTCGCGGTCGCGGATGCGGCCCAGGATGCGCATGGTGGCCTGGGGGAAGCTGGGGATCTCGACGCCGGACAGGATCTGCTCGAGCTCGTGCAGGGGATCGGCCTTGCGGCGGAAGAGCTTCATGGCGTCCTCATTCGGCGCGCCGCGCCATCTTGTTGCTGAAGATGCTGAGCAGCCCGCCCAGCATCACGTAGCCGGTCAGCACCTCGACCATGGCGAGCACCTGGGCCTGCAGGGAGGCCGGCACCGAGTCGCCGTAGCCGAGCGTCGTCAGGGTCACGACGCTGAAGTAGAAGGGGGAGAGCAGCGTCTCGTGGTCGCCGTAGTCGATCTCCACGAGGCGATACGCGAGGCCGAAGGCGGCCGCGAAGGTCAGGGTGACCAGGCTCCAGCGCACGAAGCTGCGGCCGCAGTCGCTGGTGGCCCACCAGACGAAGTACAGCAGGCGCGACCACGGGCTCTGGCGCTTGAACTCCTCCAGGTAGTTCTGGTCGAGCAGGTGGCGCCGGCACAGGTACGCGCCCGTGAAGTCGGTGTCGCGGATGTCGACGCCGATCCAGGCTGCGCTGCGGTACCCGCTGATGCCGTCGAGGTTGACGCCGCGCAGGTCGGCGTGGTCCCAGTGTCCGTGGGCCACGCGGCAGTCGGCCAGGTCGGCGTGGCGCAGGTCCGCGCGCTGGAGCTGGGCGTGCTCCAGGTCGGCGTCGCACAGTCGCGCCTCGCGCAGGTTGGCGACGCGCAGGTCGGCGTGCCGCAGGTCCGCGCCGGAGAGCGTCGCGCCCTCCAGGTCCGCCTCGAACAGCGAGGCGCCGACCAGCGTGGCCTTGCCGAGGCCGGCCTCGGCGGCCTTCGCGCCCTGCAGGTTGGCCCGCGTCAGGTCCGCGCCGGACAGCTCGGCGCCGCGCAGGTCGGTCTGGAACAGCGTCGCCTCGCGCAGGCTGGCGCGGAACAGCGTCGCCCCGCTCAGGTCCGCCTGCGAGAGGTCCGCGCCGGCCAGGTCGCAGCCCGTCAGGTCCAGCCCGGCGAGGTCCTCGCCGATCAGCGCGAGCCCGCGCAGGTCCAGCGGCTTGTGCGGCTGGCCGCCCTCGCGCCGCTCGGCGAGCTGCCGCAGCATCGCGTCGCGCCGCGACTCGCCGTCGTCGCCGCGCCGCCGCCAGCGCTCGCGCAGCGCCTCCAGCTCCTCCTGGTCGAAGCGGGCCGCGGTGGCCAGCGGACCGGAGGCCTGGCGGGGCCGCCGCAGGGGGAGCAGCGAGGTGGACTTCATCGACGAGGGGGCCGCGGGGCGGGGGAACCCCCGGTGCCTCGATCGCCTCCCGGGCGCCCCGATCTTGATCCGCTCGCGGAAAGTGCCCGGGCCAGGGCGGCGGCGGGCCTCAGACGCCGAAGGTCGCCGCGAGCCAGGCGTCGGCCAGCTCGCCCAGCTCCTGCCAGGCCTCCTCGGTCGTGCGGCCGAACCGCCGGGGCACCTCGAACGAGTGGTTGGCGCCCTCGATCACCCGCAGGGTGGCGACGCCTCCGAAGCTCGGGAGGGCCTCGCGGAGCAGGTCCAGCTCGCACAGCGGGTCGCGGGAGCCCTGGAGGAACAGCGCGGGCTGGGCCACGGCGGGGAAGTGCTCCACGCGCAGGCGCTCGGGCCGGCGGGGCGGGTGCAGGGGGTAGCCGAACAGCAGCAGCCCGGCGCAGTCCTCGCCCTTGGCCGCGACCATCGTGCCGACGCGCCCGCCGAGGGACTTGCCGGCGAGGATCAGGCGGCGGTCGGGGAACTGCTTGCGCAGCGCGCGGGCGGCGGCGCGGTGCGTGGCCTCCAGCACCGGCATCCGGTCGGGGGGCCGCGTGCGCCCCTCGCGGATCCGGCGCTCCATGTACGGGTAGCAGAAGCGCAGCACGGCCAGGCCGCGGCCGACGAGGTCGTCGGTCACGAAGCGCAGGAAGGTGGAGTCCGGCGCCGCCCCGGCGCCGTGCGCGAGCAGGACGGCGGCCTCGCGCGCGTCTCCCTCGGGGGTGTCCAGCGTGGCGGAGACGTACGTGCTCTCGCCCTCGTCGACGGGCAGGCGCAGGGACTCGCGGGGCATGGTCTCGAGGGGCGCGGGGAGGTCGGGCGGGTCCGGACCGCCGGGTCCGGTGGGACGCGGGGGCCGGATGGGCTACCCTCGCCCGCCCATGCGGCCGAGTCCGAAGCCCAAGCTCAAGCTACAGACGACGACGCTGTGGTACTACCCGTCGCAGCAGTACGACGGGCCCGTCCAGGGCACCCCCAGCTTCACCGGCGCCACGCCGTCCTACGTGATCTGGAACCTGCTGCAGCGCTACACGCGCGAGGGGGACCTCGTCGTCGACCCCTTCTGCGGCGGCGGCACGACCCTGGACGTGGCGCGCGAGCTGAAGCGCCGCACCCTGGGCTACGACGTCGCCCCGGTCCGCGACGACGTCTTCCGGGCGGACGCCCGCGACCTGCCGCTCGAGGACGGGAAGGCCGACTTCGTGTTCATGGACCCGCCCTACGGGACCCACGTCGACTACTCGGACGCGCCCGACTGCATCGGCAAGCTCGACGCCTTCGAGCCCGCCTACTTCGAGGCCATGGAGGCCGTGTTCGCGGAGGTGGAGCGGATCCTGCGGGACCGCCGCTACCTGGCGGTCTACGTCTCCGACACCTTCCGCAAGAAGCGCGGCTTCGTCGGCATCGGCGCCGAGCTGTACGTCCGCCTGGCGCGCCGCTTCCGCCCGGTCGACCACGTCGCCGTCGTCCGCGGCAACCGCACGCTCGAGAAGCCCGCGTACCACCGCTCCGCCGAGGAGGGCAACTACTACCTCCGCGGCTTCAACCACCTGCTGATCTTCAAGAAGGAGCGCGACGTGCGCCCCGCCAGTCGCGGGCGAGCGGCGCGCCGGGATCCCCACACCGGAGGATGAGACGATGAAGCTGTGCACCTGGATCTCCTGCTCGCTGCTGGTCGCCGCGCTGGCGAGCTGCCGGAGCGCCGGACCCTGGAGCGCCGAGGACGCGCTGACCGCGGACATGATCGAGCTGCGCGTCGACGGCAAGGGCGCCGTCCAGGAGATCGAGTACCACCTGCCCCCCGGGGAAGCGCCGGAGGCCGTGCGCGCGGCGATGAACGAGCTGTACCCCGGCGCGGCGCACCTCGCCGCGGAGAAGGAGCTCGAGGGCGGCGTGCTGTACTGGGAGCTCTCCGTGGCGGTCGGCGGCCGCGAGGCGGAGGCGATGTTCCTGCCCGACGGGACGCTGCACGCCGAGGAGATCGAGGTGGACGTCGCCGCGGTCCCCGCGGTCGTCCGCGAGACCGCGACCGCGCGCGTGCCCGGCACGGTGACGGGCTGGGAGGAGGTCCGCGACGGCCGGCGCGAGCTCGTCGAGTACCACGTGAAGACCGACGCCGCCGGGATCCACTACAAGGGGCGCATCGGCCTCGGGGGTGAGCTGCTCGGCCTGCTGCGCGAGGTGCCGGCCGAGATCGAGGTGCCCCTGGAGTGACCGCGCCGCGGCGCGGGCGCGCTCAGCGCCCGCCGCCCGGCGGGTCGGCCTCGGCCGGCGCGGGCTCGGCGTCGTCGCCGGTGCCCGCGGGATCCTCGTCCGCGCCGTCCGCGGCTCCGGAGCCGTCGTCGCCGGCCGCCTCCGGCTCCGCGCCGTCCCCGGTCGCGGCGTCGGCCGCACCGGCGGCCGCGTCCTCCGCGGCCTGGGCCTCGGCGGCCATCTGCTCGAGCTGGGCGCGGAGCTCGGGCGGGATCTCGGCGCCGCCCGGGCCCGCGGCGGGGAGCCCCAGCTGGTCGGCGTTGCCGATCTCGACCGGCGGCTCGTCCTTCTTCAGCAGGTCGTCGAGGCGCTTGGCGAAGCTCTGGGCGGTCCAGGAGGGCAGCCCGTAGGCCCAGCGCGACAGGCGCTCGTTCAGCTCGTCGACCTCGGCGCGGACGTCCTCGGCCGACGCCATCTCCGGCTCGGCCGGCTCCGCGGCCCCCGGGTCCTCGCCCTCCGGCGGGGGCGGCGGCCCGACGGGCTCGACGCGCGCCGACTCGTCGAAGGACGCGGTGAAGCGCGCGTAGGTCGCGTCGTCGTGCTCGGCGGTCTCGACGTGGACGACGAGGCCGTCCCAGCAGGTGAACGTGGTCCTCGCGCCCGGCAGGTCCTGGAAGTCGACCTCGCCCGTGGGCTTCACGTCCTCGAGGTTCAGGTAGTTCAGCCCGTTGGCCAGCGAGTTGGCCACGCCCTCCCAGGCGAGCTCCGCGTCCTCCGGCAGGTCCTCGACGGTGTAGTTCGCGTCGGCGGCGGCGGCCTTCGCGGCCACCAGGCGCTCGCCGTCGGGGTGCTCGATCGCGACGCGCGCGATGCGCCGCGGCTCGACCTTGAGGATCTGCTTGTCGAGCCAGTTCGTGGCGACGCCGTCGACGCGCACGTCGCCGCGCACCTCGTAGGCCTGGGCCTCGTCGGCGCGCCGCGCGTACATGGTGCGGTCGCCGACGCCCTGGTAGGTGCGCTGGTCGCCGAGGATCGCGGCCGCCAGCGGCTCGCCGGCGGCGTCGCGCACGACGACGCGCGTGGAGGTGGCCTCGGGCTCGTCGGGGTCCTGCAGGCCGAGGGCCGAGTGCTTCTCGGGCCGCTTCGTCTTGGCCTCGACGATCTCGAACTCGGAGATGCCGATCAGGGCCTCGCGGACCTTGGAGACGTCGACCGGGTAGCCGCCCTTGTCGGCCAGGCCCCAGGTGCCGTCGGCTCCCTTGGCGATCTCGAAGGAGCCCTCGGCGCCGGTCACCTCGAGGCTGGCGGCGTCGTTGATCCCGGCGCGCAGGGCGGGGAAGAGCGGGCCGCTGGCGGCCTCGGGCGCGGTCGCCGAGACGTCGCGGCGGACGACGAGCAGGGCGACCACGACCACGAGGACCGCGGCGCCGGCGAGGAACTTCAGGGTCTTGGGGGACATGGGCGGGACTCCTGCGGGCTCACTTGCGGCTGCGGGCGAACCAGGCCACGCCGGCGCCGACGAGGATGAGCAGCGGCACCAGCCAGACGTTCACGAACTTGAGCCAGGTGCCGAGGCTGTCGATGTCCTTGCGCAGCTCGTAGCGCAGGTCGCGCAGGGCGCGCTTGGTCTGGATCTGCTTCTCGCGGAAGGACTCCAGCTCGGCCTCCTGCTCCGGGCTCAGGATGAAGGCGCTGACGCCGTCCTTGTCGGCCTGCAGCTCGTTGATGCGCTGCTCGGTCTGGCGCAGGTCCGCCTCGAGCCGCTGGGCCTCGGCGCGGAACTTGTCGTTGGCGATCCGCTCGAGCTCCTCGACCCGGTCGAACGGCCGCTCGGCCCCGGCCCGGCCGCGCAGGCTGATCAGGTCGTTCGTGCCGGTGAGGTTGTCGAGCGTGTTGGCGACCAGCGTCAGGTTGTCCGCGGTCGGCGTCAGCAGGCGCATCCCCAGGAGGTCCTGGGCGCGCACCCACCAGCGGTCCTCGAGCATGTCCGCGTCGGCCACGACCACGACGTTGATCGGGCCGTCGGACTGCGTCCGGTGCTCCGGCGTCGCGCCGGCCTCCGGGTCCTCGGGGCTCGCGCCGTCGGGCGGGCCGTCGGGGAAGGCCGACTCGACCTCGCCGGTGATCCGCGCGGCCAGCATCAGCTTCGAGTCGGTCGAGAAGAAGTCGCCCAGCAGCGCGAACGGGTCCGGCGCGAACTGCACGCGCGACACGTCGACGCGCATGGACTCGGTGCTGGTCTCGACCAGCGGGGTGATCTCGGTCGTCGCATCGTCGACGATCTTCAGGACGCCGGCGGTCCCCATGCGGAGCTGCTCGATCCCGTTCGTCACGATGTCGTTCGACGAGAACGAGTCGGCGGGGAGGTCCAGGTAGGCGACGTAGCGGACCGGCTCGGTCCGGCGCGTCTGCGGGGAGGTGAACGGGACCTCGATGGCGTTGACGCGGTCGGCGGCGAACACGCCGTCCATCAGCTCGACACCCCAGGCGCGCGTCAGGCGGTTCAGGTCCGAGCCGCGCTCGGCCGTGAACTGCGCCATCGGGTTCTGGGGGTCGGCCGGGGGCACGTCCGCCTCGCAGAACGGGTCCACGAACACCAGGGCGTTGCCGCCGCCCAGCACGAACTGGTCGACGGCGTAGAGCGTCGCGTCCGACAGGCCCTTGGGGTGCACGACCATCAGGACGTCGACCTCGTCGGGGATCGCGGTCGCGGTCGGCTCCACCATCTGGACGTCGAACTGCTTCAGCTCGCGCAGCTGGTCCAGCACGACCCAGGGGCGCGGGGCCTGCCGCGTGGCCGGGTCGAACGAGCCGTCCATCGGCAGCGTGGACATCACGCCCACGACGGCCTGCCGGGGGTCGGAGAGGGCGTGCACGCGCTTGGTCAGCTCGTACTCGAGCGTCTCCTCCTTGTCGAACTCGAAGAACGGAATGACCTGCTCGCCGTCGAGCGTGTTCGTGCCGACCAGGCCGAAGTACAGCAGCTCGCCGGCCGCGCCGACGGGGATGCCGCGCAGGCCGTGGGCGATGGCGCGCTCCTCGGTCTCCGAGAACGGCTCGGGGTCCAGGACCTCGACGCGCACGTTGCCGCCGCTCCGGCGCTCGTACTCGAGCAGCAGGTCCTCGATGCGGTTCGCGTAGGCCTCAAACTGCGGGTAGTCGCCGGCCAGGCCGCGCGAGAAGTAGAGGCGCAGCGTCACCGGGTCCTCGAGGTCCGCGAGGATGTTCTTCGTGCCCTCGGACAGGGTGTAGAGCCGGTTCTCGGTCAGGTCCACGCGCGCCGCGCGCAGGGTGCGGGCGCTGATCACGTTCAGGCCGACGAACAGCACGATCGCCGCCAGGACGCCGGTTCCGGAGGTGAGGAGCTTGCCCATGTCAGTCCGCCTTCTTGAGCTCGATGATGACCGCGTTCATGAACAGGAAGGCCCCGATCAGGGTCCCGAAGAAGACCAGGTCGCGGACGTCGATGACGCCCTTGACGATGGTCGCCTGGAAGTGGTCGAGGATGCTGAAGGAGCGCAGCGTCTCCAGGATCGGGTCCGGCAGGAAGCTCAGGAAGTTCAGCATCCCGGGCAGCCCGACCAGCACGAACACGAAGCACAGCACCACGCCCAGGATGAAGGCGATGACCTGGTTCTTCGTGACCGACGACATGCACGACCCGATCGCCAGGTAGCTGCCGGCCATCAGCAGGGCGCCGACGTAGCTGGCCAGCACCACGCCGTTGTCGGGGTCGCCCAGGTAGTTGACGGTGATCCAGAGCGGCAGCGTCAGCGCCAGCGCCAGCCCGAGGAAGGCCCAGGCCGCCAGGAACTTGCCGAGCACCGCCTGCATCATCGTGACCGGCAGGGTCATCAGCAGCTCGATCGTGCCCGTGCGGCGCTCCTCCGCCCACAGCCGCATGGCGACGGCCGGGATCAGGAACAGGAAGAGCCACGGCAGGTACTGGAAGAACGGGAGCAGGTCCGCCTGCCCGCGCTCGAAGAAGCCGCCCAGCTCGAAGGTGAAGATGCCGCACAGCACGAGGAAGATGAACAGGAACACCACCGCCACGGGCGTGGCGAAGTAGCCCTGGAACTCGCGCTTGAAGATCACGCCGACCATGCGCATGGGTCCGCCCTCCTAGCTCCGCGACTCGCTGTCGGCCGTCGTCAGGTTCCGGAAGACCTCGTCGAGGCGGCCGCCCTCGACGTGGATGTCCACGACCTCGAGGCCGGCGAGGCGCTCGCTGACCTGCGGCAGGATGGGCTGCCCGTTGCGGGGGAACAGCGTGTACTGCGCCAGGCCCTCCTGGGAGTCGCCGCCGTCCGAGCGCTCGACCGTGGCGACCTCCGCCACGGCGCGCTCGAGCTCCTCGCCCGAGTCCCCGCGCACGTGCACGGTCACGGCGTTGTGGTAGCGCGACCGCGCCAGCATCTCGCGCGGCGCCTCGTCGACGAGCAGCTTGCCCCGGGCGATCAGGATGACCCGCGAGCACACGGCGTCGACCTCCTCGAGGATGTGCGTCGACAGCACGATGGCCTTCTCGCGCGACATCTCGCGGATCAGCGAGCGCACCTCGTGCTTCTGGTTGGGGTCCAGGCCGTCGGTCGGCTCGTCCAGCACCAGCACCGGCGGGTCGTGCAGGATCGCCTGGGCCAGCCCGACCCGGCGCTTGAAGCCCTTCGACAGGGTCTCCATGCGCTGGTCGAGGACGTTCCCGAGCTGGACGCGCTCGACCACCTCCGCGACGCGCCGGGCCCCCTCGGCCTTCGGCATCCCGCGCACGCTGGCGGCCCAGTGCAGGAACCGCCGCGGCGTCATGTCGGGATAGAGCGGCGCGCCCTCCGGCAGGTAGCCCAGCTTGCGCTTGGCCTCGATCGGCTCCTTCTGGACGTCGTGGCCGCACACGAGGGCCGTGCCCTCGCTGGGCGTCAGGAAGCCCGTCACCATCTTCATGGTGGTGGACTTGCCCGCGCCGTTGGGGCCCAGGAAGCCCAGCACCTCGCCCTGGGCGACGGAGAAGGAGACGTTGTCCACGGCCCGGATGGGGCCGAAGTGCTTGGAGAGGTTCCGGATCTCGATCATGGCTGCCTCGGGTCCAGGGGCGGCGGCTCCGCCGGTCGGCGGGGCCCGCCCGGACGGGGACGGAGGAGGCCGCCGGCGGCGGCGGCCGCGGACGCGCGGGAGCGCGGTCCGCGAGTTTCGAGGGCGGAGTAGTTAACGCACGCGCGGCGCCTCCGGCAAGCGTCGGCGCGGGCTCGGGAACTGGGGACGGCCGGACGCGGGCGCTACGACGACGCGCCGGCGTCGTTGGCGGGATTTTCGCCTCCGCCGGGGCGCGCCGCGCCGCCGGGCGGAACCGCACCGCGCGCCGGGGACGGCACGGCCGGCGGACCCGCTCCCTCTCGCGGGACGCGGCGCGCCCGGGGCCCGGTCCGGGCCCGGGGGGACGCGGGGTGCGGCGGGCGGCCCGGGTCAGGGGGCGTCGCGGCCGTAGTCGTCCTCGAGCCGCTCGATGTCGTCCTCGCCGAAGTAGCTGCCCGTCTGGACCTCGACGAAGGTCAGCGGCTCGCTCCCGGGGTTCTCGATGCGGTGGGCGGTCCCGGCGGGGATGTCCACGGTGTCGCCCGGGGTCAGGTCCCGGGCGGTCCCGTCGAGGGTGACGCGGCCGGTCCCGCGGACCACGAGCCAGTGCTCCGCCCGGCGCCCGTGGCGCTGGTAGGAGAGCCGCTGGCCGGGCAGCACGTCGATGCGCTTCACCTTGAAGTCGGCGGCCGACTCGAGCACGCGGTACTCGCCCCAGGGCCGGCGGTCGTGGCGCTCGTCCGCGGCGCGCGCGCGGGCCGCGGCGGCCAGGTCCCGGGCGACGGCCAGGACGTCGGCCGCCAGGCGGTCCGCGCCGAAGCGCTCGCGCGCCGCCCGCCGGCAGGCGGCGGGGTCCAGCTCGTCCACCCGCGCCAGCGCCGCGACGGCGTCGTCGGCGTCGCGGACCAGGAAGCCGGTGACGCCGTCCTCGACCAGGCTGCGCGCGGCCCCGCGGCGCAGCGCCACGACGGGGACGCCGCTCGCCAGGGCCTCGATGACGCTGAGGCCGAAGGGCTCGTCGAAGCCGTCGATCTGCACGGCTCCCCGGCAGCCCGCCAGCACCGCGGCGCGCTCGGCGGGGTCGTCGGAGGCCAGCTCGACCACCGGGCGCCCCAGGCGCTCGGCGGCCTCGCGCACCGTGCGGCGCCCGCGCTCGCTGCGCCGTGAGCCCAGGCGCAGGATGGCCTCGCCGCGATGCGCGGGAGCCGGGAAGGCCTCCGCCGGGACGCCGCCGGCGACCGGCGCGGTGGTCGGCCGGTCCTTCAGGCCGACGACGGGCTCGACCGGCACGAACACCGACCCCTGCGGCGCGCGCCGGTACACCGCGAGGTGGGCGGAGGTCGGGCGGCCGACCACGACCGTGGCGACCGGGATCGCCAGCAGCGGCGCCGCGGCGAAGGGCAGGGTCTGGGCCAGGTTCAGGACGACGTCGAGCTCGTCCGCGCGCTCGCACAGCCTGGCCAGCAGCGCGGCGTCGCGCGCGCCGTCGTCGCGGCGCACGCGGTCGTCGGGGCCCGGCGCGAAGCGCTCGACCGCGGCGCCAGCCCGCGCGAGGCCCTCCGCCAGCCAGCCGGCCTGCCGCTCCCACGCGCCGTGCACGCGGGCGGAATGCCGCCAGGGCACGGGGCCGAGGATGCCGAGACGCAGCGGGGAGCTCATGGGGGCCTCATCGGACGGCGCGCGGGCACGGCTGGACGCTAGCGCCGCCGCAGGGCGTCGGTCGGGTCCAGGCGCGCGGCCCGCACGGCGGGCCAGGTGCCGCCGAGCAGCCCGAGGATCAGCGCGAAGCCCACGGCGCGCACCAGCACGTCCGGCGTGACGCGGAAGGCGAAGGCGACCTCGGTGAAGGTCTGCCAGTTCGTCGTGCCCGTCTCGACCCCGTTCAGCGGCAGGGCCAGCAGGCAGCCGACCACGCCGCCGAGCAGGCCCAGCAGGAGCGACTCGAGCAGGAAGGCCAGCGAGATCGCCATGGGCCGGAACCCGGTCGAGAGCAGGATGCCGATCTCGTGCACGCGCGAGGCCAGCGCGGACAGCATCGTGTTCGTGCCGGTGAACACGGCCGCCGTGCCCATGATGACGGCCAGGAAGAAGCCCAGGAACTGGAGCGCGCCGGACAGCATGCCGGTCTGGTTCCGCAGGTACTCGCGCTCGGTCTGGACCTTGGCGGGGACCTGCCGGTCGTCCTCGAGGCGCGCGGCCAGCGCGGCGACCTCCGCGTCGGGGCGCAGCTGCGCCAGCACGCGGTTGTAGACCGGGCGCTTGAGCGCCACGCGCATGCGCTCGACGTCGCCCCACACCTCGGAGTCCAGCGGGCCGTCGTGCTCGAAGATGCCGACCACGCGGAAGGGCGTCGTGTTGAGCGTCAGCACGTCGCCCACGCTCGCGTCGCGGATGCGCTCCGAGACGGGCCGGCCGACGATGACCTCGTCGGACCCGGGCTGGAAGTTGCGCCCCTCGACGATGCGGATCTCGCCCGCGCGGATGGCGAACGTGGCGGGCTGCACGCCGCGGATCGGCACGTTGGTCTCGCCGCCGTCGGTCTTGCGCAGGCGCACGGCCAGGAACGACTCCGCGGACGCCAGCGGCGCCCCGGACGCGTTCGTGGCGACCTCGGCGAGGCTCTTCAGCAGGATGTCGGCGCGGTCGTCGGAGAAGGCGCTCTCGCCCTCGGACTGGGCGCCGGGCCGCAGGAAGACGACCAGGTCCTCGCGGCCGTGTGCCTCGAACAGCGCCTCGAAGCCCTTGTTGAGGGACAGCACGCCGGCCAGCACCGCGACGGTCGCTCCGGTGCCGAACACGGTCAGGAGCGTCGCCGAGCGGCGCACGAACAGGCTGCGGAGCGTGTACTTGAAGGGGACCAGGGCCATGGGTCAGACCTCCGCCCGCAGGGCCTCGACCGGGCGCAGGCGACTCGCGGCGATGGCCGGGACCAGGGCCGCGACCAGCCCCACGCCCACGGCGACCGCCAGGCCGGCGAGGATCGTCTCGGTGGTCAGCACGAAGCCCGGCATCATGGTCGAGAGCGCGACGGCGATCGGCGTCTCGACCAGCTTGGCGAAGGCGACCCCGATCAGCCCGCCGGCGCCGCACAGCACGACGGCCTCGACGACGAAGAGCGCGAACACGCTCCCGGAGCCGAAGCCCATGGCCTTCATCACGCCGAGGATCCGCGTGCGCTCCCGGCCGGCCATGAGCATCGTGTTGATCGCCGCGAGCAGGATGGCGAAGAGCACGCTGCCGCCGATCCACGACAGGAACGTCGGGATGCCGCCGAACATGGTCACGAACTGGCGGTTGAACTCGGCCTCGGTGGTCGTCTGCACGCGCTGGGGCCCGCTCTCGAACAGGGCGTCGACGGCCGCCATGACGGTCGTCGGCTCGGTGCCCGGCTCGATCCGCATGATGTACACGCCCGCGGCCAGCGCCTCCGGGCCCTGCTCCGCCTTCAGCACCTCCTCGAAGTAGGTGTGGTGGAATAGCAGGGTCTGCTCGCCGAACGCCGGGTTCCTCGAGTCGTAGATCGCCTCGACGTCGAACTCCCACGCCCCGCCGTCCGCGCGCGGGTAGATCGTGCCGATGATGGGGACCCGGTCGCCGACGCTCCACTCGTACTTCTCGGCCAGGTCGCGGCCGATCAGGGCGCCCTGACGGCTCGCGAGGAAGGCGTCGTAGGAGCCCTCGGTGATCTCCATCTCGGGATACACCTCCATGGTGGCCGCGGCGTCGACGGCGAACTGGGCGAAGAAGTTCTGCGGGTCCTTGTAGTAGCCGCCGAACCACGTCCACTTGATCACGTGCTCGATGCCGTCGACCTGCTCGATCTTCGGCTGGTAGCTGAGCGGCAGGGGGACGAACAGGCTGACGCTGGACTGCACGACCAGGCGGTTGGCCGCGGCGGCCTCGATGCTCGAGCCCAGCGCGACGACGGTCGTCCGCAGCACGCACAGCAGGAACACGGCCACGACGATCGACCCGCACGTCAGGATCGAGCGCACCGGGTGGGACAGCAGGAAGCGCCAGACGAGCTTGAGGGACACCGCGCGCCTCCCTCAGCTCCCCGTCGTCGCGGTCGGCGCCGCGGCGGGGTGCTCGAGCCGCCCCAGGCGACCCTTGTCCAGGTGCACGATGGTCTGCGCGCGCTCCGCGGCCGCGGGGTCGTGCGTGACCATCAGGATGGTCTTCGAGAGCTCCCCGTTCAGCCGCTGCAGCAGGTCCAGGATCTGGTCGGCGGACGCGCGGTCCAGGTCGCCGGTCGGCTCGTCGGCGAGCAGCAGCAGCGGGTCGGTCGCCAGGGCGCGCGCGATGGCCACGCGCTGCTCCTGGCCGCCGGAGAGCTGCGAGGGGCGGTGCTTCGCGCGGTCGGCCAGCCCGACCAGCTCGAGCGCGTACTCGGCCTGCTCGCGCCGCCGCTTCGCGCCGATCGGCGCGAGCTTCAGCGGCAGCTCGACGTTCTCGCGCGCGGTCAGCACCGGGATCAGGTTGAAGCCCTGGAACACGAACCCGACGTGGTCGGCGCGCCACCGCGCCAGCTCCGCCCCGGCCATGCCGTTCAGCTCGTCGTCGCCGACCCACACCTCGCCCGAGTCGGCGCGGTCCAGCCCGCCGACCAGGTTCAGCAGGGTCGTCTTGCCGGAGCCCGAGGGGCCCATCAGCGCGTAGAAGCTGCCCTCCTGCATCTCGAGGGAGAGCTCCTCGAGCACGCGCAGCTCCTCGCCGCCGCGGCGGTAGGTCTTCGTGACGTCGCGGACTCGGATCAGGGCTTGTTCGCTCATGGGCTCGTCGCTCGGGGTCGGAGGCTCTCCGCCGGGGGCTCGGCGGGGAGCGCTACTCGGGCGGGCTCGCGTTCACGCGGTCGCCGTCGCGCAGGTCGGGGGGCGGGTTCAGGACGACGCGCTCGCCGCCCTCGAGTCCCTGCACGACCACCTGGCGGTCCCCGCGCCGCTCGCCGAGCGTCACGGGGCGCAGCACGACGCCATTCTGCTCGACCAGGAACACCGCGTCGCCTCCGCCCTGGCGAATCAGGCACGCGGTGGGCACGAGCAGGACCGGCACCGGGTCGGGGGCCTCGGCCGGCGCGGCGGCGCCGTCGTCCGGCTCGCCCTCGGGGCGGAACACGACGCGCGCGCCCATCTCCGGCCGCAGGCGCTCGTCGGGCTCGTCGATGCGCACGCGGACCTCGACGGTGCCCTGCTGGCGGTTGGCCGTCGGCCAGATGCGGTCGACCCGGCCGTGGTAGGCCTCCGCCGGCCAGGCGTCGAGGAAGATGTCGACCGGCGCGCCGAGGTGCACCGCCGGCAGGCTGGTCTCCTGGACCTCGACCTGCACCTCCAGCGAGGCGAAGTCGACCATCGTCGCCACCGCGCCGCGCGTCTGGGAGCCGCCCTGCACGTTGGGGGAGACGACCTCGCCGACCTCGGCGTCCTTCAGCACGACCACGCCGTCGAACGGCGCGCGCACCTCGGTCTTCTCGAGCGTGGCCAGGGCCTGGTCGCGCGAGGCTGACGTCGCGGCGACGAGCGCCTCCGCCTCGGCCTCCGCCGTGCGCGCCACGGTCACCTGCGAGGCGCCGGTCGCCTCGGCGGCGCGCGCCATGGTGAGGTCGGCGCGCGCCGAGGCCTCGTCGGCGACGGCGGCGTCCAGCTCGGCGCGGGTCGTGTCGACGCGCTCCTCGCTGACCACGCTGTCGGCCACGAGCTTCTCGGCCCGCTCGTGCGACTGCTCGGCCAGCGTCAGGCGCGCCTTCGCCGCCGCCACGCGCGCCTCCGCCGCCTCCGTCGCGGCGGTGCGCTCCTGCAGCGTGTCCTCGGACACCTGGCGCTCCGCGCGGCGGCGCTCGAGGCTGGCCCGGGCGACGGCCAGGTCGGCCTCCGCGCGGCGCAGGGCCGCCTCGAACTCGTCGGAGTACAGGCGCGCCACCAGGTCGCCCTGCTTCAGCACGGTCCCCTCGACCACGTTCAGCTCGACGATGCGGCCGGGCGTGTCGGCCGACAGCGCCGCGCGCACGCGGGCGACGACGTAGCCGTTCGCGGCGGTGCCGGACACGGCCGCGGCCGCGAGCGGGCTCGACCGCTCGACCACCACGTAGGTGACGCGCGGCAGGCGCCAGGCGTCGACCTGGGCCAGCAGCGGCCGCCGGAACGTCCAGCCGGCGCCGGCGAGGAGCAGCAGCACGACCAGCCCGACCCACGGGACGCGCCGCCGGCGGGGCGCGCGGCGGGCGGGCTCGCGCTCGATCTTGAGGCGCTCGAGGTCCACGGGGCGCGAGCTTAGCGCATCCCCGGCCCGGCCGCGTCCCGCGACACCCCGTCGGCCGCCGCGCCGCGCTTGCCCCCGGGTCGCCGATGGTGCACACCGGGGGCGCGCCCCGCCGGCGCCGCGCCGTGATCCAGGACGTCCTGCAGCAGACCGACCACCTGCCCGGGCCCCTGCCCCGCGGGCCGTGGGTGATGGTCCAGGTCTGGCACGACCTGCTCTTCGCCCACTGGAGCGTCCCGGCGGACGCGCTCGCCCGCCTGCTGCCCGACGGGCTCGAGCTGGACCTGTTCGAGGGCCGCGCGTGGGTCGCCGTGGTCCCGTTCCGCATGAGCGGCATCCGCCTGCGCGGCCTGCCCGCGGTCCCGGGGCTGTCGCGCTTCCCGGAGCTGAACGTGCGCACCTACGTGCGCTGCGGCGGCCGCGGGGGCGTCTACTTCTTCAGCCTGGACGCCGCGAACGCCGTGGCCGTGGCGGTCGCGCGCACGTGGTTCCACCTGCCGTACTTCCGCGCCCGCATGGCCTGCGACGAGGTCGCCCCCGGGCGCCTGCGCTACGCCAGCGAGCGCACGCACTCCGGCGCGCACCCCGCCGGCCTGCGCGGCGAGTACGGCCCCGCGGAGGAGGCGCGCGTGTACCCGCCGGACTCGCTCGAGCACTGGCTGACCGAGCGCTACAGCCTGTTCGCAGACGCGCCCGACGGCTCGCTCCGGCGCGGGGACATCCACCACCCGCCCTGGGAGCTGGCGCCGGCCTGGGCCGAGCTGGAGGAGAACACGATGACCGCGCCCCAGGGCCTGACCCTGCCGGACGAGCCCCCGCTGCTGCACTTCGCCCGCCTTCAACGAGTTGTCATTTGGGCGCCGCACCGGGTGCCCCTACGCTAGCCCGCCCCCGGACCCCGTCCGGCGGGGGAGCACCGCCATGAAGCTCGTCAAGCTGATCCTGATCCTGCTCGTCGTCGTCGGCGTGGGCTACGCCGTCTGGCGCTTCCTGCCCGGCGTCCGCACCAAGGTCGAGTCCACCGTCGAGGAGTACGGGGGCTGGACCGACGACGCGCGCCGCGAGGACCCCGTCGGGTTCCTCGAGTACGCCCAGGAGAAGATGTCCGCGGACCTCCAGGCCTTCCAGAAGGCCAAGCAGGACCTGGCCGCCGCCCGCGTGAAGGCCGAGGAGGAGATGCAGAAGACCGAGGACCTGCGCGCCGCCGCCGAGCGGCACAGCCTCGAGTTCCGCGGCGCGTTCCAGGCCGCCGAGGCCTCGGCCGCGTTCCCCGTGGCGGTCTCCGGCGCGCAGTACGAGCGCGACGACATGATCGAGCAGGTGCGGCTGCTGCTGCTCCAGCGCGACAACTACGCGGGCGTGGCCGCGAGCTACCGCAAGGTGCTCGACACGGTCGACGCGCGGCAGAACGACCTGGACCGGCGCATCCTGGACACGAAGGCGCAGCTGACGAACCTCGGCGCGCAGAAGGAGCTCGTGCGGATCCAGAAGCTGACCGAGGAGACCGACGAGCTGATGGCCCAGGTGGCCGAGCTGCTCGGCGAGAACTCCGAGGTGCTGCAGGACCTCGACTCGCCCGTGCGGACCGTCGAGGAGCTCATGCGCTCCGGCGGCGGCGGCGCGGCCGGCACGCCGGTCGCCAACACGGGCGGCGGCGACAGCGACGTCATGGCCTTCCTCAAGGGCTCCGGATGAACGCCGCGGGTCCCGGCTTCTGGCCGCTCGCGCTGGGCGCGGCGGGGCTGCTGCTGTTCCTGGTCGCCGCCGGCACGCTGCTCTTCGGCAAGAAGGAGGGCGGCAAGAAGCTCGGCTGCGGGTTCGCCGTGCTCGCGGGGCTCGTGTGGACGCTCGGGCTCGCGCAGGTCACCGACTGGATTTCGGCCGGGCGGCTCGCGCTCGGCCTCGTACTGCTCCTCGGCGTCGTCGAGGCCCTGCGGCACGACGGCGGCGCGCGCGTCGCCCGCGCCGCGGCCTTCCTGATCCTCGGCATCCTCCTCGCGGGCCCGGTGGCCTACCAGCTGATCGCCGGGGCCGTGCCGACCGAGCGCAACCGCTACCTGGACGAGCGCGAGGAGGCCGTCGCCGAGGTGCGCGACCGCCTGCAGCAGCTCGAGTCGGAGCTGGTCTCCCTGCAGAGCCGCCGGGCCCAGGTCCGCGCCGACCTCGCCGGCCTCGGCCACGCGAACTTCGACGAGCTGCGCGCCGACCCGCGCGGCGTCCCGCTGCTGCAGGAGCTGGCGCGGATCGACCAGGCCGCGCGCACCGCCGAGAGCAGCGCCGCCGAGCTGCGCGAGGCGCTGCCCCAGCTCGAGGAGCAGCTCGCGCGCGCCCGCGACCCCGGCGCCGCCGCGGACCCGATCCCGCCACCCGACCCCGCCACGGGCTACGAGCGCGAGGCGGTCCGGACGATCGAGGAGCTCGAGGCGGAGGAGGAGCTGCGCGCCCTCTTCGAGCGCGAGTTCCCCGGCGGCTAGCGCCGCGCCCGTCCGGACGCCCCCGTCCCCGTCGTCCCCGGGATCACGGGACGATGGTGAACCGCAGGCCGTCGGTCAGGTTGTCGTTGAACCCGTCCATCAGCCCGGGGTCGCGCTGGCGGTACTGCACGAACACGTCCGCGCCCCCGGTGAGGCCGGGGTCCGCGCCGCCCTGGATGCGGTTGTTGAAGTTCTTGCTCAGGCGGCCGACGCACGGCGCCAAACCGGCGCTCTTCGCGCCCTTGACCGGCAGGAAGCGCGTCACCGGGGCCTTCACGCAGAGCTTGCCCCCGTGGAAGTTCAGGTTGGCCTTCCCGAAGCTGTACAGGAAGAAGCCGGCCTCGTTCGCGACGAGGTCCTCGGCGTAGACGTCGAAGGCGGACGTGCTCGAGGCGCTCGGCGTCCCGTCGAAGCCCAGGAACGGGATGCAGCCCAGCGAGTTCGTCTTGCCGGTGCAGTACGTCGCGATCTGCGCGGCCCCGGAGGTCCGCGCGACGTTGTCGATGCGCACGTCGAAGTCGGTGAAGCCGAAGAAGAAGCCCGGCTCGAGCGTGGTGAAGGCGATCTCGTCCACGCCGGCGAGGACGTCGCTGAACGTGCGGTTGGCGGGCAGCATGGGGTTGCCCAGCATGTCCTCGGCGCCGTAGCCGCCCCAGCCGGGGGGCAGGGCCGTGGCCGACGTGTCGGTCACCGTGACGGAGAACGTCGTCCAGCTGCCGTGCTGGGCCGCCGAGATGTCGTCGAACTTGAACCAGACCGACACCCAGGGGAACCCTCCCGGAGGGTTGTCCAGGTCGCGCAGCTCCACCAGCCACGGCCGCGACACGGGCGACCCGAAGAACGAGATGTCCTCGACCTTCGTGTCGATCCGCAGCGTGAACGAGGCGTCCTGCGTGTAGTCGCCGAGGAACGCCGCGTCGGTCGCGTTGCGGAACGTGATCCCGAAGTCGTTGAACACGGTGCGCAGGTGGGCGCCGAGGTTCCCCCCGGTCGCCTCCAGCGTCGTCGCGCCGCCGGGTCCCGTGGGGCCCGTCCAGCCGTCGGCGCCGGTCTCGAACGTGGTGACGGTGTCGGCCGCGGCGAGGCCCGGCAGGAGCAGGGCGGCGGCGAGCGGGAAGCGGGCGAGGTCGTGGAGGCGCGGGATGGGCATGGCGGGGTTCCTGGGTCGGTTCGAGGCCGCGGCGGCGCGGGGCCGGGGGCGGGGCGTGGGGAGGCGTCGTCCGGCGCGGGCGCGCGGATCCTCCCGGGGCCCTGGCGCGGGGCGTCCCCCGAGGATGCCACGAAACCGCGGAACCCGGTCGCGCCGACCTAGCGCCGCCCGCCGGGGCGGTCCTCGCGCCGGACCACGAACCGCAGCCCCGACCACGTCTCGTCCACCGCGCAGACCTTGTTGTCGACGAGCCCGAGGGCGAGCCCGGCGCCCTGGACCGCGTCGAAGGCGAGGTCCGTCTCGACACCCGAGCTCTTCTTGGGCCAGGCGACCCACAGGCCGCCGTCGGGCGCGAGCGCGCGGTGCAGCGGCCCGAGCCGCCGGCGCAGCGTCGCGGCGTCGGGCGCGAACAGCAGCGCGACGTCCAGCGTCCCGCCCGCGCGCGTCACGACGCGCACGTCCTCTGGTAGCGGCTCCAGCGTCGCGCGGAAGCCGCGCGGCGCGCCGATCAGGGCCACGCGCGCGCCGGCGCGGATACCGAGCTTCTTCGCCAGGGGCGTTCCGGAGTAGCCGGCCATGGTCGGGGTGGGCGCCGCTCGGGCGGCGTGCGATCATGGCGCCGGGGGAAGTGGACCACAACGCCAGGGAGGCCGGACGTGCGCGACGAGCTGCTGGACGAGGTGCGGGCGGAGATCGAGGCGCTGCGGGCCGAGAACCGCCGGCTGCGACGCGGGGGCCAGGCGGCGCTGCTGGCGCTGGCGGCGGCCGTCGGCGTCGGCGCCACCGTCGGGTCCGAGCCCGGGACGGTCGAGGCGCGCGAGGTCGTGCTCGTGGACCCCGAGGGCGAGCCCTGCGCGCGCTGGTTCGAGCAGAACGGCGACGTGCTGCTGGAGCTCGGGCGCGGGCGCGACGGCCCGCCGCCGATCCAGCTCTGGGCCGACGACTCGGGCAGCGCGACGCTGTCGCTCGCCGCCGGCGACGGCGTGGCCCGCGTGGCGGCGCTCGCCGACGGGACCGCCGCCCTCGCCCTGAACCACGGGAAGGAGCTCGGCGGGGTGAGCGCGATCGCCTCCAGCGCCGGCGACGCCTCGCTCTCCGTCCAGGCGCCGGGCGGGGTCCCCGCCGCGGGCCTGCGCGCCGGCGGTCGCTCCCCGGCCGGCCTGCTGCTGGTCGACCGCGAGGCGCGCGAGCGCGTCCACGTCCAGCTGGCGGAGGGCGACGAGCCCCTGATCGACTGCGTCGACGCCCAGGGCCGGCAGCTCTTCGCCGCGCCCTGACGCCCGCCGGGCCCGCGGCTCAGACGCCCATGACGTGGTAGCCGGCGTCCACGTACACCGTGCTGCCTGTCACGCCGCTCGCGAGCGGGCTGCACAGGAACGTGCAGGCCCCGGCCACGTCTTCCGCGGTGATGTTGCGCCGCAGGGGCGCCCGCGCCTCGATGTGGTCGAGGATCGTGTTGAAGCCGGCGACGGCGGACGCCGAGAGCGTGCGCACGGGGCCCGCGCTGATCGCGTTCACGCGGATGCCGCGCGGCCCCAGGTCGTTGGCCAGGTAGCGCACGCTGGCCTCCAGCGCCGCCTTGGCGACGCCCATGACGTTGTAGCTGGGGACCACGCGCTCGCCGCCGAGGTACGTCAGCGTCACGATCGAGCCGTCGCGGCCCTCCATCAGCGGCGCCGCGCCGCGCGCGATCTGCGTCAGCGAGTAGGCGGAGATCTCCTGGGCCAGGCGCCAGCCCTCGAGGCTGGTCTGGAGGTACTCGCCCTCGAGTTCCTCGCGCTTGGCGAAGGCGATGGCGTGCAGCACGGAGTCGAGGCCGCCCAGCTCGTCGCCCAGGCGCGCGAACAGCTCGTCGACCTGGGCGGGGACCGTGACGTCGCAGGGGAACACCGGGGCGTCCCCGAGGTCCGCCGCCAGGCCGCGCACGGAGCGCTCGAGCCGCTCGCCCGCGTAGGTCAGCGCGAGCCGCATGCCCGCCCCGTGCAGCGCCCGGGCGCAGGCCCAGGCGAGGGAGCGCTTGTTGGCCACGCCCAGCACCAGGCCGGTCCGTCCTTCCAGGAGTGCGGTCACGGGGGTTTCTCCTTGCGGGGCCCGGCGCCGGCGATCCCGCGCGCCCCGGCGGGATGCTAACGCCCCCGGGGGGACGAAGAAACGGCGCCGCGGCCGCCGGCCTCCGCGGGCGGAAACGGGGAATCGGGCGCGCGGCGGATCCGGTCGAGCGGCGCGCGCCTCCCGGCCGCGCGGCGGTGGGCGCGCCGCCGCGCGGGCTGAACTGCCTTGCGACCGCGGACTTAGCCCCGCCGCGGGCCCGTCCCGCGGCGCGCGGGCCGCCGCGGGGCCCGCGCGTTCCCGCCCCGGGCCGCGCGTTCGCGCCTATCCTGGACTCCCTAGGAAGTCGCAACCGGGCCGCGCGGTCCGGGGGCGCTCCGGGTTCCGAGAAGGAGGTCCGCAGTTGGTCGAGCAACGCAAGGGGCGCGCGCCGCGCGCCGCGGCCGAGGCGTCGGCGGAGAGCCGTCCGGTGACGGACGTCGACGGCGCGCAGCGCGTCGAGGAGGCGCCGGCCTGGTCGGCCGAGCCGCGGCTCGCGGGCCGCGCGAGCCGGCGCTCGGACTGGCGCCGCCTGTTCGCCGGCGGCAACTCGCGCGAGGTGCTGGCGCGCCTGGTCGACGGCGACCCGCTGGGCCTGCGCCGCGCCGTGGCCGAGGGCCTGCGCCGCGGCGCGTACCTCATGGACGCCGACCGCCTGCACGTGCGGGCGCTCGCGCGCTGCGCGCGGGCGGCGCCGCGTTACACGGGCCGGCCGCCGCTCGCCGACTGGCTGGCGGAGCGCGTCGAGGACTCGCTGCTCGACCTGCTGCGGGAGGACGCCGAGGACGAGCGCGCCGGCGTGCCGCCCGACGCCGAGCGCCTGGCCGCGTACCGCGAGCTGGCGCGCCCGCTCGGGCTCGAGCCCGCGGCGATGCGCGCCGCGTGCGTGCGGTTCAACGCCCTGGGCGAGGCCGAGCGCAGCGGCTTCTTCGCGCTCGTCATCGACGGCCGCAGCCTCGACGACGCCGCGCGGGACACCGGCCGCTCCGCGACGGAGCTCGCGCGCGCGGCCCGCGCCGCGTTCCAGGTGCTGCTCGACGCCGCCGGCTCGGGCCCCGCCGCTCCCGGGGGGTCGCGGTGAGCTCCGCCACGCTGCTCGAGCGCGCCGGGCGGGAGCTCGTGCGCGTGTCGCTCGAGGAGCTCGCCGGCCTCCTGCGGCGCGCCTCGCGGCGGCGCTTCGCCCGGGAGCCGGGCGCGCGCGCCCATCCGGTCGCGGACGGTTTCGTCAACGCCCAGGTGGTCGTCACGCCCGACGGCGAGGTGACCAACGGGTACGAGAAGGTCCGCATCGTGCCGTTCGGCGAGTACGTGCCGATGCGTGGCCTGCTCGAGGCCCTGGGCGCGCCGCTC
>JAUIDW010000416.1 GCA_030428395.1 bacterium | reverse complement strand
GGAGGCCCGCGCGGCCCGCGAGCGGGCGGAGCGCGGCGCCCGGCTGCTGACCGCCATCGAGGCCCTGCGCGTGCCCGAGGACCTGCGCTTCCGCATGGGCAAGGAGCTCTTCTACCCCACCGACTGGCAGGCCGTGGGCGACGCCTGGGAGCGCGCCTTCGCCGCCGCCGACCTGCCCGTGCTCGAGCTGCCGGTCGAGCGCGCCGGCGCGCGTCTGGCCGAGCTGGACGACGCCCCCGCGGTCGCGGCCGCGCTCGACGAGTGGTCCCTGGCCCTGCGCAACGCGGGCGCGCTCGACGAAGCCCGGCACGTCGACGCCGTCGCTCGCGCCGCCGACCCCGACCCCGTGCGCGCCCGCGTGCGGACCTGGATCGCCGACGAGGACGTCGCGAGCCTGCGCGCGTTCGCCGAGGAGGCCGACCCCGCGGAGCTCTACCCCGCGACGCTGCACCTGATCGGGAACACGCTGGGCCTGGCCGGGGACGAGGCGCTCGCCGTGCGCGTGCTCGCCGCGGGCTTCACGCGCCACCCCGGCGACTTCCCGATGGCGGTCAGCCTGGCGCGGTGGTCGCTGCGCGAGCAGGACACCGCACGCGCCGTCGCCGCCTACCGGGCGGCCCTCGCGCTGCGGCCGACCAACGTCGAGATGCACCACGAGCTGGCGAACCTGCTGGTGCAGGACGGCGACCTCGCGGCCGCGCGGCCGCTGTACGCGCGCGCGCTCGAGCTGGCGCCCGACGACGGGCACCTCTGGATGCACCAGGGCAACACCCTGCTGCGCCTGGGCGACGCCGCGGCGGCCGCCGAGGCGCTCGCGCGGGCCGTCGAGCTCGTCCCCCACGAGTTCCTGGCGCACGACAACCTCGCCTACGCGCTGGAGGCGCTCGAGCGCTACGAGGAGGCGCTGGCGGCGGCCAACCGCGCGATCGAGCTGCGCCCGGAGGTGCCCAACCCCTACGGCACGCGCGCGTCGTGCTACCGCGCGCTGGGCCGGCTGCGCGAGGCCGCCGACGACCGGCGCCGGCTGTGCGAGATGATGCCCGACGAGCCGTACCACCCCTACCAGCTCGGCTTCCTGCTGCGCGAGCTGGGCGACCACGACGAGGCCCGCGACGTGTGGACGCGCCTGCGCGCCCTGGATCCGTCGATCCAGGACGTCGCCACCATGCTGGGCGAGCTGTGGCTGCACGAGGGCCGCGCCGACGAGGCCGTCCCGCACCTGCGCGACGCGGTCGAGCTGGCGCCCGACGACCCCGTGGCCCGCGCGCTGCTCGGCGGCGCGCTGCTCGAGACGGGTGCCGCCGCCGAGGCGCTCGGGCACCTGGCCCGGGCCCGCGAGCTGGGCCCGCCGTCCCCGGCGCTCGCCCGCCAGGTCGAGGAGTGGTCCGCGCAGGCGGCCGCCGCGGCCGAGGGCGCGGGGCCCCGCTGAGCCGCGGCTCCTGTGCGGCCGCCGGGCGGTCGATACACTCCCCCCATGCACGTCGAGACCCTCGAGTGGGCCGGCGGACGGCCCGGCCACGTCCGCATGATCGAGCAGACCCTCCTCCCCGGCCGCCACGAGGTGATCGACGTGGCGACGGTCGAGGAGATGTTCGCCGCCATCCGCCGCCTGGCGGTGCGCGGGGCCCCCGCGATCGGCGTGGCCGCCGGCTACGGCGTGCTGCTGGGCACGCAGGACCTCGCCGGCGCCTCCGGCGACGAGGTGCTGGCCCGCACGCGCGCGACCTGCGAGCGCCTGGCGGAGTCGCGACCCACGGCCGTGAACCTGTTCTGGGCCCTGAACCGCATGCGGACGCGCGCCGAGAGCGAGCACGCGGCCGGCCGCGACGGCGACGCCATCCTCGACGCGCTCTTCGCCGAGGCCGCCGACATCCACGCCGGCGACAGGGACACGTGCCGCCGCATCGGCGAGCACGGCGCGGCGCTGATCCAGGACGGCTGGACGATGCTGACCCACTGCAACGCGGGCGCGCTGGCGACCGGGGGCATGGGCACGGCGCTGGCGCCCATCTACGTGGCCCACGAGCAGGGCAAGCGCGTGTCGGTCTACGCCGACGAGACGCGCCCGCTGCTGCAGGGGGCGCGGCTGACGGCCTGGGAGCTGATGCAGGCCGGCGTCCCGGTGACGCTGATCACCGACAACATGGCGGGGCGCGTGATGTTCGAGGGGCGCATCGACGCGGTGATCGTCGGCTCGGACCGCATCGCGCGGAACGGCGACGTCTGCAACAAGATCGGCACGTACTCCGTCGCGGTGCTGGCCGCGCGCCACGGCATCCCGTTCTACGTGGCCGCGCCGCTCTCCACCTTCGACCCGGACCTGGCGCACGGCGGCCTGATCCCGATCGAGGAGCGCGCGCCGGAGGAGGTGACGGAGGGCTTCGGCTCCCGCACCGCGCCCGAGGGCGTCGCCGTGTACTCGCCCGCCTTCGACGTCACCCCCGCCGAGCTCGTCGCGGGCATCGTCACCGAGGTGGGCCTGATCGAGCGCCCCGACACGGCGCGCGTCGAGCACGCGCTGGCGCTCGGCGGCCGGCTCCAGACCGCGGGCTGAGGCGCGGCGGGTTCGCGCAGGTGCCCTTCAGCAGGGGCCCGCGGGGGGTCGATGCACCCCCGACACCCCCTGCCGGAACCCCCGCATGACCCCCGCTCGCAAGAAGTCCGCCGCCAAGAAGCCCGCCGCCAAGAAGAAGGCCAAGCGCTCCGCGCCGACCCCCCGGCCGGACGAGATGTCGGAGGAGGTGATGGAGTTCATCGCCGCCATCGACGACTACAAGCGCGCCAACCAGCGGCCCTTCCCCACCTGGAGCGAGGTCCTGCAGATCCTGAAGGACATGGGGTACGAGCGCGAGGCGGGCTAGCGCGGCGCCGCGCCTCCCGCGAAGCCCGTCGAGCGGGTTAGCCTGGAGCGTCGACGCCGGGACGCCCCGGCCGTCGCCGGGAAGGTCTCCAGGCCGTGCTCCTCCCGCTCGCCCTCGCGAGCTGCGCCGCCGTCGGCGCGACCCCGCAGCGCGCGTTTCGCCAGGTCGCGCGCGAGGTGGCTCCCGTCGTCCGCGTCGACGCGTACGCGGTCGTCGCCGGCGAGCTGCGGCTGGAGGGCCGGCGCCTGCCGCCGACCGTCGTCGACCCCGGGGCGGTCCGCGCGCTGGCCCGCCATCCCGCGGGCCCGCTGCTGGTCGCCGCCGAGCGCGGGCTCTTCACCACGGCGCCGGGGTTCGACGCGCTCGACCCGCTCGAGCTGCCCGCGCCGCTGGAGGGCGCGCTGGTCGGCGTCGTCGCGGACGAGCCCGAGCGCCTGTGGGTGGCGACCGAGCGGGTGTTCGCGTGCGTCGAGGGCCGCCAGCGCTTCGCGCGCTGCTTCGGTCCCGACGACGGCGCGCCGCCGGGCCCCTACCGCGCGCTGGCGCGCGACCGCAGCGGCGCGCTGCTGCTCGCCACGGACGACGGAGTGTGGGCGTACCTGCCCGACCGCGGGCCGCCGCCGGACCTGCGCGTGCGCGCGGCCGGCGGGGTTTCCCCGGACGCGCAGGTCGTCGTCCCGGCGGCCGCGGGTGCCGCGGTTCCGCTCGAGGTCGAGGCGCGCGCGCGCGGCGGCGCGACGCTGCGCTGGCGCCCGCGCTACCACCACCTGTGGCGCGAGCTCGACCCGGACGCGCCCGCGATCGAGGGGCTCGAGCCGGGCGCGCACGAGCTCGTCGTCACGGCCTGGGACCGCGACCTGCGGCGCTCGCCGGACGTCCCCCTGCGCGTGGACGTCGCCTACCCGCCCGCGCTGCGCACGCGGCGGCTCGTGCCCCTCGCCCTGGCGGGCGCGGCCGCGGTGCTGGCCGGCTTCCTGCTGCGCGCCCGGCGCCACGGCGGCGGCCGCGAGGCGCTGGCGCGCGCGCTGGTGTCCGCCGTCGTCGCAGTGGCGCTGGGGCTGCAGCTGCTCGTGGCGCTCGTCCCCCACGCGCGCTCGTGGCCCTTCGTCGGCTTCACCATGTACACCGAGCGCTACGACGAGCACGACGTCACCTACAAGCAGGAGCTGTACGTGCTCGCCCCCGACGGAGCGCGCTTCCAGCTCGAGCCCTTCGACTCGGGCTTCGGGCTGTACGAGTTCCGCCGCTTCCTCGCGCCCGCGATCCAGGGCGACGCCGCGACACGCGAGGAGCTGCTGCGCGCGTTCGAGGAGCGCCACGGCCTGCCCGGGCTG
>JAUIDW010000415.1 GCA_030428395.1 bacterium | reverse complement strand
GGCGGGCGCGCGACGGTCAGGAGCGCGGCCGGGACCAGCGCCCAGGCCGCGAGGCCGGCGCCGGTCAGGGCGGGCAGCAGGTCCTCGCGCAGCGGCGCGCCGGGTCCGGGCCAGGCCAGCAGCACGCACGGCAGCAGCAGCGCGAGCGCGAGGCCGCGGTCGAGCGCGACGCGCGACGCGCCGGCGGGGGTCACGGCGACTCGCCGGCCGCCTGCAGCTCGGTCCCCGCGATGGCGTCGACGAAGGGTCCCGGCTCGAAGGGCTCGAGCAGCTCGAGCGTCTCGCCGGTGCCGACGTAGCGCACGGGGAGGCCGAGCTCCCGGCGGATGGTGAACACCGCGCCGCCGCGCGCCGTGCCGTCGAGCTTCGCGACCACGAGGCCGGTCACGTCCACCGCGGCGGTGAACTGCTTGGCCTGCTGGATGGCGTTCTGGCCGTTCGTGCCGTCCAGCACCAGCAGCACCTCGTGCGGCGCGCCCGGCAGGCGCTTGCCGATCACGCGCACGACCTTGCCGAGCTCCTGCATCAGGTTGACCTGCGTGTGCAGCCGCCCGGCCGTGTCCACGATCACCACGTCCGCGCCGCGCGAGACGCCGGCGTCGACGGCGTCGAAGGCCACGGCCGCCGGGTCCGCGCCGGGGCTCGAGCGCACGATCTCGGCGCCGACGCGGCCGGCCCAGACCTCGAGCTGCTCGATCGCCGCGGCGCGGAACGTGTCGCCCGCGCCGAGCAGGACGCGCTTGCCCTGCTGCGTGAAGCGGTGGGCGAGCTTGGCGATCGACGTGGTCTTGCCCGAGCCGTTGACGCCGACCACCAGGATCACGGTGGGGGAGTGGTCCAGCGGGACCTCGCCGCCGCCCTCGCCCAGGCGCTCGAGCAGCGTGGCGCGCAGCGCGCGGCGCACGTCGTCCTCGCCCTTCAGCTCGCCGCGCTTGTGCAGGCGCGAGAGCTCCTCGACGACCTCGGTCGCCGCGCCGCCGAGGTCGGCGTTGTAGAGCAGCTCCTCGAGCTCGGAGAGCAGCGCGGGGTCGATCGCGCGGCCGCCGCGGAACAGGCCCGACAGGCCGTCGGCGAGCGTCGTGCGCGTGCGCTGCAGGCGCTGCTTGAGGCGGCCGAAGAGCCCCATCAGCCCGCGCCCTCCGCGGGGCCCGGCGCCGCGTCGCCGTCGGGGGCGGGGCCTCCGGCGGGCGGCTCGCCGTCGGCGGACGGCACGGGGGCGCCCTCGTCGACGAAGCGGCTCTTGATCTTGTCCAGGATGCCGTTGATGAAGGCGCCGGAGTTCTGGGTCGAGAAGCGCTTGCCCAGCTCGATCGCCTCGTTGATGGCCACCTTGGGGGGCACGTCGCGGCAGTGCAGCAGCTCGTGCGTGGCGAGGCGCAGCACGTTGCGGTCGATCACCGCCATCCGGCCGATCTCCCAGTTCTGCGCCACGCTGCGGATCACCTCGTTGAGCTGCTCGACGTGCTCGCGCGTGCCGACGACCAGGCGGCGGGCGAATTCCCGCGTCTCGCGGTCCTTCTCCTCGTCGCGCAGGAAGTCGTCGACCTCGTCGAGGACCGCGGGCCCCCGCAGGTCGATCTGGTAGAGCAGCTGGAGCGCCAGCTCGCGGCCGCGGGTGCGCTTCTTCACGACGCCCCCTCGCCGAAGCCCACGCGCCCGTCGGGCAGGCCGGCGCGGGCGGCCGCCCGCATCGCGGCGAGCTGCGCCACGGCGGCGCGCGCGACCTCGCGGCCCTTGTCCTGCCGCCCGCCGGCGCCCTCGGGCAGCGCGCGGGCGCGCGCCTGGTCGAGCGTCGCGCAGGTCAGGATCCCCAGCAGCACCGGCTTGTCCGCCGCGAAGCTCGCCTGGACCAGCCCGTGGGCGGCCGCGTGGGCGATCACCTCGTCGTGCTGGGTCTCGCCCTTCAGGACGAGGCCGAAGCAGAGCACCGCGGCGACGTCCGCGCGCACCGCCAGGCGCCGCGCGACGAGCGGGATCTCGAAGGCGCCGGGAACCTCGACCACGATCAGCTCGTCGCCGTACCCGGCGGCGGCGAGCTCGCGCCGCGCGGAGTCGAGCATCGCCCCGGTCAGCTCGCGGTGGTACGTGGACACGACCGCGGCCAGTCGCTGGCCGGGGTCGAGCTCCAGCGGCGGGAGCGGCGGCGCGGAGGAGCTGGCGGGATCCAGGGCCATGGCGGGACGTCGGGTGTCAACGAGCGCGTGCGTGCGCGGGGTCGCGGAGCGCGCCGGGGGCGGCGCGGGCGGTCTCGAGCGCCTCGAGGGCGCGACAGTCTACGCCCGGGCGAGCGGAAGTCCATCCCGCCCGCCGCCCGCTCATGGGGCCGCGCGGGCGCGTCCGGCGGTCAGGCCTCCACCGGCCCGGCGGCGTCGCGGCCCGGGGCGCGGCCCATCCGGCGCGCCAGCGGACCGAGGGCCCAGCGGATCGACGCGGTGACGGCGTCGGCCAGGTCGAGCACGATCGTGTACCAGAGCGGGATGACCCACAGCGTGAAGAACGTGCTGATGGCCAGGCCGCCCGCCACGCAGGTCGCGAGCGCGCGGTAGTCGATGCCCTCCGACGGCGGCTCGGACAGCGCCATCGGCAGCAGGCCGCAGACCGTCGTCAGGGCCGTCATCACGATCGGGCGGACGCGGTTGGCGCTGCCCTGCAGGACGGCCTCGCGGCGCGGGACGCCGGCCTGGTGCAGCGTGTGGATGCGGTCGATCAGGACGATGCCGTTGTTGACCACGACGCCGACCAGGATGATCACGCCGATCCAGCCGACCGAGTCCATCGTGGTGCCGGTCAGGAACAGCGTCCACAGCGCGCCGGTGACGGCGAAGGGGACGGTCCAGAGCACGACGACGGGCAGGGACCAGGACTCGAGCAGGATGCCCATCACCAGGTAGACGAGCACGATGCTGAAGACCAGGGCCTTCATGATCTCGCGCATCTCCTCCTGCTGGCGGAACATCTGCGTGTCCTCCTCGCCGACGTCGTAGCCGCGCGGCAGGTCCATCGAGCGCAGGATACCCAGGCCCGCCTGGGTGACCGGCAGCAGGCGCGTCGGGTCGTCCACGCGGCCGGTCAGCGTGATGGTGGCCTGGCCGTTGCGGCGGACGATCTCGGTCTGGCCCTTCGAGAACTCGATGTCGGCGACCGTGGCGAGCGGCACCGCGCTCTCGCCGGTGAAGACCTGCATCTCGCGCAGCGTGTCGAGGCCCGCGATCTCCTCGGAGTCGTACTCGAGGATCAGCGGCACCTCGCGCCCCGGCTCCTGGTACCGCGGCAGCTGCCAGCCGCGCAGGGCCCACGCGATGTTGTTGAAGGCGATCTCGGGCGTGACGCCCATGCGCTCGGCGAGGTCCTGGTCGAAGACGACCTCGACCTGCTCGGGCGCGGTCTCGAGGCCCGTCGACACGCTGGACAGGCCGGGGACGGCCTCGAGCAGCGGGACGGCGCGCTCGGCCAGCTCGATCAGCTTCTCGTAGCGCGGGCCGCGCAGGGTGAAGGCCACGAGGTTGCGGTTGCGCTCGACGTTCTCGTCCTCGCCGCGCAGCAGCACGCGGTGCCCGGCGCGGCGGGGGACCTCGTCCTGGAGGCGCTTGCGCAGCGCGGCCATCTCCTCGCCGTCCTGCTGGGAGTCCCAGTAGAGGCTGACGCGGCCGGAGGTCTCGTCGAAGCGCGTGCCGAGGTGCTCGAAGCCGAGCTCGTCGCGGCGCGCCTCGAACCAGTCCTCGTAGAACGCCATCTGGTCGCTGGCCTCCGCCAGCGTGAAGTCGTCCTCGAGGCGCACCTCGAGGTCGATGCGGGCGTTGTTGTCGCCCTGCATGAAGGAGGCCATCTCCATCAGCGTGTTGGGGACGGCGCAGGAGCCCCAGAACAGGATCGCCAGGAAGCACGCGGCGATGCGGTGGTCGAGCGTCCAGCGCAGCAGGGCCCCGTTGCTGGTGATCAGGCCGCCCAGGAAGTCGACGCGCGCGGGGACGAAGCGCTCCGGCCGCGCGGGGCCCGCCGCGGGGCGCGAGCGGAACCAGCGGAAGCCCTGCAGGGCGAGCCCGAGGGCCAGCAGCCCCGCGACCGCGGCCGTGGCGGCGCCCGCGACGGCGCCGGGGTCCCGCCCGAGGCCCATGCGGCCCAGCGGCTCGGCGAGCTGCTTCGCGGCCAGCGCGTCGCGCACGCGCCAGGCGACCACGCCGGCGATCCCGAGCGCGAGC
>JAUIDW010000414.1 GCA_030428395.1 bacterium | reverse complement strand
GGCCCTCGAGGAAGTTCTCGAGCCGCACCACGGCCTCGGCGTCGTTCGGGCCGCTGAGGCCCTTCGACACGCGGGCCGCGGCCACGAGGTCGACCTCCTCGGTCGTCCACTCCGGCGCCTCCGCGGCGGGGACGGCGCCCAGGACGAGGTAGCCGCGCTCCTCGAGCGCCCGCTGCAGCGCGCGCTGCAGCAGCGGCTCGCCGGAGGCCAGCACGTCGTCGAGCAGCAGGATCGAGCGGCCCTCGCCGCTGCCGCCCCCGAGCCGCGCGTCGACGTGGTCCGTCCAGCGGCGCGCGAGCGCCTCCTCCGCGGACTCCTGCGGGACGGCGGGGATGTGGCGGACCGGCGCGCGGCTGGCGACCGGGCGGACGGCGGACCGGGCGTGCACGCGGGTGGCGTGGTGCCGCGGCATGTGCTGCTCGTGGAACATCACCGCGAGCGAGAAGAACGAGCCCAGGCACAGCGCGCCGCACACGCCCGCGAACATCAGCGCCCGCCGGGCCCGGCGCGCGCGCGGGCGGCGCGGGGCGGACGCGACGAGGGAGGCACCGCGGCCCGCCGGCTCCAGGGCGGCGAGGCCCGCCGCGGCGCGCAGGCCCTCGGCCTCGGGGAACTCCGGGACCGGGCGCCCGCCGAGCGAGGGCAGGTCCGCGGGCTTGACGCGGAACGGGTCGCGGGCCGCCAGGACGACGCGCAGGTCCTGCAGCATCTCCTGGGCGGAGCCGTAGCGCGTGGCCATGTCGGCCATCGCCTTGCGCACGATCCACTGGACCGCCTCGGGGCACCGCCTGGTGATGCGCGACAGGCTGCCCTGCGCGGGGAACGAGTTCTCGACCATCGAGTACAGCACGGCGCCCGCGCTGTAGATGTCGAACTTGGCGCCGTCGACCTCGTGCACCTTCACGCCCTGCAGCGCGAGCCGCACCATCTCGGGGTCGCGGTAGAACTCCGTGCCGTGCGTCGTCAGCGTCATGGCCGACGCGAGCGGCGTGACCAGGCCGAAGTCCACGAGGTGCACCCGGTCGCCGGAGACGATCAGGTTGCTCGGCTTGATGTCCTTGTGCCACAGGCCGCCCGTGTGGAAGCGGTCGACGGTGCGCAGCAGGTCGCTGGCGTAGCCGAGGAACACGCCCAGCTCGTGGGGGCGCAGGCCGTGCTCGTCGCCGCGGCCATGGGCCTCGCGGATGGCCACGTCGAGGCCGTCGCCGGGGACGTACGGCATGACGTAGTGGAAGCTCTGCTCGGTCAGCTCGTGCTCGAGGACCAGGCCCAGGCGGTTGGCCGCCTCCAGCGCGCGGCTCTCGCGCACGATCTGGGGCAGGGTCGAGCCGCGGCCCAGCGCGAAGGCCTTGATGACGACCTCGGAGGGCACGGGGCGGCCCAGCGCGCGCAGCTCCTCGGACTTCTGGCGGGAGGGGCGCGCGAGGTATAGGGACGCGCCCGAGCCGCCCGGCGGCAGCTCGCCGTGGACGCGGTAACCCTCGAACTTGCCGGGCCGGCCGGCGCGGCGCGGGCGGCCGCGCGGCGCCTCGGCGACCAGCGCGGGCAGGCGCTTCTCGAGGCCCTCGGTCAGGATGCCCAGGCCGAGCAGGTGCACGGGGTGGCCGAGCCCCACCCGGTAGAGGGAGCCCAGGGCGCTGAGGAACTCGTCCTCGAGCGCGCGCCCGTAGTGCCCGGCCGCCGAGAACCGGCCCAGGGCGAAGTTCATCGCCACCAGCGGCAGGATCACCATGGCCGTGAAGATCGCCCCGCCGAAGCGGAGCGCGTCGACGACCATCCCCCGCGCGAACCGGAACACGTGCCGGACGAGGAAGCCGGCGCCGCGGAACAGCCGCCCCAGCAGCCAGCCCACGACCCGGATGCCGTGGACCAGGATCCAGATGCCGGCGACGACGCCGACGGTGAGCACGAGCGCGGCCAGGAGGATCCTGATTGCCATGATCATCGCGGTCATCTCGTCGGCTTCCTTCCTCCGGGGGGGCTCCTCACGGGCGCTCCACGGCCGAGGGGTCGCGCAGCGAGATCCGGTGGTAGACCTCCGCGACCGCGTCGTCGAAGCGCGCGTCGTCCTCCTTCTTGGGATTCAGCTCGAGGCCGTTTCGCCGGAGCTCCTCCAGCTCCTCGGGGGTGAAGCTGTACTTGGCGAAGACCTCCGCCAGGCGCGCCCGCAGGCGCCCCCGCACGGCCGCCAGGCGGCGGCTGACGGTCGGCTCGCTGACCCCCAGGCTCTCGGCCACGGCGCGGCCCGTGCGGCCCTCCAGGACCCGCTGGCGGTAGATCGTGAACTCGAGCAGGTCGCTCTCGCGCTCGGTCGCCCGCAGCGCCGACTCGACCTTGGCGTCGAAGATCGCCTGCTCGTAGGCGGCGTCGGGGGTGTCCCCGTCGAGGCGCCCCGGATCGCCCTCCAGGGACTGCGGGCGGATGCCCCCGCCGCGCTTCTGCGCCATGCGGCGGTCGATCTCGTCCCCCAGGGTGTAGCGCGCGATCGCGAGCAGCCAGGTCGAGAAGCGCGCCCCCCGGGACGGGTCGTGGCGGTCGATGGCCGTGGCGAGGGCCGCCAGGGTCTCCTGGGAGAGGTCCTTCACCGTCTCGACGCCGATGCGGCCGCGGCCCCAGCGGGCCAGCTGCGACCGCAGGACGGGCCCGAAGGTCTCCCACAGCTCGAACCAGGCGGCGGGGTCCCGCGCGCGCAGGCGGGCGACGAAGCTGGTGGTGGCGTCTCGGAGCACAGGGGAGAGTCCGTTTCCAGTCTAGGGGGTGGGGAGAGGGGCACCGGCCGGCGCGGCCCGGAATCCCTCCGGCCCCCGCCCAGGAGCCCAGGGCACCGCCGGGCCGCACCTGGTGCGCCCGATCGCCCCGTTTATTCGCCCGGCCCGGCCGCGCGTCCGGGGGTGGCCCGGGGTCCCCCGGGAGAGACCCGGGACCCGGGCCCGACGCCCGGGGGGTCCCGTGCGACGCGCTGCGCGGCGGGCGAACCCGCCGCGGGTGCGGGAGGCGGTGGGGGCCCGCCCCGGCCTCGCCCTGAAAGCCGCGGGGGCCGCTTCCCACTAAGCCCCGTGAAAGCCGCAACGCGGGGCCCGACGCCCCGGTCCGAAACGCAACGACCCCCCCGGGGCAGGAGCATCCACCATGTTCACCATCTTCAAGCACGTCTTCCGCATCGGCGCGATCGGCGTCCTCACGGCGGGTGCCATCGGCGGCGCCACGCTCATGGTCGCCGGCCCCGAGCGGACCAAGGCCGTCATCGACCAGGTCCACAACGACATCGTCGCCTCGATCGACGAGGCCATCGACGACCCCGTGGCCCTGCGCGCACAGCTCGTCGAGCTCGAGCGCGAGTACCCCAAGCGCATCGGCCAGGTGCGCGGCGACCTCGCCGAGCTGAACGAGCAGATCCGCCAGCTCGAGCGCGAGCGCGACGTCGCCGAGCGCGTCGTCGCCATGGCGCAGGACGACGTCAGCCTGCTCGAGCCCGCGCTGGCCGAGGCGGCCGCGAACCGCGCCCGCGGCGTCCAGCCGCGCGCCACCCTCGTGGCCTTCGGCGACAACGTGCTGAGCTACGACCGCGCCCAGGCCAAGTTCAACCAGATCCAGGGCACGCTGGTCGCCTACCAGAACCGCGCGGCCGACGCGGCGCACGACCTGACGTACCTCGCCCAGCAGTCGACGCGGCTCGACGAGCTGCTGGTCCAGCTCGAGACCGAGCGGGCCCAGTTCCAGTCGCAGATCGCGCAGCTCAGCCGCCAGGTCGACGCGATCGCGCGCAACGAGCGCCTGATCCACCTGCTCGAGAAGCGCAACAAGACGATCGAGCAGTGCTCGCGCTTCGAGGTGGTCAGCATCGACCACCTGACCGGCCGCCTGGCCGAGATCCGCAGCCGTCAGGAAGCGGAGCTCGACCACCTGGCCAACGCCCGCCAGCGGGACGACTACGAGGAGCTCGCGCGCATGCAGATCCTCACCGAGAAGGCCGCGGCCGGCCTCCACGACGAGGACGAGACCACGGTCCCCAGCTCCTACGAAGTCACCGCGTTCGGCCAGTGAGCCGCCCGGCGCGCGGCGGGACCTCCGCCCGCGCCCCCGCGGTCCCCGGGGCGCCGCTCCCGCCAGGGAGGGGCGCCCCGTCGCATCTTGGCCGCGCGCAGCGCCTCGCGGACGCCACCTCGCCACGCCCCCTCGCTGCCTCACGCGCATCCCGGAGGCACCTCCCACGCGCCCCTGCT
>JAUIDW010000413.1 GCA_030428395.1 bacterium | reverse complement strand
CCGCGCGGGTCGGGGTTGCCCACGTAGCCCGCCGCCTGGTTCAGCATCGACAGGAACCGCTCGCGCCCGTCGGGGTTCATCATCGGGTCGACGACCACGACGACGTCCTCGAGCAGCGCCGCCGTCCCGGGGCGCCGGTCGGCGATCAGCAGGTGCGCGAAGGCGAGCCCGCCGTCGACGCCGGACATCTCGTCGCCGTGGATGCTGTAGCCGAACCACCCGACCGCGGGGGTCCCGGCGACCAGCGCGTCGACGTCGGCGAGGCCGTGCTCGCGCGGGTCCCCCAGGCGGCGCAGGCGCGCGAGGACGTCGTCCATCGCCGCGTGGTTCGCGGGGCTCGTGACCACGCCGACGACGAGCTCGCGGCCCTCGTACGTGCGCCCCATCGTCTCGAGCCGGACCCGCGGGCTGGCCTCGGCCCACGCGCGCCAGCAGGCCAGCGTGGCCGCGTGCCCCGCGGGCCGCGCGCCCAGCGGGAACCCGAGCACCTGCCCGGGCGACGGCACGGCCGGGTCCAGGTCGGCCCCCTCGAAGAACGGGACGTCGTAGCGGTGCTCGCCGTCGCCCGCGAGGACGATCGGGGCCCAGGCGGTCGAGTCCGCGCGGCTGGCGCCGTCGGCCTGGGCCGCGGCGGACGTCGCGACAGCGGCGAGCGCGGCGAGCGAGAGCACGGGGCCGAGGACGCGGCCGGGGTGGGAGCGCGGGGCGCGCATCGTGCGGGGGCGCGGGATTCGCATGGTGGGGGGCGCGGGCGGGGAGAGCGGGGGTGGAGCGCTCGGGGAGCGCGGGAGCGCAGTCTAGACTGCCGCCGTGACGTTCCGCGCCGCACGCCCCGGACTCGCGCGCCCCCCGGGCGTTTCACGCGTCACCGGCGCGAGCCTCGCGGCCGGTCTCGCGGCGCTGGCCGGGCTCCTGCTCGGGGGCGCGGGCTGCGCGCCGGCCCGGGACGGGGCGGAGCGTCCGAACGTCCTGTTCCTGATCGTCGACGACCTGCGCCCCGAGCTGGGCTGCTACGGGCGCCCCGCGGCGACGCCGCGCATCGACGCGCTGGCGGCCGAGGGCGTGCGCTTCGACCGCGCGTACTGCCAGGTCGCGCTATGCCAGCCGTCGCGCGCGTCCGTGCTGCTCGGCCGCCGCCCGGCGACGACCGGGGTGTGGGGCTTCGGCCAGGGCCTGCGCGACCGCGTGGGCGACGCGCCGACGCTGCCGCAGCTCTTCCGCGAGGCGGGCTACGCCACCGCGGCGGTCGGCAAGGTCGAGCACGAGCCCCCCTTCGACGCCGCCTCCTGGTCCGTCCCGCCGTGGACGCCCGAGGGCGGCCAGCACTTCTGGGCGCTGCCCGCCAGCCGCGCCGTCGCGGCGGCCGAGCGCGCGCGCATCGAGGCGTCGGGACGCGCGGTCCGCGGCACCCAGGCGCTGGGCCCTCCGACCGAGGCCGCCGACCTGCCCGACGACGCGTACCCCGACGGCCAGGTCGCCGGGCGCGCGCTCGAGCTGTTGCGGGAGCTGCGGGACGAGCCGTTCTTCCTCGCCGTCGGCTTCTACAAGCCGCACCTGCCGTTCGTCGCGCCGCGCCGCTACTGGGACCTGCACGACCCGGCCGCGGTCGAGGTCGAGTACGCGCCGCCGCGCGCGCCCGTCCCCGCGGTCGCGACCCGCACCGCCGGCGAGGTCGGCGCCTACGCGGGCGTGACCGTGCGGCGCGGCGAGCGCCTGCCGCCCGACCTCGAGCGGCACCTCGCGCACGGCTACCGCGCCTGCGCGAGCTTCGTCGACGCCCAGGTCGGCCGCGTGCTGGACGAGCTCGAGCGGCTGGGGCTCGCCGAGCGCACGGTCGTCGTGCTGTGGGGCGACCACGGCTACCACCTCGGCGAGCACGGCCTGTGGACGAAGTTCACCAACTTCGAGGTCGCCGCGCGCGCGCCGCTCGTCGTCCGCGCCCCCGGCGGCGCCCGCGGCGCGACGAGCGACGCGCTGGTCGAGCTCGTCGACCTCTTCCCGACCCTGGCGGACCTCGCCGGCCTCGACGCGTCCGCCGACCTGGAGGGCGCGAGCTTCGCGCCGCTGCTCGCCGAACCGGGCCGCCCGTGGAAGCGCGCCGCCTTCACCGAGTTCCGCCGCGGCGACGGCACCCTCGGCCGCTCCGTCCGCACCGCCCGCCACCGCCTGACCACCTGGACCACCCCCGACGGCACCGAGGTCGGCCTCGAGCTCTACGACCACGCGACCGACCCCGCCGAGCTCGAGAACCTCGCCACCGACCCCGCCCACGCCACCACCGTCACCGACCTCCGCGCCACCCTCGCCGCCGGCTGGCGCGGCGCGGTGCCGCCCGTCCGCTGACGCGCGTCCGGCCGCGGCGCGCTGCTACGATGCGCCGCGTCCGCGCGACCCCCGAACCCACGGCGCCCCCGGAGCCCCCATGCTCGCGACCCTCCTCGCCCTCCTGCTGCTTCCCTCGAACGCGGACCCGCGCGGCGACGAGCGCGCCTGGGACCAGGGGCGCGTGGTCGAGCCGATCGCGGCGGTGTTGCCGGTGCGGGAGCGGGTCGAGGTCGTGAACCGGATGGTGCGGGACCGGCTCGAGAACGTGCTGCCGGGGTTGATGCGCGAGGTCGGGCTCGACATGTGGATCGTGATCAACCGCGAGTACGTCGAGGACCCGGTGTACCTGACGCTGGTTCCCGAGCCGGTGTTCTCGGCGCGGCGGACGACGATGCTCGTGTTCTTCGACCGCGGGCCGGAGAAGGGCGTGGAGCGGCTGACGGTCAGCCGGTACCCGCTCGGCGGGCTGTACGACGCGGCCTGGGAGGGCGGGTCGCTGGACGCGCAGTGGGAGGCGCTGGGCGCGATCGTGCGCGAGCGCGAGCCGCGACGCATCGGCGTGAACCGCAGCCGCCACTGGAGCTTCGGCGACGGGCTGACGGCGGGGCTGCACGCGCGCCTGCTCGAGGCGCTCGGGCCGGACCTGGCGGAGCGCGTCGAGAGCGCCGAGGCGCTGTGCGTGCGCTGGCTGGAGACGCGCACGGCGCTCGAGCTCGAGGTCTACCCCCAGGCGGTCGAGCTTGCGCGGGGCGTCATCGCCGAGGCGTTCTCGAACCGCGTGATCACGCCGGGCGCGACCACGACGCAGGACGTCGCCTGGTACATCCAGCAGCGCTTCGAGGAGCTCGACCTGCCGCCCTGGTTCCACCCCGACGGCAACGTGCAGCGGCGCGGCGTCGCGCACGACGTGGACGACCCGTTCTTCGGCGACGACGACACCGTGATCCGGCGGGGCGACGTGCTGCACACCGACGTGGGGCTCTGCTACCTGCGGCTCTGCACCGACACGCAGGAGATGGGCTACGTGCTGCGCGCCGGCGAGGAGGACGTGCCCGCGGGCCTGAAGCACGCGCTGGCCGTGGGGAACCGCTGGCAGGACCTGCTGACCGACGCGTTCGTCACCGGCCGGACCGGCAACGAGATCCTGGCGGCGGCGCGCGCCGCGGCGGAGGCCGAGGGCATCCTGTCCAGCGTCTACACCCACCCGATCGGCTTCTTCGGGCACGCGGCCGGCCCGACGATCGGCATGTGGGACGAGCAGGGGCCGACGCCGGTGCGCGGCGACTGGCGGCTGTTCCCGGACACCGCCTACGCCATCGAGGGCAACGTGAAGGTCCAGGTCCCCGAGTGGGGCGGGCAGTGGGTCCAGATCAAGCTGGAGCAGAGCGCGGTGTTCGACGGCGAGCGCGTGACGTACCTGGCGGGCCGCCAGACCCGCTGGCACGTGGTGCGCTGATCCGGCCGGCCGCGCCCGCTACAATCCGCGGCCCGCGCCGGCCGCGCGCCGCGCCGTGCAGGAGGAGTCCATGCTCGACACGTTCGTTGCGTCGATTGGCGCCCTCGCGCTGGCGGCCGGCGCGCCGTTCGCGGCGGCCGTCCAGGAGGACCAGCAGGTCGCGGAGCAGCGTCCGGCCGCGCTCCTGACCACCGGCGACCTCCCCGGCCCCGGAGCGTCGTTCGCGGACGCGCGGGGCGCGGCCGCCGCCGGGTTCGTGCCCGAGCTCGACCCGCGCGGCGCCTGGCCGCGGCAGGGGGACGCGCTGCGGCTGGGGCCCGGCGACCCGGCGACCTGGAGCGTCGCGACCGCGTCCGGTGGCGTGCTGGCCCTCGCGCCGGCCGACGCGGACGCCGTGACGTGGTTCGCGGGCTACGTAGACGCCGCGGCCTTCGACGAGGTCGTCGTGCG
>JAUIDW010000412.1 GCA_030428395.1 bacterium | reverse complement strand
TGCTCCGCGACGCGCTCTTCATCGGCTGGCGGGACGTGCGGAACATGCTCCGCGCGCGCGAGACCATCGCGTGGGTCTTCGTGATGCCGATCGTGTTCTTCTACTTCATCGGCACGGTCACCGCCGGGTTCGGTGGCTCCGGCGGGGGGCTCGGACGCCAGCGCCTGCTGCTCGAGCGCGGAGACGACGCCGGCTTCCTGGCGGACGAGGTCGAGCTGCGCCTCGACGCCGCCGGGTTCGACCTGGTGCGCCCCGCGGACCTCGGCGAGGACGCCGCGCCCTCGCGGCGCCTGTCGGTCCCCGCCGGGTTCACCGCCGACGCGCTGGCCGGCCGCCAGGCGACCCTGGAGCTGCGGCTCGACCGGGGCGAGCTGGGCGCCCAGTACGACGAGGTGCGCGTGCGGCGCGCGGCCTACACGGTGCTGGCCGACCTCGTCGCCGCCGGCGAGACGACGGCGGCGGTCGACGCCGCGGCGGTCGCCGACCTGCGGACGCGCGAGCGCACGCTGTCCCTGGACGTCCGCGCCGCCGGCGAGCGCCAGCGCGTCCCCACCGGCTACGAGCAGACCATCCCCGGCACGCTCGTGATGTTCGTCCTGCTCGTCATGACGACCAGCGGCGCCGTGCTGCTCGTCGTCGAGCGGCGCCAGGGCCTGCTGCGCCGGCTGGCCCACGCGCCCATCTCGCGCGGCAGCGTCGTGCTCGGCAAGTGGGGCGGCAAGCTGGCGCTCGGCGTCGTCCAGATCGCCTTCGGGATGCTCGTCGGCACGGTCGTGTTCGGCATGGACTGGGGCGACAACCTGGGCGCCGTCCTGCTCGTCCTGCTCGCCTACGGGGCGATGATGGCGTCCCTGGGACTGCTGCTCGGCTGCGTCGCGCGGACCGAGGGGCAGGCCGTGGGGATCGGCGTGCTGTCGGCCAACGTGCTGGCCGCGCTGGGCGGGTGCTGGTGGCCGATCGAGGTCACGCCGGACTTCCTGCAGCGCGTGGCCGACTTCCTGCCGACCGGCTGGGCCATGGACGCCCTGCACCGCCTGGTCAGCTTCGGCCAGGGGCCGGCCGCCGTTGCGCCGCACGTCCTCGGGATGACCGCGGCCGCCGCGGTGCTCGGGATCGCGGCCGCGCGCGCCTTCCGCTACGAGTAGGCGCGGCCCGCGGGTAGGATCCCGGGCGTGAACGAACACGCCCATCGACGACTGACCGACTACGCCGCCTGCGCCGGCTGAGCCGGCAAGCTGCCCCAGGGGCGGCTCGCGCAGGTGCTGCGCGGAATCGGTCAACAGGTCGACGACCGCCTGGTCGTGGGACCCCAGAGCTTCGACGACGCGGGCGTCGTCCTCCTGGGGGACGGAGACGGTCTGCCCACCGGAAGCCGCGTCGGGCTCGTGCAGACGGTCGACTTCTTCCCGCCGGTGGTCGACGACCCGTGGTTCTACGGCGCCATCGCGGCCGCGAACGCGCTCTCCGACGTGTACGCGATGGGGGGGCGACCGCTCAGCGCGCTGGGGATCGCGAGCTTCCCCAAGGGCTTCCCCGACGAGTGGGTCGCGCGCATCTTCGAGGGCGCCGGCGCCAAGCTGCGCGAGGCCGGCTGCGTGCTGGCGGGCGGCCACACCGTCGAGGACGGCGTCCAGTTCGGCTTCGCCGTGACCGGCCTGATCGACCCCGGCGCGGTCGTCACCAACGCGGGCGCGCGCCCGGGCGACGTCGCCTACCTGACCAAGGCCGTCGGCATGGGCGGCCTGACCACGGCCGCCAAGCGCGGCGAGCTGACCTGGGACGAGCTGCGCCCCGCGGCGGAGCAGATGGCGACGCTCAACCGCGAGGCCGCCGAGGCGATGACCGCCGCCGGCGCGCGCGCCTGCACCGACGTGACGGGCTACGGCCTGGTCGGGCACGCCCGCAACGTCGGCGCCGCCAGCGAGGTCACCGTCCGCCTCGGCCTCGCCGACGTGCCCCTGGCCGACCGCGCGGCCGAGACCGCCCGGCGCGGCGTCTTCTCCGGCGGCGCCCGGCGCGGGCGCGAGGGGCTCGCGGCCGAGGTCTCGATCGCGCCCGGGCTCGAGGACGCGCTGGTCGACCTGGTGTTCGACGCCGAGACCTCCGGCGGGCTGCTCGTGTTCGTCCCGCCGGAGCGCGCGGCCGACCTCGAGCGCGAGCTGGGCGCGCGCGGCGTGCCGGCCCACCGCGTGGGGCGCTGCGTCGCCCACGCGGGCGTCGCGGTCGAGCTGGTCGAGCGGGTCGACGGACCGTGACCGGCGCGGACGCCGCGTCCACCGCGCTCGCCACCCCGCTCGCGATCGGGGGCCCGCCGTGGATCCTCGGGCACACGGGGGCGCCCCTCGAGGCGCCCGAGAACACGCTCGCGAGCCTGCGCCGCGCGGTCGAGCTGGGCCTCGACGGCGTCGAGTACGACGTGCGCGCCTGCGCCAGCGGCGAGGCCGTGCTGCTGCACGACGCGCGCCTCGACCGCACGACCAGCGCGAGCGGGCCGCTGCGCGAGGCGACCCTGCCGGAGCTGCACGGGGTCGACGCGGGCAGCTGGTTCGGGCGCGCCTTCGCCGGCGAGCCGCTGCCGCTGCTCGACGAGGCGCTGCCGCTGCTGGGCCGCGAGCCGGGCGCGCCGCCCATGCACGTGGTCGAGATGAAGGAGCCGGACCTGCTGGGCGAGGTCGAGCGCGCCGTCCGCAACCACCCGCGCCTCTCGGTGCGCGTGGCCTCCGCGCGCCGCGACGCCTGCGTCGAGCTGCGCGACCGCGGGCTCGTCCCGATGCTGCTGGTCACGCGGCCCGACGAGGACGTGCGCCGCTTCGTGCGCGACGAGCGCATCGCCGCCTGCGCCGCGCCCGTGCGCCGCTGGCGCGCGCTCGCCGACGGGCCGGCCTGGGACTGCGAGCGGTGGGGGCGCGCGGTGGACGCGCCGGCGGACCTGCTGGACGCCTGCCGCTGGCCGCTCTTCGGGTTCCACACCAACGAGGCCCGGCGCGCCCTCGCCGTGCGCGCGCTCTGCGCCCTGGCGCCGGGCGACGGCGGGGCCTACCCCGTGGACGTGCCCGAGCTGCGGCTGGAGCCGCAGAGCGAGCTCGAGCCGGGCCGGGGCGAGTGGGCCGGCCGCTGGCACCCGCGCCTGCGGCTGCGCAACCCGTTCCCGTGGCCGGTGCGCGTCGCGGTCGAGCTGCGCGTGCGGCGCGGCGCGTTCGAGGTCACCGGCCTGCCCGTCGGCGCCGCCCTCCGCCCGAAGCAGGAGCTCGTGCACGTGTTCGGGCTGGCGGGCGGCTCGTGGCGCGTCGGCGGCGACCCGTGCGTCGCGGCGACGTTCGTGTGGGACGCGGGCGCCGGCCGCGCCGCGGGCGCGCTGACGCTGGACGCGCCGCTGGTGCGCGTGCGCGAGCTCGTCGCCCCGCGCGAGGCCCGGCGCGTCGAGCTGCTGCGCGAGCGCCCCGACGACGCGGAGGCGACCATGACCGTGCGGCGCGGTGGGCCGTGGCTGTTCGTCGCCGCCGAGAACCCGGGAGAGCTCGAGGAGCCCAGCGTCGTCGTCCACCTCGACGGCCAGACGCACTACGGCGGCCGCGGCCTGCGGCTGCGCCTGCCGGCGGAGTTCGACCGGCGCGCGGAGGGCGTGCCGTTCTCGTGCGGCCTGCTGGGGATGGAACGCGGCGCCTGGCGCGCGCGCCGCTGGGCGGGCGGCGTGCCCGGGGGCCTCGGCTCCGGCGCCCCCGGCCGCCTCTACCCCGAGGCGCGCGGCTGAGTTGCCCCGCGCGGTGGGCCGCCCGCCGCGCGCACGACCCGGACCGGCGGGCCGCCCGCCGCGCGCGTGTCCCGGATGGGAGTTCCGGAGCGGCCCGCGTCGCGGCGGAGGGTGGCCGGGGCCGGATTCCACAGGTTTCCTGTGTGCCCGGACGATGGTTGGACGTAACACGGAAGCGGAGCCCCGCCGTGCAACGCAGCCTCCACCGCCTGGCCCTCGTCGGCCTCTTCGCCGCCCTCCACCTCGTGCTCCAGCCGCTCGCGGCGAGCGCCTGGTGCGAATTCGCCGGCGGCGTCGACTGCTGCTGCGCGGACGAGGGCGCGCGGGAACCCGCGGACCCCGTCGCGCGCGGGGACGCGACCCCGGACGGAGCCGGGTCCGGCGGCTGCTGCGCCGCGGAGGCCGAGCGCGCCGACGCGCCGCCCGCTCCCGACCCCGGGGCCCCGGCCGTGGGCGGCCACGAGCCCTGCGGCTGCGCGGCCGCG
>JAUIDW010000411.1 GCA_030428395.1 bacterium | reverse complement strand
CAGGGGGTGGTGGATGCGGGAGGGGTGGCGCCGGCGCGCGCCGCGGCGCGGCGCAGGACGTCGGCGCGCAGGCGCCCGAGCGCCCGGCCGCGCGGCGAGAGCCACGCGAGCACGGCGCCGGTGGCGAAGCTCGGCGGCAGCGCGGCGCGCAGGCGCGCGAGCGCGCGCGAGAGCTGCACGCGCACGGTGCCCGCCGGGCGGCCCAGGTCGCGCGCGATCTCGCCGCCGCTGCGGCCGGACCGCAGGTGCGGCTCGACCACCTCGCGGTACCGCGGCGGCAGCGCGGCGACCGCGCGGGCCACGACGCGCTCGACCTCGGCGGCCTCCGCGGCCCCGTGCGGATCGAGCGGCCCGTGCGAGCCGGAGTCCGCGGTCGCCTCGACCTCGGCCGGCGCCTCCTCGGCCCACGGCAGCGCGCGACGCCGCGCGCGACGCCGCGCGTTGCGCGCCTCGTTCGCGAGGATCCCCGCCAGCCAGGGCTCGACCCGCCGCGACGCGTCGAAGCGCCCGGCGGACTCGATGGCCTTCACGAAGGTCGACTGGAGCAGGTCCTCGGCCGCGCTGGCCTCGGGCGCCAGCGACCGCGCGAGCCGCCCCAGGTGGGGCGCGGTCCGGTCGAACACCGCCCCGAGGGCGGCGAGGTCGCCGCGCTCGCGGTAGTCCCGGAACAGCTCGTCGGTCGTCGGGTGTCGCATCCGCCCGGCTCTGGTCCCCGGCGAGGGGAGCGCAACGCGACCTTCGAGAATATCGCCCCCCGCGCACGGCGGGCGGGCGCCCGGAATGGAGCCGGGGGCCCGTGACCGCGCGAGCGGAGACGGGCCCCCGGGTTCCCTCAGCCCAGATAGGCTGCCCGTTTGTAGCACGGGTCGCCGGGCCTGTCGCAGGTTTGCACCGCGGCGGGCGGATTCCGCGGCCCCTTTCCCGGGATGCGGAAAGCGGGCGCGCGCCCCCGTTATAAGAGGAGGATGCTCGACGAGGGTGACCGCGCGGGCGCCGGGGGGGCCGGGCGCCCGTGAGCCTCCTGAAGGTGCTGATCCTGCCCCCGGGGTGCTTCTTCGTGCTCGCGGCGGTGGGGCTGCTGCTCCTGCGGCGGCGGCCGCGGACCGGGCGCGGGCTGCTCGTGGGCGCCGCGGTCGGGCTGTACCTGGCGTCGACGCCGCTCGTCGCGGGGGTGCTGATCCGCGCGCTGGAGGCCTACCCCGCGCGCGCGCCGGGCGCGGGCGCCGGCGGGGCGCAGGCGATCGTCGTGCTCGGCGCCGACGTCGAGCGGCGCGCGCCCGAGTACGGCGGGGCCGACCTCGGCGAGCTGTCGCTGCAGCGCGCGCGCTACGGCGCGCGGCTGCACCGCGAGACGGGCCTGCCGCTGCTGGTGACCGGCGGCCGCATGCAGGGTGTCGAGGCGGTGGGCACGCTGCTGGCGCGCTCGCTCGAGAGCGACTTCGGCGTGCCCGTCCGCTGGGTCGAGCGGCACGCGGCGAACACCTGGGAGAACGCCGTGCGCTCGCGCGAGCTGCTCGAACCCGACGGGATCGCGCGCGTCGCGCTGGTCACGCACGCCTTCCACATGCCGCGCGCGGTCGCGGCGTTCCGAGCGGCCGGGCTGGACCCGGTGCCGGCCCCGACGGTGTTCCGGCCGACCCCGCACGCCGACGTGGCGGAGATCCTGCCGTCCTCGAAGGCCCTGCGGGAGTCGCACCTGGCCACCCACGAGTGGCTGGGCCGGGCCTACTACGCCCTGTTCCACCGCGGGCCCTGAGGGACCGCCGCGGGCCCCCCGGGTGCGCCCGCGGGGGCCGGGAGGCGGCCGCGGGCCCCCGCGACGGGCCCGCCGGGGGGATCGGAGGAATGCGGTCAAGATGCCGCTCGCGGGCGGACGATGACGGCGCGAACGGCGGGAGCGTCCCCGGACCGACGTCCGCGGGGCGCGGCGCTGCCTGCACCCGCCCGGCACACCCATGACCACCGGCTCGACCTCGACCCCGCAGGGCAAGGGCTCTCCCGACCTCAAGGCGATCGTCCGCAAGCAGGGCCAGAAGCTCAACCTGGTCGACCGCAACAACCTGTTCGCGTCGATCGACCAGGCGGTCCTCGAGGCGGTCGGCAGCCACGTCGACGGCGTCGACGAGGCGCTGCTGCAGAAGATCACGCTGGCCGCGCGCCAGGGGATCGTCGCGCGGCTGAAGAGCTCCTCGAAGTCCATCCGGGGCGTGCCGCAGAGCGCGTTCCTGAAGGACGTCATGGCCGCCCGTCGCCACCTGACCAAGGAGCGCGACAAGCTGGCCCAGGAGATGGAGATGATGCAGGCCGCCCTGCACGTCCGCCGCGAGAACTTCGCGGAGCGGCACCAGGAGCTGGCCCGCGAGACGCAGGAGCAGGGCATGGTCCAGGACCAGGCCCTGGTGGACCAGATCAACATGATCTTCGCCGGCCTCGTGGCCCAGAACCCCGAGCTGGCGGCGATCCAGGACCAGGTGACGTCCCTGGCGCTGCTGGGCATGCAGCAGGAGCGCCAGAAGCTGCTCGACTCGAAGGTCGACGAGCACAAGAGCCAGGTCGAGCAGTTCGAGCGGCGCATCGCGAAGCTGTCGCAGTCGCTCGAGACCACCGAGGGGGAGCTGAAGCGCATCGCCGCGATGAAGGGGGTCGACGACGGCGTCGCCTCCATCTACCGGACGGTCCAGGGCCTCTCCGACGGCTCCGACAACGCGGAGTCGAAGCGCGAGATGCTGGCGGTCCTCTTCGAGGCGAACATGGAGCTGAAGAATCAGCTCGCAGGCAGCCGATAACCGGCGAACGTGAGGTTCGGTCCGAACTCGTTCGGCCGGAGTGGAAGGCACACAGGAACCCCAGAAGGCTTTTTGGAGCTAGTGATGAGCGATTCGAGTTCGGTCGCCCCGGAGGAGCTCGGCGAGGGCATCGTCGACACCAACACCCAGTCCGGTGGCGAGCAGCAGACCTTCGAGGAGGTCAAGAAGGACCAGGGCGTGCTGTACCTGGGCATCGACCTGGGCACGTCGCGCACGTCCGTGACCGCCAGCAACGGCGTCCGCGAGACCGTGGCGTCGTACGTCGGCTACCCCAAGGACGTCGTCAGCCGCAAGCTCCTGAAGCGGGACGTGCTCTTCGGTAGCGAGGCGCTGAAGAACCGCCTGGCGCTGGACTTCTACCGTCCGCTCGAGCACGGCGTGCTCAAGAGCAGCGACGGCGACGGCCGCGAGGCCGAGATGAACCAGAAGGCCGCCGCGGACCTGATCGGCGAGATCATCCGCCTGGCCAAGCCGCGCAAGGACGAGCTGATCTACGCCGTCATCGGCGCGCCGGCGCAGGCCTCCATCAACAACAAGGAGGCCATCCTCGACGCCGCCAAGAAGACCGTCGACTCCGTGATGCTCTGCTCGGAGCCGTTCTCGGTCGCCTACGGCCTCGACATGCTCGACGACGTCCTCGTCATCGACATCGGCGCGGGCACCACGGACCTCTGCCGGATGCACGGCACGATGCCCGAGGACACCGACCAGATCACGCTGACCCACGCCGGCGACTACGTCGACCAGCAGCTCCACGACCTGCTCAAGGCCAGCTACCCGCAGGCCCAGTTCACCATCCACATGGTGAAGGACATCAAGGAGCGCTTCGCGTCCGTCGGCGACTTCATGGACATCGTGTCCGTCGAGCTGCCCGTGGACGGCAAGCCGACCACCTTCGACATCACCAACGAGATGCGCGAGGCCTGCCGCTCGATCATCCCGCCGATCGTCGAGGGCCTCGGCAAGCTGATCGCCACGTTCGACCCCGAGTTCCAGGACCGCCTCAAGGAGCGCGTCCTGCTCGCCGGCGGCGGCAGCCAGATCAAGGGCCTCGACGCCGCGATCACCCAGTACATGCAGGAGGCCCTCGGCGGCGGCAAGGTGATCCGCATCGAGGAGCCGATGTACGGCGGCGCCAACGGCGCGCTGAAGATCGCGCACGACATGCCCGCGGACTACTGGGAGCAGCTCAAGTAGAGCCCGCCCCGGCGAACGCCCGGCACGGCGAGCCGTCGCACCCCTCGCGGGGGCGGCGGCTCGTTCCGTTCGGGCCCGGGCGCGGCCCGGCCTAGGCGGCGCGGTTCGCCGCGAAGTGGCCCAGGATCGCGAGGACGATCATGGCCAGCCCCGCGACGGCGACCGAGCGGGTGCCGTTCAGGCCGGCGATCACCAGCGCCAGGCCTCCGAGGGCGAAGAGGGCGGGCAGGGACTTC
>JAUIDW010000029.1 GCA_030428395.1 bacterium | reverse complement strand
CCCGCCCGCTTCCGCGCCTGGGTCGCGCTGCGCAACCGCCGCACGGTCGAGCCGCTGCGCGCGATCCTGGCCGAGTGGAAGCCGGACGTGGTGCACAGCCACCTGATCCACTCGCACCTCTCGTACGGCGCCCTGACCGAGGCGCGGCGCGCCGGCGCGGGGGTCGTGTTCACGGCGCACGACTCGATGACGTACTGCTACCAGAAGCTCTCGTGCTTCCACGGCGGCGCGGCGCAGGGCTTCGAGGGCAAGGACTACCGCGCGTACTGGCAGAAGTGCATCCCGTGCCAGCGCCTGCGCTTCCGCCCTGGCCGCAACCGCGCGATCCGCCAGGTGCTCGAGCGCGACGTCGACCGCTTCACGGTCGTCTCCGACGAGCTGGGCGTCGCCATCCGCGCCAACGGCATCCGCGTGGACCGCACGATCCGCAACGCCCTGCGCCTGCAGGCCGAGCTGCCCGGCCCCGACGCGGTGGCCGCCTTCCGCGCCCGGTTCGGGCTCGAGGGCAAGCAGGTCGTCGCCATGGGCGGCCGCCTGCACGAGCTGAAGGGCGTGAACCAGCTCTTCGAGATGATCGCCCTGCTCCGCGCGGAGTTCCCCGACCTGCGCCTGATGGTCATGGGCCGCGAGGAGGCGTACCGCGGCTTCGAGCCCCGCGCGCGCGAGCTCGGCATCGCGGACCTCGTCGTCCCCACGGGCTGGCTCGAGGGCGAGGACCTGGCCTGCGCCTACGCGGCCCTCGACGTCGCCGTGTCGCCCTCGACGTGCTTCGAGACGTTCGGGATGACGAGCCTGGAGGCCGCCGAGTTCGAGAAGCCGGTCGTCACCACGTCCTTCGGCGGGTGTCCCGAGGTCGTCGTCGACGGCGAGACCGGCTTCGTCGCCAACCCCTTCCACGTCGAGACCTTCGCCGCCCGCATCGCCGACCTCCTCCGCGACCCCGCCCTGCGCGCCCGCCTCGGCGCCGAGGGCCGCCGCCGCCTCGAGGCGGAGTTCACGGTCGAGCGCCTGACGGACGAGTTCCTCGAGGAGTACGAGCGCGCGCTCGACCTGGCGCGGAGCCGCCCCTGAGCTCCGGACCGGAGTCCACCATGCCGAGTTTCACGTGCGAGGTCTGCGGGTCGAGCTTCACGGTCGCGCCGGCGGCGCTGGCGCGGTACCCGGGGTGGCAGCCGAAGTACTGCCGCGAGCACTCGCCGCAGAAGGGGAAGAAGAAGGCGGCCGGGGCGCGGAAGTGGCGGGGGCCGGTGCGGGAGGAGAACCTGACGCTGGCGGAGGTGCTCGGGAAGTACACCGACGGGCCGGCGGACGGGGTGTTCACGGACGGGAGCTCGGTGCCGAATCCCGGGCCGGGGGGCTGGGGGGTCGTGTGGGTCGAGGCGGGTGAAGTGCGGGAGCAGCTCCACGGGCGGGAGGCGCGCACGACGAACAACCGGATGGAGCTGCAGGCGCTGATCGAGGCGTACCGGATGCTGCCGGACGACGCGGAGGTCGCGGTGCACACCGACAGCCGGCTGTGCGTCGACACGATCACGAAGTGGGCGCCGGGGTGGGAGCGCAAGGGGTGGAAGAAGAAGAGCGGGCCGATCAAGAACCTGGAGCTGGTGCAGGAGCTGCTGGCGCTCGTGCGGGAGCACCCGGGGTGTCCGCTGGTGTGGATCGAGGCGCACGCGGGGAACCGCTGGAACGAGTACGCGGACAGCCTGGCGACGGCCTGGATGCGGGACGAGCTCTAGGCGTGCCCGTCCCGGCGCCTTCCCGGGCCCTTTCGGCGATCGGGCGGGTCGCGTAGGCTCGGGCGCGAGGGCTCCTGGGCCAACCACCCACGGAGGAAACACGATGGTCGAGGAACGCACCGACGGCTGGTACGTCGTCAACGTCGCCGACGCGCGCTGGGTCCAGTCGCCCGACTTCGGCAAGCGGGCGCTGTTCGAGAAGGAGGGGGTCACGTTCCCCCACCAGGGCGTGAACATCGCCGTCATGGAGCCGGGCAAGCCGAGCTGCCGGTACCACCGCGAGAACGCGCAGGAGGACTTCCTGGTGCTCTCCGGCGAGTGCGACCTGATCGTGCGCGGCGAGGTGCGGCGGCTGAAGGCCTGGGACTTCTTCCACTGCCCGCCGGGTGTGGACCACGTGTTCGTGGGAGCCGGGGACGGGCCCTGCGCGGTGCTGATGATCGGGCACCGGCCGGAGCGGTTCGAGTACTTCTACCCCGCCGACGAGACCGCGGCGCGGTTCGGCGCGGCCTCGAAGGAGTCGACGCCCTACCCGCGCGTGGCCTACGCGGACGCGGTGCGGCCGGCGCCGTGCGAGACGCCGCCGCCGTGGCCGCCGGCCTGAGCCTCCGGTGAGGCTTGCGTGAACGCGGGGGTGCCGCGTTGCGGGCGGGGCGGGGCGCGGCCAGACTGCGGCGATGAGCACCCTCGTCCTCCACCAGCTCGCGCCGTCCCCCAACAACGTCAAGGTCCGCATCGCCCTCGGCTTCAAGGGCGTCCCCTGCGACCTCGTCTCGATCCTGCCCGACGACCGGGACGAGATCGTGCGACTCTCCGGCCAGCCGCGCACGCCCGTGCTGGTGGACGGCGACCGGGTCGTCTACGACTCGCACGCGATCCTGCGGTACCTCGACGCGAACGTGCGGCGCGAGCCGCGGCTGTTCTCGGCCGACTACGCCGAGCAGGGCGCGATCGAGCAGTGGGAGCTGTGGGCGCGAGGCCCGCACGGCCTGGGCGAGCCCGTCGGGGCGATGTTCGGGCAGGCCTTCCTGGGCGACGCCGACCCCGAGGTCGTGCGGCGCGCGAACGAGGTGCTGGCCGAGCGCCTGGCCCGCGTCGAGGAGACGCTGGCCGACCGCCCCTACCTGATGGGCGAGCACCTGACCGCCGCCGACGCGACCGTGGCCGCCTTCGTGCAGGTCGGGATGGTCGCGCCGGACGAGGAGAACGTCGCCGTGATCCGGTTCTTCGCCGAGCACCTGCACGTGCCCGCGGGGCTCGAGCGCACGCGCGACTGGGTCCGGCGCGTCGTCGCGCACGACGTCGCGCCGGTGTACCGGCCGCTCTAGCGAGCGGGCCCGCCCGGGCGGCCGGCGCCGCCCGTGGGGCCAGGATCCTCGCCGTCAGGGCGCCAGCACGAACCGCAGCCCGTCGCTGAGCCCGTCGCCGAACCCGGCGGGGTCGCCGGGGTCGCGCTGCTGCCACTGGGCGTACAGCGTCTGGCCCGCGGTCAGCAGAGGGTCCGCCTTCGACAGGATCGTCTTCTGGAAGTCGCGGGTCAGGATCCAGCCCGAGCAGCCGCCGCCGACGTTCTTCGCCGCCTTGGCCGCGGTGCGCTTGAACGGCGCCTTGACGCACAGCTTGCCGCCGTGGAAGTCCAGGTTGGCCTTCTTGAAGGACCACAGCAGCAGGCCCGACTCGGCCGGGACCACGTCGACCGCGCGGATGTCGAACGGCGCCGTCGAGGTCGCGCTCGGCGTCCCGGCGAACTCCAGGAACGGCACGCAGGCGAACGAGTTGGTCTTCGCCGTGCAGTAGGTGAAGGGCGGCGAGACCCACGTGGGATCGAACGGATAGGCGCCCATGTCCGCGCGCGAGCCGTCGGGGTCCAGCGGCGCGCCCGGGTCGCCGGCGTCGATCGCGGGGGAGCCGGGGCGCAGGCGGACGTCGCGGCCGGACAGGCTCCAGAAGTCGGGCTCGAGCGCGAGGTTGCCGGCCCCGGGGGCACCGCCCTCGACGTCGGACCAGGCGACCGACGTGGCGGCGTCGGCCTGGTCGGGCACGCCGTTCAGCAGGTTCGCCCAGAGGATCGAGTTCGAGACGGTCGCGCCGGCCACGCCGCCCCCGTCGGTCGTGGCCGTGTTGCCCACGAACGTGCAGCGGTCGACGACGGCCGGGCCGGACAGCCCTCCGCCGGTGGCCGCGATGGAGGGACCCTCGCGGGACTCGTTGTCGAGGAAGGCGCACCGCGTCACCGTGGCGCTCCCGCCGCCCGCGACGTACATCCCGCCCCCGGCGCCGTCGAGGGCCTGGAACGACCAGGAGGTGTTCTCGCGGAACACGACGCCCTCGACCGTCGCGCTGGCTCCCGCGGCCACGCACAGACCACCGCCCTGGGCGGAGAAGTTGCGCTCGAAGCAGCCGCCGGTGATCACGGCCGTGCCGGAGTCGACCAGGACGCCCCCGCCCCGGTGGTCGTTGTCGACGAAGTTGTCGACCACGGCGCAGTCCGTCATGGTCAGCTGGTTCCCCTGGAAGTACACCGCGCCGGCGGTGCCGTCGCCGGTCGCGTTGCTCTCCAGCCGGACCCCGTCCAGGTCGAGGTTGGCCCCGGCCACGCAGAGGATCCCGCCGGCGTCGAACGGGCCGCGGTTGTCGAACACGCGTCCACCGGTCATCGAGACGGAGGCGGCGGAGACGTACATCGCGCCGGCGACGATCGCGGCGTTCTGATCGAGGTCGCAGTCGTCGAAGGTCACGCCGACGGCGTTCTCGACGTAGACGGCGCCTCCGCGCCCCTGGGCGATGAACCCGTTCGCGGCGACGAGGCACCGCCGGAAGACCGGCGAGCCCCCCGACACGAAGACTCCGCCCCCCCACGCGTCGCCGGGCCCGTTGCCGACGATCTCGCAGTCCTCGACCACCGGCGACGCGACCATGCAGTACACGCCCCCGCCCTTGTCGCAGCACAGCGGATCGAAGAAGCCGCTGCCGTTGGTCAGGGTGAAGCCGCGCAGGACGCTGCCCGCGCCCTCGAGCGTCTGGAACGACACCACGGCGCCGGCCTGGTTGCCGTCGACGACGGTGGCGCCCGCGCCCTGCTGGGACTGGACCGTCACGGCCTTGCCGAGGAAGTCCAGGTTCTCCACGTAGGTGCCGGGCAGGACCAGCACCGTGTCGCCGTTCACGGTCGTCGGCTGCGCGATGGCGTGCTGGATGCTCGCGTACGGGCTGCCCAGGGTGCCGTTGCCCGGCGGCGTGGCCGTCACGTCCACGTACCAGGTGGTCTGCGCGACGGACGGGGCGGAAAGGGCCGCGCAGAGCGCGACCGCCAGGACGGGTCGAAGCATGTCTCCTCCTTGGTGTCGTTCTGGACCCGGGCACGGCGACGGCCGTACTCCCGTGCAAGGAGAGGGGCAACGGACGTGCGATCCAAGCGCTGCCCCGGGAGAATTGCGCGGTCAGCTCGCTCCGTCGTGGGCGAGCAGCCGCTCGATCGTCGCCGCGCGCGCGTCCCAGGTGTAGCGCTCGGCCTCGCGGCGCGCGGCGCGGCCGGCGGCGCGCGCACCCGCCGGGTCGGCGAGGGCGCGGCCGATCGCGCGGGCCAGGCCGGCGGGCGAGTGCGCGTCGGCGACGAAGGCGGTGCGGCCGTCCTCGAGGACGCTGGCGAGCGCCGGCGTCGCGGCGGCGACGATCGGGAGGCCGGTGGCCATGGCCTCGAAGAGCTTCAGCGGGGACGTGTAGCGCGTCGCGCGGGTCTCGTGCCCCGCGGGCAGGGCGATCAGGTCGGCGCGCGCCAGCTCGCCGGGCACGTCGCGCGGCGGGACCGCGCCGGTGAAGGCCACGCGCTCGCGCAGGTCGAGCGAGGCGGCGAGCTGCTCGAGCCGCGCCCGGTCGGGCCCGCGGTCCCCGCCGACGATCCGCAGGCGCACGCGCGCGGGGCACTCCGCCAGGGCCGCGACCAGGTCGTCCACGCCCTTGTGCTCGAACAGGCCGCCGGCGTAGACGACGGTCGCGCGCTCGTCCGCGAGCGCCTCGCGCGGCGCCTCGCGGAACAGCGCCAGGTCCACGCCGTCGGGCACCACGGCCGGGCGCGGGACGCCGAAGGCGGCGGCGACGTCGTCCGCCAGGGGCGCGCCGATCGCGGCCAGCACGTCGGCGCCGCGCGCGACGCGCTGCTCCTCGGCGCGGATGCGGGCGGCGTCCTCCTCCCGGCCGGCCTCCGCGGCCAGCACGTGCTCGAGGTTGTGGAACTCGTAGGCGATCTCGACGCCGGCGCCGGCCCCGCGGCGCGCGCGGCGGTCCAGCAGCCAGAGCGCGTGGCGCCGCTGGCGCACCCAGAAGCGCGTGCCCCCCGCCGCCAGCAGGCGCGCCAGCCGGCGCCGGTACGCCAGGCCCGACAGACCCTTGTGGCGCCAGCGGACGGCCTCGACCCGCAGCCGCTCCGAGGTCCCGAACCCGTAGGCCGCGCGCAGCAGCTCGCCCGCGTCCGCGCCGCGGGGTACCCGCGCGAACAGGGTCACCCGGTGCCCGCGGTCGGCCAGCGCGCGGCCGGTGTGCGCGATCTGGTGGGCGTGCGCCATGCGCGCCGGCAGGTCGAAGAGCTGCACGATCGCGACGTCGAGCGGACCCGGGGCCATCCCCCGGGGAATACACGCCGGGGGACCTGGATGCCAGCGCCCGCGGCTCCCATCATGGCGCGACCGTGCGGCGCCGCTTCCTCGACCTCCTGGCCTGCCCCGACTGCGGCGCCGACCTCGCCGTGGCGGAGGCGCGCGTCGAGGCGGACGAGGACGACCTGGTCGAGGGCGAGCTCGCCTGCGAGGGCTGCGGCCGGCGCTTCCCGGTCCGCCGGCGCGTGCCGGTGTTCGTGGACGAGTCGCAGTACGCCGACAGCTTCGGCTGGCAGTGGCAGCGCTACGCGCAGCTGCAGCGCGACTCGTACAACGGCACGAGCATCGTGCGCAACACGATCCTGAAGCGCTCCGGCTGGACGCCCGGGCACCTGGCCGGGAAGCTCCTCGTCGAGTGCGGCTGCGGCTCGGGCAACGACACCGAGGTGCTCGCCGATCTCGCCGGCACGGTCGTGTCCTTCGACCTGACCGAGGCCGTGTTCGCCTTCGACGAGGACCTGCTGCGACGCGAGAACGTGCTGGTGCTGCGCGCCGACATCCTGCGCATCCCCCTGAAGCGCGCGCGCTTCGACGTCGTGTACTGCCACCGCGTGATCATGCACACGCCGGACCCGCCGGCGTCGTTCGCGTCGATGGCGCCGCTCGTCGCGCCGGGGGGCGAGTTCTTCCTGCACAGCTACAGCACCGACTGGAAGTCGCTCGCCAACTACAAGTACGCGTGGCGGCCGCTGACGAAGCACCTGCCCCACACGGTCGTGTACCGGATCCTGCGGGTCGTCGGGTGGCCGCTCTACCTGCTGCACGCGGCGCTGCACCGCCTGGCCTTCCTGCGGCGCCTGAACCGCGTCGTGATCCCCTTCGAGTACCACGGGCGCAGCCTGCACAAGGCGGGCACGACGCTGTCGTTCCGCGAGCGCTACGAGTACTCGTTCCTGATCACCTTCGACGCGCTGACGCCCACGTTCGACAACCCGAGCTCCGCCGAGACGCTGCAGGGCTGGTTCGAGGACGCCGGCTTCGTCGACGTCGAGGTGCGCGCGCGCAACCCGGTCATCGTGCTGGGACACCGGCCCGCGGACGTCGAGCTGGCGCCGCGCGCCGCCGAGACCGCCCCGCCGCCGGAGAAGCCGGCCCGGTCCTGAGTCAGCGCGGGCGCACGAGGCGCATCGTCAGGCGCTGGCCGGCGCCGGCGGGGCCGGCGAGCTGGGACACGATGCCCTGGGCCAGGGCCACGAAGGGGCGGTACCAGCGGCCGCGCAGCTCGCTCGTCTCGCGCAGGGCGAAGCCGCGCGTGGTCGAGCCGCCCTCCTCGAAGCCCGCGGCCCGGGCGAGGGCGCGCGCGGCGGCGGGCGAGAAGTAGCGGATGTGCCCGTGGCCCGCGAAGTGGAAGTAGCGCCAGCCGGCGCCGCGCAGCCGCGCCGTCCAGCTGCGCCCGTTGCCCGTGCGCAGCACGACCACGCCGCCGGGGCGCAGCACGCGGCGCACCTCGGTCAAGAGCTCGACGGGGTCGACGACGTGCTCGATCACCTCGTTCGCGTAGACGACGTCGAAGGCGCCGTCGGGGAGGCCCTGGGCGGACAGCTCGCCGGTGCGCACGTCGAGGCCGCGCTCGTCGCGGGCGTGCCGGGCCAGGGAGTCGAGCATCTCGACCCCGGTGCACGTCCAGCCGCGGGCGGCGGCCGTCTGCAGGAAGAGTCCGACGCCGCAGCCGACCTCGAGCAGCGTCCCGCGCTCGCGGAACGTCTCGAGCTCGTCCAGCACGCGCGCCCACTCCCGCTGCTGGCGGGGCTTGGGCTCGCGCAGGTCGCCGTAGTTCTCGAGGTAGCGCAGGTCCTCCTCGCCCTGGAAGAACTCGGGCCACAGGTCGTGGACGAAGACCAGCTCGCACGCGGCGCAGAGCCAGAAGACCTTGCCGGACTTCTCGAACAGCGCCCGCGGCGACGCGGCGCCGCACAGCGGGCAGGCGTCGGGCGCGCTGCCGGGCGCGGGCAGCCCCGGCGGCGGCTCTCCGACGGCCTCAGCCGCCCTGCTCATGGGGCACCAGGCCGATCCCCGCGGCGCGCTCCCGGTCGTCGAAGCGGTTCACGAACACGCCCGTCCCCGGCTTGCTGTAGGGCGAGTAGCCGGTCAGCCGGTTGCTGGCCAGGAAGTCGTTGAAGGCGTTGTTCCACATGATGTCGTCGGACAGCACCAGCTTGCCCTCGCCCAGCAGCGCGCGGGCGACGGCGTACTCGAACAGCATGTGCGTCCGCGTGTGGAGGCTGTCGTGGATGAAGACGTCCACCTCCTCCTCGGCCAGGATGCGCGGCAGGTGGCGCTTGGCGTCGCCCTGGACGTACGTCCAGACGTCCCGGTACCCCTCCGGCAGCAGGTAGCCGATCGATCCGGGATCGATCGTCTTGTCCATCGTCAGGCGGCCGGCGACCGGCGGGATGTCGATCGAGATCAGGCGGCCCGCCCCGTTGTGCTTCAGGGCGGCCAGCACGAAGGCGGTGTAGCCGCCGGCGGCGGTCCCGGTCTCGACGACGACCTGCGGGCGGAACTCGCGCATCAGCCCGTAGTAGACGACCGCGATGCCGCGCAGCCGCTCGACGCGGGTGTCCCAGTCGGGGTCCTCGTCGAAGCCGCGCTCGCGGCGCGCGCGGTCGAAGGCCTCCCGCAGGGGCTCGTCCGCGCGCAGCTCGGCCAGGTACTCCTCCGCGCGCCGCCCGGGGGGCAGGCCCAGCTCGGCGCGCAGCTGGTCCAGCAGCGCGTCGTCCTCGAGGAACACCACGCCCCCGGTGCGCCGCGCCGAGGCGCGGGCCAGGGCGGTGAACCACGGCCGCCGCCACGGGTGGTTGCGGCCGCCGTAACCGAAGGCCTTCTGGATGCGGAGGGAGATCGGCATGCGCGCCCAGCCTACGCAGCGGGCCCGGCCCCCGCCAAGGGGGACCGGGCCCGCGCGGAGGGGCCCGGGCCGGGGCGAGCCCGACCGCGGGGCCTACTGGATCCGGAACCAGCGCACGACGAGGTCGTTCGTGTCCCCGTCCCCGTTGTAGTCCTGGCCGGCCTGCACCTCGTCGGCGATGAAGGCCGCGCCGCTCTGGTCGTCGGTGACGACCGCCAGCGTGTTGGTGACGGAGTTCAGCGTGCTGGTCGCGACGGTGGCGCCGTTCGTGGTCGACGTCCGCAGCAGGACGTCGTCGAGGATGTCGCCGTCGAAGTTCCAGTCGAAGTTGTCCTCGGTCTCGTTCACCCGGTAGTAGAGGATGTTGCGCGAGTCCACGATGCCCGCGCCGGGGGCGCCCGTGTTCAGCGCGACGGCCACGCCGGGGAAGTCGAGGTCGCTGACCATGCTGCCCGAGAAGTTCCGGCGCGTGAACGTCGGGACGGAGTCCAGCACGTCCATGTCGGTGTTGTTGATCGACATCGTCGGGTCGAACACCTCCTCCTGGAGCGCCACCAGGGTCCGCTCGCGGTCGGGGCGGGACGCCATCCACTCGACGCCCACGTAGACCGAGTTGCCCGCGCTCGCGTCGTGGTCGAAGACCCAGGACGTCATCATCGCCTGCGCCGGGTCGTGCCAGCCGAACAGGCGGTCGTTCATGTCGCCGTCGCCGTTGATGTCGGCGTTCTGGTCGGCCTCGTCGACGGGGATGACGAAGATGTCGTCCTCGGAGGCGAAGCCGCCCGACCCGCCCGGCGTGGTCGTGTCCACGGCCACCAGCAGCGTGACGGTCGTCTGGGGCGCGCCCATCGCGCCGGTGCCGATGTACTGGACCACGTGGTCGGAGGTGTCCGTGTCGAAGTTCAGGTCGCAGTTCGCCTGGTCGGACTCGGAGCTGACCGTGCCGACGTATCCGTCGACCGCGACGATGGTGCTCTCGCCCGCCAGGCCCGTGTTCGTGGGCGGGTTCATCATCGGGTCCATGCTCCACGCGGCGAACTCGAGGTAGTGCAGCACCTCGTCGGTGGTGTCCACGTCCGCCATCGTGCAGGCGGCCGGGAACCAGCCCAGCGGGAACATCGGGTCCATCGGGTCGTTCAGGCTGACCCCGCCCTGGTCCGCCTCGTTCACGAGGAACGCCACCGTCCAGTCGTTCGCGGCGGTGTTGTCGGCGCGGATCGGCGAGCTGTCGTCCACCGCGAGGCCCACGTTCATGACCATGGCCGCCGGGTCGGTGGCGTCCAGCAGGGCGAGCACGTCCATGTCGGCCATGTCGAGGTCGCCGTTCAGGTCGCGCATCTCGGACGTCTCGTCCTGGGTCAGGAAGAGCAGGCCCTCGTCCTCGCCCAGGATGTCCAGCTCGAGCGAGTTGGCCATGTCCGTGTGCATCACGGTCACGGGCACCAGCGGCATGGCCCCGTCGATGTAGTGCAGCGACGTCTCGCCGGCCATCGGGGAGGCCTCGGCCGGGTAGTACAGACGCGTGGAGACCGCCGTGAAGTACGGCGCGGCCGTGGCGTCGAGGACCTCGACGAAGGTCGCCATGCCGGCGGCCTCGCTCCAGTTGAGCAGCACGATGTCGTTGAGCCCGTTGCCGCCGCTCCAGTCCACGCCGTCGAGGCTCTCGTCCACCGCCAGGTAGATCTCGTTGCCGAGCGCGGCCACGTCGAGCGCCGCCACGCCGATGTTCATCTCGGCGAACGAGAACATGTTCACCGCCTGGGCGACCTGGTCGACCATGTCGCCGTCGCCGTTCAGGTCCATGGCCATCTGGAACTCGCCGGCGAAGTAGATCATCCAGCCGCCGGCCACGAAGACGCGTCCCGTGGGGGCCACGGAGCCGTCGGTGTTCTGGACGACGTAGAGCGAGGTGCCGCTGCCGCCGCCGCCGCCGCAGGACGGGGCGAGGGCCAGGAGGCCGGCGGTCAGGGCGAGGGAGGCGGCGACGCGGCCGCGGGGACGGACAGAGAGCATGGGGAACCTCGGGTGGGCGCAGGCCGGCGGGGCCGGCGGGGTCGCGAACGTGCGCGCGTCGCCCGGGAGGGTCGCCCCGGGAGGTGGGCGTGGGGGGTCCCGGACCCGGCCGGGCGCAGGGGGCCGGCGGGGAGAACGCGCGGGGTCGGCAAGGCCGGCCATGATAGCCGCGCGGCCCCCGGGAGAGATACGATCCCGTCATGGGCGCCCCGCGACCCCCCCGGCCGGCCTTCCGCTGCGTCCCCCCGGGCGCGCGCGCCGCGCTGTGCGCCCTCGCGCTCCTCGGCGCGCCCTCCGCGGGGTGCCGCGCGCCCGGCACGACCGAGCTCGCGGCGGAGCCCGGCGTCGCCCTGCCCGACGACGTGCACGCGCGCCTCGCCCGCAGCCTCGCGCACCTCGTGCCGGCGCCCGCGGGCCAGCTGCGCGTCCTGACCGCCGAGGCCGTCGACTGGCCCGACGCGAGCCTGGGCTGCCCCCAGCCGGGGATCGTGTACACGCAGGTGGTCACGCCCGGCTGGCGCCTCGCCGTCAGCGACGGAACGACCGTGCACGACGTGCACGCCGACGCCGGCGCGCACCGCGTACTGGTCTGCCCCTGACCCCCCGCCGAGACCGGACCGATGACCCGACGCCCGCGCCCCCTCCGTGTCCCCGCCGTCGCGCTGCTCGCGGCGAGCCTGCTGGCCGCCGCCGCCGCGGCGCCCGCCCGGGAGCCCGCGACCGCCGCACAGGAGCCCGCCCCCGCCGCGCAGGAGACCGCGGCGGCCGGGGAGGCGTGGGAGCTGGAGACCCCGGCGCCCGTGCACGGCGCGCTGCTCGAGCGCCTGGAGGGCACCGAGCGGATCGCCTGCGCGGAGTGCCACGCGGAGGTCGTCGCGGAGTGGTCGCAGACGCTGCACGCGCTCGCCTGGGTCGACGAGCTGTTCCACCGGGACCTCGAGACCATCCGCAAGCCCGAGGGCTGCCACGGGTGCCACGCCCCCGAGCCCCTGATCGCCGCCGGCGTGCCGCGCAAGCCCGAGGTCCGCGCGGACGACGTCGAGCTGGGCGTGGACTGCGCCACGTGCCACCTGGGGCCCGACGGCGAGACGATCCACGGTCCCTGGGGCCTCGCGCACGACGCGCACCCGAGCGTGCGGGACCCGCTCTTCGCCGACCCGTCGAACAACGAGCTGTGCGTCGCCTGCCACGCGACCTTCGTCGGGCCGGTGGTCGGCCTGGCCAAGGACTTCGAGGCGAGCGAGGCCGCGGCCCGCGGGCTGCGCTGCGTCGACTGCCACATGGCGCCGGTCGAGCGCGTGCTGACGTCGGTCGTCGACGCCGAGGGCGAGCCCGCCGTGCGCGTCGGCCGCAGCCACCTGCTGCAGACGCCGCGGGACCCGGCCTTCCTGCGCCGCGCCTTCGAGGTCACCGCGCGCACCACGGCGGAGGGCGTCGTCGTGCGCCTGGCCAACCGCGCGAGCCACCGCGTGCCGGGGCTGCAGGGCCGGCGCCTGACGTTCCGGTTCGAGGTGGTCGACGCCGCCGGCGAGCGCCTAGCGGGGACCCGCGTCGAGCTCGACCACCGCGCCGGCCTGAAGGTCGACGCGCACCGCGAGGTGACCCTCCAGGCCCGCGGCGCGGCCGTGCGCGTCACGGGCCGCCACGTCGACCCCCGGCTGGAGGAGCCGGTGGACTTCCTCGACCTCGAGCTGCCCCTGGACGGCTGAGCCGCCGCCGGCCCCGGCCGCGGCGCACCTCCGATCGCCTCCTCCCCACCCTCGAGCGGGCCCGCCCGGCGCCCCGGGAGCGTCGGGAGCGTTCCGCGGAGGCCGGGCCCGTTGCCGGGCGCCGCGTGGGGGATACTGGGGGGTCGCGATGGTCCCGCTCCCCGGCCTGCTGCTCCTGGCGTCCCTGGCGGCGCTCCCCGCCCCGATCTCCGCGCCCGCGGTCCCGCCCGCGGCGGCCCAGGCGCGCCTCGACCTGACGCCCGACGGCCGCCTGGCGGACCTGCACGACTGGACCGACCGCTTCCGCCGGGGCGGGCACCGGGTCCTGCGCCGGGGCTGGCGCGGCGAGCTGACCGCGCTCGTGGTCGCCCTGCGCGGCGAGCTCGGCGAGGCCGGTCCGGAGCGCCGCGACGCCATCCTCTTCGGCCTGCTCGACCTGGCCGGCGTCGTGCCCGCCATCCCGCCGCGCGAGGAGGCCGAGCGCACGCTGGTCGAGGACGTCCACGCCATCGCGCGGCGCCAGCTCGAGGCGGAGCTGCGGGCGGACCCCGACGAGTTCCTGGCGCGCTGGCTCGCCCACGAGGTGCTGGCGCACGCGGCCTCGCACCCGCAGGAGCGCGTGCTCGCGGCGGTGCGGCTGCTGGAGGGGCGCTACCTGGAGAGCACGCAGCTCGCGCTGTTCTCGCTCGTCCTGGGCGACGACGCGACGCTGCGCGCCGCCGCGGTGGACGCGCTGGTGGGCTGGCCCAGCCCGCTGGTGGACGAGGTGCTCGCCGGGCGCCTCGTCCCGCTGCGCGAGCGGGGCGACCACCGCACCGTGGAGCGGATCCAGGCGCACTTCGCCGCCTCCGACCGACCCCCGGCCGGGCGCGCGGCGCGCGCGCTGTTCGAGGCGGCGGCCACCGGCCTGCGCGCCGAGGACTGGCGCGAGGCCCTGCGCACGCTGGACCTGACGGCGGTCCTGCCGGACGGCCTGGCGGTCCCGGCGCTGATCGACGGCCTGGAGGCCTGGCTCGACCGGCGCGCCCGCGGCCTGGGGCGCCGGCGGGTCGAGGCGGCGATCGCCGCCCAGCTCGAGCAGCGCTCCGGGCGCCGCATGGGCGCGCACCCCGACCGCTGGCGCACGTGGTGGCGCGCGGTGCTCTCCGGCGAGGCCGAGACGGCCGGCCTGCGGGAGGCCGCCGGACCCTCGACGCGCGCGGGCTTCTTCGGCCTGCGGCCCGAGACGGACCGGGTGGTGTTCGTGATCGACCGCTCGCGGTCGATGTCGTTCGCCTTCGGCACCTCCGAGCGCACGCGCTTCGACGAGGCGATCGACCAGCTCTCGTCCTTCCTCGAGCAGCTCGGGCCCGAGGCGCGGTTCCGCCTCGTGCTCTTCGACGACGACGTCGTCGAGAGCTCGCGCGAGCTGCGCGAGGCGAGCCCGTCCCAGATCGCCGCCGCGGGGCGCTGGATGCGCGCGCACGGGCCGCGCGGCGGGACGATGCTGCGGCCGGGCGTGGAGGCCGCCATGCGCCTCGACGCCCGCGGCCGGCTCGACCCGGAGCGGCTCGAGGCCGACACCGTCATCGTGCTGTGCGACGGCGAGACGGGCGACGGCACGGCCTGGATCGCGCCGCTGCTCGAGACGGTGAACCGCGACGCCCGGCTCGTGTTCCACTGCGTCCAGATCGGCGGCGGCTCCAGCGGCGGCGCGCTGGAGACCCTGGCAGCCCAGAGCGGCGGCCAGTTCCTCGAGTTCCAGCACTAGGCCCGCCGGCCGGCTCCCTTGCGGGGAGCGCGCGCCGGGCCGTCGAGGTCCGGGTGCCGCCGGGGGCCGCCCCGTTCGCCACCAGACCCCCCAAGTCGCTTCATTACAACGACTTAGGTGATCGCCGCGCGCGCAGCGGGGCGGCGGGACCCGCCGGGGAGGGGCTGGCTCCGCCCGCCCGCGCCGGCCAGGGGGCAGCGCGGGAGCCGGACGCGGCCCGGCGCGCCGCGACGGTCGGTCCGGCGCGTCGCGCGGGCCCCCTCCCCCGCTCCCTGACGCGCGTCCACGCGGGCCCGCGCGACGAACGGCAAGGGGCCGGGCGGATCCACGGCTGGAGCGTTGTCCGCCGCCCCGCTCCCCTTAAACTCTGCGCCCCCTCGAGCAGCCTGCAGGGATCGCGCTGCCCCCGCGGGACGCGCCCTCCCGGGGCGTCCCCGCGACGCTCCTCCCGCCCGAGCCCCGCGCCACCCGCGCGGCGTCCCCGCCCCCAGCCATGCTCCGCGACTACGCCCCCATTCTGGTCCTGCTGGCCCTGATCGCCGCGTTCGCGTTCGGCAACGTGCTGCTCTCCGACCTGCTGGAGCGCAAGCGCAAGAGCGTGGGCAAGAGCGAGGCCTACGAGTCGGGCATGCAGCCCGTGGGCACCGCGCGCATCCGCCTCTCGATCCACTTCTACCTGGTGGCGGTGCTGTTCATCCTCTTCGACGTCGAGTCGATCTTCCTGATCCCCTGGGCCGTCGCCGCGCGCGAGCTCGCGGCGCAGGGCGTCGGGGGCCTCGTGTTCCTGGAAGTGCTGATCTTCGCCATCGTTCTCGGGGCCGGTCTGACCTATGTCTGGCGCAGAGGAGGCCTGGATTGGGAACGCTGAATCCTGTCGAGGAAACGGGCCAGTCGGGCTTCTTCGCGACCCGCGCCGACTTCCTGGTGAACTGGGGCCGCAAGAACAGCCTGTGGCCCATGCCGCTCGGCCTGTCGTGCTGCGGCATCGAGCTGATGGCGATGATCGGGCCGAAGTTCGACCTGGCGCGCTTCGGCGCCGAGGCCGCGCGCTTCACGCCGCGCCAGTGCGACCTGCTGATCGTCGCCGGCACGCTGACGTGGAAGATGGCGCAGGCCTGCCGGCAGATCTACGACCAGATGCCCGACCCCAAGTGGGTGATCGCGATGGGCGTGTGCTCGTCCTCGGGCGGCATGTACGACTCCTACGCGGTCTGCCAGGGCGTGGACTCGATCCTGCCGGTCGACGTCTACGTGCCGGGCTGCCCGCCGCGGCCGGACGCCGTCATCGACGCGATCCTGAAGCTGCAGAAGAAGATCGCCCGCGAGAGCCCCACGGGGCGCCTGGCCGGCACCGGCGAGGCCATCGTCGACGAGGGCACCGGCGTGCTGCACATGCCCCCCAACCGGGCCGTCGAGCGCTCGACCCTCGACCTGCACCCCCACGACCCGCGCGCTCGCCGCGCCGCCCGGGAGTCGAAGTGAGCGCGACGACCCTCGAGCGCGTTCGGCGCGCCCTGGCCGGCCTCGAGTTCGAGGAGCTGGCGGCGCGCGACGGGATGCCGACCCTCGGGCTCGCCCCGGAGGACGTCCACGCGGCCATGGAGCGCCTGGCCCACGCGGGGCGCTTCTCGACGTGCATCCTCGTGACGGCGGTGGACCACCTGCCCGACGAGCCGCGCTTCGAGGTCGTCTGGCAGCTGCTGTCGGTCGCCGAGAACGACCGGGTGCGCGTGAAGTGCCGCCTGCCCGGGGACGAGCCGCGCGTCGCCTCGGTCTCCGACCTGTGGCCGGGCGCCCGCTTCTCCGAGCGCGAGTGCTGGGACATGTTCGGCATCCGCTTCGACGGCCTCGCCGACCACCGCCGGCTGCTGATGCCCGAGGAGTACGGGCACCACCCGCTCCGCAAGGACTTCCCCCACCAGGGCATCGACCCGGGGCGGCTCTACCGCGAGTGGGACCGCGCGCGCCGCGCGCAGCAGGGGTTCCCCGCCCAGCACCCCGACGAGCTGCAGCCGCAGCGGTGACGCCATGACCGAGCACGTCACGTACGAGTACTCGCCCGGCGCCGGCGCGGAGGAGCTCCTGGCCCAGCACCAGGACGACCCCATCCACGGCGAGACCATGCGCCTGAACATGGGGCCGCAGCACCCGGCGACCCACGGCGTGCTGCGGCTGATGCTGGAGCTCGACGGCGAGACCATGCGCTCGGTCACGCCCGACGTGGGCTACCTGCACCGCGGCAAGGAGAAGACCTGCGAGACCCTCGGCTGGCACCGGTTCTTCCCGCACACCGACAGGCTGGACTACGTGCAGCCGCTGATGAACAACGTCGCCTACGCGCTCGCCGTCGAGCAGCTGGCCGGCATCGAGGCCCCGCCGCGCGCGCAGGTGGTCCGCGTGCTCCTGATGGAGCTCAGCCGGATCATGGCGCACCTGATCTACTTCGGGACGCTGGGCATCGACCTGGGGGCGGTGACACTCTTCTTCTACTCGTTCAACCAGCGCGAGGAGCTCTACAGGATCCTCGACGCGTACACCGGCCACCGGATGAACAACACGTACGTCCGGATCGGCGGCGTGTACGCCGACATCGACGAGGGCATCGAGTCGATGATCCGGTCGTTCCTGGACGAGTTTCCCGGCCATCTCGAGGAGATGAACAAGATGGTCGAGCGCAACCGCATCTGGATCGACCGCAACCGCGGCGTCGGCGTGATCACCGCCGAGGAGGCCCAGGCGCTGTCGCTCACGGGTCCGAACCTGCGCGGCAGCGGCGTCGAGTGGGACCTCCGGCGCGAGCAGCCCTACTGCGGCTACGAGACGTACGAGTTCGACGTCCCCACCGGCAGCGTCGGCGACTGCTACGACCGCTTCCTGGTGCGCGTCGAGGAGATGCGCCAGTCCGCCAGGATCGCCCGCCAGGCGCTGGACCGGCTGAAGGACGTGAAGGGCGACGTGCTGCTCGAGGACCGCCGCTTCGTGCTGCCCCCCAGGGGCGACGTGCACCGGTCCATGGAGGAGCTGATCTACCAGTTCAAGATCGTGACCGACCTGCGCGTCCCGAGGGGCGAGGCGTACCACGCCGTCGAGTCCAGCAAGGGCGAGCTCGGCTTCTACGTCGTGTCCGACGGCTCGTCGCGCCCCGTGCGCTGCCACATCCGCGCCCCGGGGCTGATGAACGTGCAGGCGATCCCGCACGTCGCCGGGGGCCGCCTGTTCTCCGACATGGTCGCCATCATCGGCAGCCTGGACTTCGTGATGGGAGAGGTCGACCGCTGATGACCCTCGCACCCGCACTCGTGGCGGAGCTCGACGAGCTCGTCACCCACTACCCCGAGAAGCGCGCGGCCCTGATCCCCGCCCTCCACCGCATCCAGGAGGAGAACGCCGGCTGGATCTCCCCCGAGCTGATGGAGGCCTGCGCCGGCTACTTCGGGCTCGAGCCCGTCGAGGTGTGGGGCGTCGTGTCCTTCTACCCGATGTTCCGCACGACGCCGCCCGGCAAGCACCTGGTCAACGTCTGCCACAACATCAGCTGCGAGCTGCGCGGCGCGCGGGACGTGATCGACCAGGTCTGCCGCGTGACGGGCGCGTCCGTGCACGGCACGTCCGCCGACGGGCGCTTCACGGTCGAGACCGTCGAGTGCCAGGGCGCCTGCGCGAACGCGCCGATGATGGAGATCGCCGGCGAGTACCACGAGGACCTCGACGCCGCCAAGGTCGAGCGCATCCTGGGGGACCTGGCGTGAGCGCGCACCCGACCTACATGCTGGACCGCTGCGAGGTCGCCGACTCGCACACGCTGAAGGTGTACCGCGAGAACGGCGGCTACGAGGCGCTCGAGAAGGTGCTGAAGACGCCGCTGTCGCCCGAGGACGTGATCGCGGTGCTGAAGGACTCCGGCCTGCGCGGCCGCGGGGGCGCGGGCTTCCCCACGGGGCTGAAGTGGAGCTTCATGCCCGACGTCGCGAAGGACGACCGGCCGCGGTACCTGGCGGTGAACGCCGACGAGTCCGAGCCGGGAACGTGCAAGGACCGCGTGCTGCTGCGCGAGGACCCCCACGGGCTGATCGAGGGGATCCTGATCGCCTGCTACGCCATGCGCGCCGAGGCGGCCTACGTCTACGTGCGCGGCGAGTACCGCCTGCCCTACGAGCGCGTCGCCGCCGCCATCGACGAGGCGCGCGCCGCCGGCCTGGTCGGCGAGAACGTGATGGGCACGGACTTCTCCTGCCAGATCTGGATGCACAAGGGCGCGGGCGCCTACATCTGCGGCGAGGAGACGGGGCTGATGGAGAGCCTCGAGGGCAAGCGCGGCCACCCGCGCCCCAAGCCGCCCTTCCCCGCCGGGTACGGCCTGTGGGGCAACCCGACCACCGTCAACAACGTCGAGACGATCCAGAATGTCCCGTTCATCGTGTCCCGCGGCGCGGAGTGGTTCCGCTCGATGGGCACCGAGAAGAGCACGGGCAACTTCCTGTGCGGCATCTCCGGCCACGTCGAGCGCCCCGGGGTCTACGAGCTGCCCTTCGGCCTCAGCGCGAGGTCCATCCTCGAGGAGGTCGCCGGCGGCGTGTGGAAGGGCCGCGAGCTGAAGGCGTTCTTCCCCGGCGGCTCCTCGACCGGCGTGCTGCCGGCGGGCTCGATCGACGTCGCGATGGACCACGACTCCGTGAAGGGCGCCGGGTCGATGTTCGGCACCGGCGCGATGATCTTCATGGACGAGACGACCTGCGTGACGCGCATCGCGGAGGTGACGCTGCGCTTCTACGAGCACGAGAGCTGCGGCCAGTGCAGCCAGTGCCGCGAGGGCACGCAGTGGCTCCACCAGATCTTCCGCCGCATCGAGCGCGGGCAGGGGACCATGGACGACGTCGACATGCTGAGCACCCTCGCCAGCGGGATGGCGCCCGGGAAGACGATCTGCGCGCTGTCGGACGCCGCGGCGATCCCCACGCACTCGGTGGTTAAGCACTTCCGCGACGAGCTCGAGGAGCACGTGCGCCTCGGCCGCTGCCCGCTCGCCGGCACCTCCCAGCCCGTCGGAGCGGGCGCATGACGAAGATCACGATCAACGGCCGCGAGGTCGACGCCGATCCGGCCCAGCCGCTGATCCGCGCGTGCCACGACCACGGCGCCGACGTCCCGATGTACTGCTACCACCCGGGCCTCAGCCCGGTGGGCTCGTGCCGCATCTGCCAGGTCGAGGTGCAGCAGGGCGACATGCCGCCGCGCGTGGTCGTCGCCTGCCGCACGCCGGTCGTCGAGGGCATGGTGGTCGACACCGAGGCCGAGCGCGCCCACGAGACGCGCCGCGAGTGCCTCGAGTTCCTGCTGAAGAACCACCCGCTGGACTGCCCGATCTGCGACAAGGCCGGCGAGTGCGACCTGCAGGACTACGCCTTCGCCGAGGGCCAGGGCAAGGGCCGCAGCGCCGAGCCGCGCCGCAAGCTCGAGAAGCGCAAGAGCCTGGGCGACGTCATCGTGCTCGACCAGGAGCGCTGCATCCTCTGCAGCCGCTGCACGCGCTTCATGGAGGAGGTGCCGCGGACGCCGCAGCTGACCGTGTCCGACCTGGGCTCGCGCTCGGTGATCGAGACGTTCATGGACCGCCCGCTGACCGGCAACTACCAGGGCAACCTGGCGGACATCTGCCCGGTCGGCGCGCTGACCCTGAAGGAGTTCCGGTTCCAGGCGCGCGTGTGGAACCTGCGCAAGACGCCCTCGACGTGCGCCGAGTGCAGCCGCGGGTGCGCGATCACGGTCGAGACCCTGCGGGGCGGCGAGGTGAAGCGCTTTCGCCCGCGCCCGGACCTCGAGGTCAACCAGTACTGGATGTGCGACACCGGGCGCTTCGCGCTCGACCGCGCGAACCTGCCCGCGCGCCTGCCCGCCGCGACGCTGCGCGGCCAGTCGGGGCTCGAGGAGGCCGACGTGGAGGACGCGGTGGACGTGCTCGCCGACATGGTCGGCGCCCACCGCGCGTCCGCGGTCGTGCTGGTCTCGCCGTTCGCCACCCAGGAGGAGGCCGCGGCCGTGCAGCGGCTGGCCGCCGAGCTGGGCGCCGCGCCCGCCTTCGTGTCGCCGCCGCCGAACGACCTGAAGGACGACGTGCTGCACACGGGCGACCCCTGCCCCAACCGCCGCGGGCTGACCGGCCTCGGGTTCGAGGCGCTGACCGCGGAGGACGCCCTGGCGCGCCTGGCCGACGCCGAGCTGGCGGTGCTCGCCGGCGAGCGCGTCGTCGAGCTGGTCGGCGCCGAGGGCCTCGCCGCCGTGCGCGCGAGCCTGCGGCTGGTCGTGCTCGACGCGGTCCCCGTGGACGTCCCCGCGCTGGACGTCGCGCTGGGCGTGCCCACGCACGTCGAGAAGTCGGGCACCTGGGTCAACGTCGACGGCGTCCGCCGCCGGCTCTCGCTGGCCGTGCCGCCGCCCGTCGGCGTCGCGCCCCTGGAGCAGACCGTCGAGCGCATGCTCGCGCGCCTGCAGGCCGCCGAGGTCCGAGGCTGATGCCCGACGTCCTCGTGTGGCTGATGAAGGCCGGGGCGATCTTCGGGATCCTCCTGGGGACCGCCGCGTACCTGACGCTCGCCGAGCGCAAGGTGTCGGCGTGGATCCAGTACCGCTACGGGCCCAACCGCGTCGGCCCGTGGGGCCTGTTCCAGCCCTTCGCGGACCTGATCAAGTTCATCTTCAAGGAGGAGGTGGCGCCCGCCGGCGCGAACCCCCTCATGTTCCGGCTCGCGCCGTTCCTGTCCGCCATCCCGGCCATGCTGACGGTCGCCGTCATCCCGTTCGGCCCGGAGGTGCGCATCGGCGAGGTGGCCACGAACCTGTCGATCGTGGACCTCGACGTCGGGGCGCTGTACCTGCTGGCGTTCTCGGGGCTCGCCGTCTACGGACCGATCCTGGGCGGGTGGGCGAGCAACTCGAAGTACTCGCTGCTCGGCGGCCTGCGCGCCTCGGCCCAGATGGTCAGCTACGAGCTGACGCTGATCCTGTGCCTGCTCGCGGTCGTGACGCTGTCGGGCACCCTCGACCTGCGCGAGATCGTGACGTCCCAGGCCGAGCGCGGCGTGTGGAACGTCTTCGTGCAGCCGGTGGCCTTCGTGCTGTTCGTCGTCGCGACCTTCGCGGAGACGAACCGCCACCCCTTCGACTTCGCCGAGTGCGAGCCCGAGCTCGTCGGCGGGTTCCACACCGAGTACTCCGCCATGCGCTTCGCCCTGTTCTTCCTGGGCGAGTACTGCGCGATGATCGTGATGGCGGGGCTGACCACCACGCTCTTCCTCGGCGGCTTCGGCATCCCGTTCGTGGAGGACCCGCACTGGGTCCTCGGGTTCCTCGCCTTCATGACGAAGACGGCGATGTTCCTGTTCCTGTTCCTCTGGGTCCGCTGGACCCTGCCGCGCTTCCGGTTCGACCAGCTCATGGGCCTGGGGTGGAAGGTCTTCCTGCCCGTCGCCCTGGTGAACCTGTTCCTGACCGGCGCGGTGGTCTCCCTCCTCGGTTGAGCACGATGGTCGTCGTCGAACGCAAGGAGCTGACGCTGGCGGAGCGCCTCTACCTCCCGGAGATCTTCCGGGGGATGGCGATCACGTTCCGCAAGCTGTTCGCGAAGCGGGTCACCCGGCAGTACCCCGAGGAGCCGCTGCCGACGACCGAGGTCACGCGCGGCCAGCCGCGCCTCGTCGTGAACGACGACGGCAACATCGCCTGCGTGTCCTGCGGCCTCTGCGAGGCGGCCTGCCCGGCCTACGCGATCACGATCGACGGGCACGAGACCGACCGCACGATCGAGCGCGAGCCGGAGCGGTTCGACATCGACATGCTGCGCTGCATCCTGTGCGGCTTCTGCGAGGAGGCGTGCCCGAAGGACGCCATCTTCATGAGCGACGAGCTCGAGCTGGCGGACTACACGCGCCAGGCCCTCGTCTACAACATCGAGCGCCTGAAGCGCCCGAAGAGCGCCCTCCAGGCGCGCATCGACTACGTCTACAGGCTGAACGACCGGTGGCAGAGTTCCTCTTCTACTTCCTGAGCATCGTCGCCGTCGCCGCGGGCGCCGGCGTCGTGCTGTCGAGGAGCCCGATGATGAGCATCATCGCGCTGCTCGCGACGTTCTTCTGCCTGGCGGTGATCTACCTGCTGGCGGGCTTCCAGTTCCTGGCGGCGGCCCAGGTGCTCGTCTACGCGGGCGCCATCCTGGTGCTGTTCCTGTTCGTGATCATGCTGCTGAACCTCGGCGACACGCGCGGGCAGTTCCGGCTGCAGGACGCGCTGCTGTCGGGCAAGACCCGGCTCGGCCTGGCGGTCGCCGCGGCCCTGGGCCTGGTCGGCGCCGTCGCGGCGCGCCGCGCCCCGCTCGGTGAGCACGACGCCGCCCTGCACGCCGAGGGCATCGACGACCTGACCGACGTCGCCACGGCGCTGTTCGGCCGGTACTCGCTGCCGTTCGAGGTCGTGTCGCTGCTGCTGCTCGCGACCATGGTGGCCGTCCTGGCCCTGGCCAAGCGCCAGCGCGGCCCGGCGAGCCAGCGTCCGCCGGAGGCGTCGGCCACCGCGCTGGCGGCTCCCCCGCCGACGCCGGCCCCCCCGCCCGCGCTGCCCGACCCGGTGGCCTCGAAGGAGGAGGTGACCTCGTGAACGTGCCCACCGAGCACCTGCTCGTCCTGGCGGCGGCGCTCTTCGCCCTGGGCGTCCTGGGCTTCTTCGTGCGCCGGAACATGATCGTCGTGCTGATGTGCATCGAGCTGATGCTGAACGCGGCGATCCTGACGTTCCTCGCGGCCAGCCGCCTGCACTCGACGCCGGACCACCCCAGCATGGAGGGGCCGGTGTTCGCGATCTTCGTGATCGCCGTCGCCGCCGCCGAGGCCGCCGTGGGCCTCGCGCTGATCATCGCCGTGTACCGGCTGAAGCAGTCGGTCCGCACGGAGACCCTCGGCGAGATGGGGGGCTGAGCCCGTGCTCTGGCTGGTCCCCCTGCTGCCGCTGCTCGGCGCCGCCCTGTGCGGCGTGCTCCACCTCGCGACCCTGCGCGCCCGCCGCGCCGCTCCCGATGCGATCGGGCCCTCCGCCCTGGCGCCGGTCGTGGCCTGCACGGCCGTCGCCGGCGCCTTCGTCGTGTCGGTCGTGGCCTTCTTCCGGCTCGCCGCCGCCGACGGGGCCGACCACGCGTGGCTGGAGAGCTCGACGTGGACCTGGATCCACGTCGGCGACCTCGCCTTCGACGTGTCGCTCGTGTTCGACCAGCTCTCGATCACGATGGCGCTCGTGGTCTCGGGCGTCGGCCTGCTGATCCACGTCTACTCGGCCGGGTACATGCGGGGCGACCCGGGCTTCGCGAAGTACTTCGGGTACCTGAACCTGTTCGTCTTCGCGATGCTGATGCTGGTGCTCTCCAGCAGCCTGGTGGGGCTCTTCGTCGGCTGGGAGGGCGTCGGGCTCTGCTCGTACCTGCTGATCGGCTTCTGGTACGACAAGGGCTGGCCCGCCGAGGCCGGCCAGAAGGCCTTCGTCGTCAACCGCATCGGCGACGCCTGCTTCCTGGTGGGCTCGTTCCTGCTGGTCGACGTGTTCGGCACGCTGGACCTGGCCACGGTCGCCCACGACTCGGTCGTCCTGGCCAGCGACCCGGAGCTCTCGACCAGGCTGGGCCTCGCGGCCCTGCTGCTCTTCGGCGGCGCGGTCGGCAAGTCCGCCCAGATCCCGCTCTTCGTGTGGCTGCCCGACGCCATGGCCGGCCCCACGCCGGTCTCGGCGCTGATCCACGCCGCCACGATGGTCACCGCGGGCGTGTACCTGGTGGTGCGCCTGAACCCGCTGTTCGCCGCCAGCCCCGCCGTGCTGTCCCTCGTCGGCTTCGTCGGCGCCGCCACGGCCCTGGTCGGCGCGACCTCGGCGCTGTTCCAGCGCGACATCAAGAAGGTGCTGGCCTACTCGACCGTCAGCCAGCTCGGCTACATGTTCGTCGCCCTCGGGGCGGGCGCCTTCGCCAGCGCGATCTTCCACCTGGTGACGCACGCCTTCTTCAAGGGCCTGCTCTTCCTCGCCGCGGGCAGCGTGATCCACGGCATGCACCACGAGCAGGACATGCTGAGGATGGGCGGCCTGCGCAAGCACATGCCGGCCACCTACAGGACGTTCCTGGCCGGGGCGGCGGCGCTGTCGGGCCTGCCGCTGATGTCGGGCTACTTCTCGAAGGACGAGATCCTGGCCCACGCCTTCGCCACGGGGGGCGCGTACTCGCTCGTGTGGCTCGTCGGCCTGGTGACCGCCGCGCTGACGGCGTTCTACACGTGGCGGATGGTCGCGCTCACCTTCCACGGCGAGGAGCGCTTCGACCCCGCCGAGGTGCACCCCCACGAGTCGCCGCCGGTGATGACGCTGCCGCTGTGGATCCTGGCGGCCCTGTCGGTCGTGGGCGGCGTCGCCCTCGGGCTGCCGCCGGTGTTCCACGTCCCGCACGTCCTGCACGCGTGGCTGCACCCGGTCGTCGCCCCCGGCGAGGAGATGCTGGGCGCGCACCACCTCTCGCACGCCGTCGAGTGGGTCCTGCTGGCCCTCGGCGCCGGCGTGGCCCTCTTCTTCGCGCACAAGGGCTTCCACGCCTACCGCGCGGGCCCGGCGCCCGACGAGCGCTTCGAGCGCGCCCGCCCCGGCCTGGTGGCCTTCCTGCGCGACGCCTGGCGCGTGGACACGTCCTACACCGAGCGCATCGTGCTGCCGGTCAAGCTGCTGGCCTTCGGGATCGCCGTGCTGATCGACCAGCTGGTGATCGACGGCCTGGTCAACGGCGCCGGCCGCGCCGCCTCGGCCCTGGGCCAGCGCATGCGCGCGGCCTCCGACGGCGACATCAAGAGCTACGCCGTGTGGATCGGCGCCGGCACCGCCGCCCTGGCCCTCGTGTGGATGTGGGTGTAGGAGCCCGACGATGCTGACCTGGATCACGTTCCTGCCCCTGATCGGCGCCCTGCTCGTCGTGCTGATGCCGGCGAGCTCGACGCGCCTGCTGCGCCTGGTGACGCTCGCGACCACGTCGGTCGTCGCCGTGCTCGGCGCGGTGCTGTTCGTCGGCTTCGAGACCGGCACCGCCGCGGTCCAGTACGCGGTCGACCGCCCGTGGTTCGACCTGCCGGGCGACGTGCCGGTGCGCTTCCGCCTGGGCGTCGACGGCCTGTCGATCCTGATGGTCGCTCTGACCACCACGCTGATGCCCTTCGTCGTGCTGTCGACGTGGGGCCACATCACCGAGCGCGTGAAGGAGTTCATGGTCTGGCTGCTCGTCATGCAGACGGGCATGCTCGGCGTGTTCGTCGCGCTGGACCTGGTGCTCTTCTACTTCTTCTGGGAGGTCAGCCTCGTCCCGCTGTACTTCATGGTCGGCATCTGGGGCGGCGAGCGCCGGCTCTACGCGACGCTGAAGTTCTTCCTGTACACGCTGGCCGGCAGCCTGGTGATGCTGGTCGGCGTCATCGCCCTGCTGTACCGCTTCCGCGGCGCGGGCGCGGGCGCCGACGTGCTGGCCCTGACCGACCTGGCGGCCGCGCTGCCGCTGGCCGACCAGCTGCCGCTCTTCGCCGCCTTCGCGCTGGCCTTCGCCATCAAGGTCCCGGTCCTGCCGTTCCACACGTGGCTGGCGGACGCGCACACCGAGGCGCCGACGTCGGGGTCGGTCATCCTGGCCGGCGTCCTGCTGAAGATGGGCACGTACGGCCTGCTGCGCTTCGGCGTGGCGATGTTCCCCGCCGCGTCGCTCGAGGCCGCGCCGCTGCTGATGGGCCTGGGCGCGGTCGGCATCGTCTACGGCGCCTTCCTGGCCATGGCCCAGAACGACCTGAAGCGGCTGGTCGCCTGCTCGTCGGTCAGCCACCTGGGCTTCGTCGTGCTCGGGCTGTTCGCCCTGACCGAGGCCGGGGTGGCCGGCTCGGTGCTGCAGATGGTCAACCACGGCCTGTCCACCGGCCTGCTCTTCCTGCTGGTCGGCATGGTCTACGAGCGCCGCCACACGCGCGCGCTCGACCAGTTCGGCGGCCTGGCGGCGGTCATGCCCGTGTTCGCGATCTTCCTGGTCGTCACGGTGCTCTCCAGCGTCGGCCTGCCCGGCCTGAACGGCTTCGTGGGCGAGTACCTGATCCTGCTCGGCTCCTTCCAGGCCGCGCCCCTGTGGGCGGCGGTCGGCGTGACCGGCGTGGTCTTCGGCGCGGTGTACCTGCTGTCCGCCACGCGCCGGGTGCTGTTCGGCGCCGTGACGCGCGACGAGAACCGGAGCCTGACCGACCTCGACCTGCGCGAGGTCGGCCTGATGGTCCCGCTGGTCGTCCTGGTCGTGTGGATCGGGGTGCGCCCGGCGGCGTTCCTCGACCGCACCGCCGCCTCGGTCGAGCAGGTGGTCCAGCGGGTCGAGGCCGCCCGCGCCGTCGCGCGCGCCCCCGATCCGGACGGCGAGCCCCTCCGCGTCGCCCAGCGAGGTGAACGATGAGCCCCGAAGAGCTGCGCGCGATCTTCGACCCGCAGTCGGTCCGCGCCGTCCAGCCCCTGCTGATCCTGGCGCTCGGCCTGCTCGGCGTCCTGGCGACCGGCGTCTTCGCGCCCCTGCGCCGCGCCCGCCCGGTCGTGATCGGCCTGGCGCTGCTCGGCGCGCTCGTGTCCGAGCGCGGGCTGTTCCTGGACCCCCCGGGCCTGGTGCTCGACGGCACGCTGCTGGCGGACCGCACGACGGCGGTCTGGGGCCTGATCTTCCTCAGCTCGACCGCCCTGGCGTGGCTGTTCAGCGTCGGCTACTACCGCGAGGACAGGCCGTTCCTGGCCGAGCACGACTTCCTGATGCTCACCACGCCCGTCGGCATGATGCTGATGGCCGGCGCGCAGGACCTGATCGTGTTCTTCGTGGGGCTCGAGACGCTGTCGCTGCCGCTCTACGCCCTGGCCGCCTTCCGCCGCCAGCGCGCGCGCTCGATCGAGGCCGGCGTGAAGTACTTCCTGCTGGGCGCCTTCGCCACCGCGATCTTCCTGTACGGGGCCGCGCTGATCTACGCGGACACCGGCACCGTGTCGCTGGTCGACCTGCGCCGCC
>JAUIDW010000028.1 GCA_030428395.1 bacterium | reverse complement strand
TTCGACGTCGTCCTCAAGGACATCGGTGCCAAGAAGATCCAGGTCATCAAGGAAGTCCGCGCGATCACCGGTCTCGGCCTCAAGGAGGCCAAGGACCTGGTCGAGGCGGCTCCCAAGGCCGTCAAGGAAGGCTGCACCAAGGAAGAAGCCGAAGAGATCAAGACGCAACTGGAGGGCTCCGGGGCCACGGTCGAGCTGGCCTGAGTCCCTGCCGCCTCTCCTTGATCTCGATCCGCTTCCCCTGCGATCCGGCGTCCGCCACCCCGTCCGCTCCTTCGGCGGCCGCGGGACGGGCGCTCCCGGCGGGCCCCCGGGCCCGCCGCCGGGGAAGGTCTGCTCCGGGCCACCGCGGGCGTTCCGCCCCGGGCCCTCGCTACCCGCACCGTGCTCCGGGCGCCCCCGCGGCCCGGCGCCGGTCCGCGCTCCCCGAGACCCCCAGGCACCCCCGCCCGACCGGCCGCGCCGGCGGGGGGGACCTTCGGGGCTCGGGCGCTCGCGTTCCGGCGCCCGCGCCGTACGCGCAGGACCGCGCACGGTACCGAGCCCGTGGGGGGGAGCTGCAGCTCCTCCGCGCGGGCGCGCGCGCTTCCGGCCGTTCGGAAGCGCGCCCGTCGTGAACCTCGAGACCGGCTCGTCGGGATCCCACCAGAGAGAAGGATCCGACGCCCCCAGGGATACGACCCCCGAAGGTGTTTGAAGCATGACGCCCCCCGCCACCGACTCGATCGTCAAGTTCGGCAAGTACCCGGCGATCGTCGACGTCCCGGATCTCGTCGAGATCCAGACCAAGGCGTACGACGACTTCCTCCAGGTCGAGGTGCCCCAGGCGAACCGCGACCTCCACGGCCTGGAGTCGCTGCTGAGCGAGGTGTTCCCGATCTACTCCTACGACAAGACCATGTGTCTGGAGTACCTCGGCTACGACCTCGGCAAGCCCCGGTACACGATCGAGGAGTGCCGCCAGCTCCGCCTGACGTTCGGCTACCCGTTCAAGGTGCGTCTGCGCCTGATCAAGCCGGAGCCGATCGAGGAGGAGGTCTACCTCGGCGAGATCCCGATCATGATCGGGGGCGGCGAGTTCATCATCAACGGCTCCGAGCGCGTCATCGTCAGCCAGCTGCACCGCTCGCCGGGCGTCGACTTCTCGGTGGACCAGTCGACCGCCGACAAGAAGCTCCACAACTGCTGGATCATCCCCGAGCGCGGCTCGTGGGTGGAGCTGAACGTCACCAAGAAGGACGTGCTGACGGTCCGCATCGACCAGTCCGGCAAGTTCTCGGCCGTCACGTTCCTGCGCGCCCTGGACGAGTCGCTGTCGACCGACCAGGACATCCTGCGCACCTTCTACAAGACCCGCACGGTCAAGAAGGGCAAGAACCAGACGCAGAACGCCTTCGCCAAGGCGATCACCGACCACATCGCGGTCGGCGACATCGTCGTGCTGAAGACCGGCGAGGTGCTCGTGCCCTCGGGCATGCCGATCCCGGAGACGGCCGCCCTCGAGATCGCCGCGAGCGACCTGGCCGAGGTCGAGGTCATCGACGCCAAGGTCGAGGAGCTGGACATGTTGATCATCAACACGCTCCACGACGACCCGACCAAGAGCCACGACGAGGCCCTGCTGCGCATCTACAGCCGCCTGCGCCCGGGCAACCCGCCGCAGCTCGAGAAGGCGCGCGAGCTGTTCCACGAGAAGTTCTACGACGCACAGCGCTACCGCCTCGGCCGCGTCGGCCGCTTCCGCCTCAACCGCAAGTTCGACCAGGACATCCCCGAGGACGTCCAGGTGCTGCAGCCGCAGGACATCATCAACTCGATCAAGTACCTGATCGGGCTGCGCAACGGCGAGGGCCTGATCGACGACATCGACAACCTCGGCAACCGCCGGGTGCGCACGATCGCCGAGCTGGCAGGGGACGAGTTCCGCAAGGGCCTGCTGAAGCTGCGCCGCACCGCCCAGGAGCGGATGAACCTCGAGAACCCCGAGACGGTCAGCCCGCGCAACCTGATCAACTCGAAGACCTTCTCGAGCGCGATCGAGTACTTCTTCGGCCGCGGCGAGCTCAGCCAGGTCGTCGACCAGACGAACCCCCTGAGCCAGCTGACGCACGAGCGGCGCCTCTCGGCGCTCGGCCCGGGCGGCCTGAACCGCAAGCGCGCCGGCTTCGACGTCCGCGACGTGCACCTGTCGCACTACGGCCGCCTGTGCCCGATCGAGACGCCCGAGGGCTCGAACATCGGCCTGATCTCGTCGCTCTCGATGTACGCGAAGCTCGACGACTACGGCTTCCTGACCACCCCGTACCGCAAGGTGGTCAAGGGCAAGCTGACCGACAAGGTCGACTACCTGCGCGCGGACGAGGAGCACGGCAACGTGCTGTCGCCCGCCGACGCGAAGATCGAGACCGACGGCACGATCGTCGGCGACCGCGTCCTGGCCCGCGCGGACGGCGAGAACATCGAGGTCCCGCCGACCGGCGTGGACTACATGGACATCTCGCCGCAGCAGATCGTCGGCGTGTCCGCCGCGCTGATCCCGTTCCTCGAGCACGACGACGCCAACCGGGCGCTCATGGGCTCGAACATGCAGCGGCAGGCGGTGCCCCTGCTCGTGTCCGAGCCCCCGGTGGTCGGCACGGGCATGGAGGGCGTCGTCGCCATGAACACGAACATGGTGATGCGGGCCAAGAAGGCCGGCACCGTCAAGTACGTGGACGCCCGGCGCATCCAGGTCGACGAGGAGGAGTACAAGCTCACCAAGTTCCGCGGCCTGAACGAGCGCACCAGCCAGAACCACAAGCCGGTGGTCGAGGTCGGCCAGAAGGTCGAGAAGGGCCAGCTGCTGGCCGACGGGGCCGCCAGCCGCATGGGCGAGCTGTCCCTGGGCCGCAACCTGCTGGTCGCCTTCATGCCCTGGGAGGGCCTGAACTACGAGGACGCGATCCTCGTGTCCGAGCGCCTCGTGCGCGAGGACGTGTTCACCTCGATCCACATCGAGGAGTACGAGGTCGAGGTCCGCGAGACCAAGCTCGGCAAGGAGGAGTTCACCCGCGACATCCCGAACGTCGGCGAGAAGGCCCTGGCCAACCTCGACGAGAGCGGGATCGTGCGCATCGGCACCTTCGTCGAGGCCAGCGACATCCTGGTCGGCAAGGTCGCGCCGAAGTCGAAGAGCGAGCTGACCCCCGAGGAGAAGCTGCTCCACGCGATCTTCGGCAAGGCCGGCGTCGACGTGAAGAACGCCTCGCTGACGATGCCCCCCGGCACGCGCGGGGTGGTCATCGGCGCGCAGAAGTTCTCGCGCCGGGTCAACCTGACCGACGCCGAGCGCGGCAAGGCCCTGGCGCAGATCCGCGACGCCGAGAAGGAGTTCCTGCGCGCGCTGAAGGACTACACCGAGGCGATGCTGCGGGACGTCAAGCAGGCGCTAGGGGTCGAGGTGATCGACGACCTGACCGGCAAGCCGGTCACGTTCGACGACACGGCGACCTACGACGAGCTGCGCCGCGTCCGCCTGCTGTGCCTGGCGGCGGCCGAGGAGAACCCCGACGAGGCGAAGCGCAAGCAGGCGCTCGTGGCCGAGGCGGAGTACCGCGCCAAGATCGAGGACAAGGAGTCCGAGAAGAACAAGGTCGTCAACCGGCTCAGCCGCGGCGACGAGCTGCCCACGGGCGTGCTCGAGATGGTCAAGGTCTACGTCGCCACCAAGCGCAACCTCTCGGTGGGGGACAAGATGGCCGGCCGCCACGGCAACAAGGGCGTGATCTCGAAGATCATGCGCCAGGAGGACATGCCGTACCTCGAGGACGGCACGCCGGTCGACATCGTGCTGAACCCGCTGGGCGTGCCCAGCCGCATGAACGTCGGCCAGATCCTGGAGACGCACCTGGGCCTCGCCGCGCAGAAGCTCGGCGTGCGCTGCCACTCGCCCGCCTTCGACGGCGCCAGCGAGGAGGACATCGAGGGCCTGCTCGACAAGGCGGGCCTGCCCAAGACCGGCAAGTTCACCCTGTTCGACGGGCGCACCGGCCAGGCCTTCGAGCAGCACGTGACCGTCGGGATCATGTACATGCTGAAGCTCCACCACCTGGTGGACGAGAAGGTGCACGCGCGCGCCACCGGCCCGTACAGCCTGATCACCCAGCAGCCGCTGGGCGGCAAGGCGCGGTTCGGCGGCCAGCGGTTCGGCGAGATGGAGGTGTGGGCGCTCGAGGCCTACGGCGCCGCCAACATCCTCCAGGAGCAGCTGACCGTGAAGTCCGACGACGTCGAGGGTCGGACCAAGATCTACGAGGCCATGGTGAAGGGGCTCAACATCCTCGAGCCCGGAACGCCCGTCTCCTTCGAGGTGCTGACCAACGAGATCAAGGGGTTGGCGCTCAACATGCAGCTCCAGAAGAAGGCGACGCTCTAAGGAGGTCCGGAATGGTCGAGACCAACATCCAGAACCGCATCAACGACTTCGGCAGCGTCACCATCAGCCTGGCGTCGCCGGAGGACATCCGGTCGTGGTCCTACGGCGAGGTCAAGAAGCCGGAGACGATCAACTACCGGACGTACCGCCCCGAGCGCGACGGCCTGTTCTGCGAGCGCATCTTCGGTCCCGAGAAGGACTGGGAGTGCTTCTGCGGGAAGTACAAGGGCATCAAGCACAAGGGCATCGTCTGCGACAAGTGCGGCGTGATGATCACGCACAGCCGCGTGCGCCGGAAGCGCATGGGGCACATCAACCTGGCCGCGCCGGTCGCGCACATCTGGTTCTTCAAGGCCATGCCCAGCCGGCTCGGCACGCTGCTCGGCATGCAGACGTCGAACCTGGAGCGCATCGTCTACTTCCAGGACTACGTCGTCATCGACCCCGGCGACACGCCGCTGCAGGAGCTGCAGCTGCTGACCGAGGACGAGTTCCGGCAGTCGCGCGCCAAGTACGGCAGCGAGTTCGACGCCGACATGGGCGCCGAGGCGCTGAAGCGCATCCTCCAGCGGCTGGACCTGGACCTCGTGTCCAGCGAGCTCCGCGAGGAGCTGATGTCGACGCGCTCCAAGCAGCGCATGAAGGACATCATCAAGCGCCTGCGCACCGTCGAGATGTTGCGCGACTCGGGCAACAAGCCCGAGTGGATGATCATGGACGTCGTCCCGGTCATCCCGCCGGACCTGCGTCCGCTCGTGCTGCTGGACTCCGGCAACTTCGCCACGTCGGACCTGAACGACCTGTACCGGCGCCTGATCAACCGGAACAACCGCCTGAAGAAGCTGCTCGACCTCAACGCCCCCGAGGTCATCATCCGCAACGAGAAGCGGATGCTGCAGCAGTCGGTGGACGCGCTGTTCGACAACGGCCGCTGCCGCCGCCCGGTGCTGGGCTCGTCGAACCGCCCGCTGAAGTCCCTTACCGACATGATCAAGGGCAAGCAGGGGCGCTTCCGCGAGAACCTGCTGGGCAAGCGCGTGGACTACTCGGCGCGCTCGGTCATCGTGGTCGGCCCGGAGCTGAAGCTGCACCAGTGCGGCCTGCCCAAGAAGGTCGCCCTCGAGCTCTTCCAGCCGTTCATCATCCGGCGCCTCAAGGAGCTGAACCTGGCCGACACCATCAAGTCGGCCAAGAAGATGCTCGAGCGGCGCGACGAGGAGGTCTGGGACATCCTCGAGGAGGTGATCCACGAGCACCCCGTGCTGCTGAACCGCGCGCCGACGCTGCACCGCATGGGCATCCAGGCCTTCGAGCCGGTGCTCATCGAGGGCAACGCCATCCGCCTGCACCCGCTGGTGTGCGGCGGCTTCAACGCCGACTTCGACGGCGACCAGATGGCGGTGCACCTGCCGCTCTCCTTCGAGGCGCAGATCGAGGCCGCGACGCTGATGCTGGCGTCGAACAACATCTTCTCGCCGGCGAACGGCTCCCCGATCATCTCGCCGTCCCAGGACATGGTCCTCGGGATCTACTACCTCACGAAGGACTACATCCTCGAGGAGGGCGAGAAGCCGCGGCGCTACAGCTCGCTGAACGAGCTGTTCCTGGCGTACGGCCACGGCATCACGCGCACCCACATGCCCGTCCAGGTCCACCTGGAGGCGGGGCGCATGGTGAAGCAGGCCCGCAACCAGGACCCGGTCGCGGTCGGCGAGGACGGGCTGATCGAGGTCGACGGCCAGCGCCAGCTGCTCATGTCGACGATCGGCCGCGCGATCTTCAACGACATCCTTCCCCCGGGGATGCCGTTCTACAACTACGAGCTCGACAAGCGCGGCATCCAGAACCTCATCAGCGACTGCCACCGCCTGCTCGGGCGCGACGCGACGCTGAAGCTGCTGGACGACCTGAAGGACCTGGGCTTCAAGGCGGCCACGCGCGCCGGCCTGTCCTTCGCCAAGGACGACATGCGCGTCCCGCCGACCAAGCAGAAGATCCTGGACGAGACCCAGGGCGAGATCGACAAGGTCGAGAAGGCCTTCCAGAAGGGCGTGATCACCGAGGGCGAGCGCTACCTGAAGATCATCGACAACTGGACGCACGCGCGCGAGCGCGTCGGTCAGGACCTGATGCAGGTGCTGCGCGAGGACCAGCGGCTCGACACGACCTACGTGAACCCGATCTACTGCATGGTGCAGTCGGGCGCGCGGGGCTCGATCGACCAGATCCGCCAGCTGGGCGGCATGCGCGGCCTGATGGCCAAGCCGTCGGGCAAGATCATCGAGACGCCCATCAAGGCCAACTTCCGCGAGGGGCTGAAGGTCCTCGAGTACTTCTCGTCGACCCACGGCGCCCGCAAGGGTCTGGCCGACACCGCCCTCAAGACGGCCGACGCCGGCTACCTGACGCGCAAGCTGACGGACGTCGCGCAGAACGTGGTCGTCTCGATGGAGGACTGCGGCACGCCGAACGGCGTCACCAAGGGCGTCGTCTACAAGGGCGAGAAGGTCGTGCTGACCCTGGCCCAGGCCATCCGCGGGCGCTGCGCGCGCGACACGATCGTGGACGTCGTCAACGACGAGGTCATCGTCCGCGAGGGCGAGCTGATCACCGAGGACGCCGCCCGCCGCATCGAGGAGCTGGGCCACGAGCGCATCCGCGTGCGCAGCCCGCTCACCTGCGAGGCCGGCTTCGGGCTCTGCGCCCGCTGCTACGGCATGGATCTGTCGCGCGGCTCCCTCGGCGAGCGCGGGCTGGCGGTCGGCATCATCGCCGCCCAGTCCATCGGCGAGCCCGGGACGCAGCTCACCATGCGGACCTTCCACATCGGCGGCACGGCCAGCCGCGCCGTCGAGGAGTCCGAGGTGAAGGCCAAGCGCGACGGCGTCGTCAACCTGGCCAACCTCAAGGTCGTCAAGAACGCGCAGAAGCAGGAGGTCGTCCTGAACCGCAACGGCGAGATCCGCCTGCTGGACGACCGCGGCCGCGAGGTGGACCGCTACACGGTCCCCGTCGGCGCCCAGATGTTCGTCAAGGACGAGCAGGAGGTGAAGGCGGGCGAGGCCATGTGCAAGTGGGACCCGCACCACGTGCCGATCCTGGCCGAGTTCAAGGGCCGCGTGCGCTACGAGGACCTGATCGAGAACAAGACGCTGAAGATCGAGCGCGACGCCCGTCGCGGCACGATCCGCAAGCAGGTCATCGAGCACAAGGGCGACCTGCACCCGCAGATCGTGCTCGAGGACGACGCCGGCCAGGCGCTGGCGCTGTACCCGATCCCCGAGCGCGCCTACCTCGAGGTCGAGGAGGGCGTCACGACCGGCCCCGGCGAGCTGCTGGCCAAGACGGCCCGCGACATCTCCGGCACCGAGGACATCACCGGCGGCCTGCCGCGCGTCACGGAGCTCTTCGAGGCGCGCCGGCCGAAGGAGCCGGCGGTGATCTCGGAGATCGACGGCTTGATCGAGCTCGGCGACAAGAAGCGCGGGAAGCGGACGATCATCGTGCGCGCCCTGGGCCCGAAGGACGAGGTCATCGAGGAGCAGGAGCACGCCGTCCCGCAGGGCAAGCACCTGCGCGTCCACAAGGGCGACGACGTCCGCGCCGGCGAGCCCCTGGTCGACGGCCCCCTCGACCCCCACGACATCCTGCGCATCTCCGGCGAGGAGAACGTGCAGACCTACCTGCTACGGGAGATCCAGAACGTCTACCGCTCGCAGGGCGTCGGCATCGACGACAAGCACATCGAGATCATCATCGGCCAGATGATGCGGAAGATTCAGGTCAACGACCCCGGCGACTCGGAGTTCCTCCCCGGCGCCGTGGTGGACCGCTTCCGGTTCCGCAACGAGAACGACCGCCTGCGCAAGGAGCGCAAGAAGCCGGCCACCGGCCAGACGCTGCTGCTCGGCATCACCAAGGCGTCGCTCTCGTCGGACTCCTTCATCTCGGCCGCCAGCTTCCAGGAGACCACGAAGGTGCTCACCGAGGCCGCGATCGCCGGCCGCCGCGACTACCTCGTCGGGCTCAAGGAGAACGTCATCCTCGGCCACCTCGTGCCCACGGGCACCGGGTTCCGCGACCACCACCGGACGCGCGTGAAGAAGAACATCGACTTCGGCGAGATCGGGGCGACGGCGAGCTTCTCGCCGCGCGGTGCGGAGGCCGAGATGGAGGCGCTGCTCTCGGGCGGCGTGGACCCGATGGCCGACGCCGCGGCGGCGGGCCTGCTCGCCGCCACCGGCTCCGACGGCGCGCCCGCGTCGGACGGGGCGCCCGCCTCGACGGCGACCGCCGCCGAGAAGGAGGCTCCCGCCGCCAGCGAGTCCGGGGACGAGGCCAAGTCCGACGACGACGGAGGCAAGTCCGAGTCCTGAGCCGCAGCCGGGACCCGCACCCCGGGCCCGCCCGCCGACGCGGCGGGCCCCGGGTGGCCCCCGCACCAGGGGGCCCCGGCGGGACCGGTGACCCGAGGGCCCCGGCGGGCCCGGTGAGAGGGGGCCCGCGTCCCCCGGCTTGACCCCGCGCCCGACCCCTCTAGAATCTTTCGCCCGCGACCCGGTGCGCACCCGGAGGCGCGCCACCCCAGGGAACCGACCCCACCGACATGCCGACCATCAACCAGCTCGTCCGCAAGGGCCGCAAGAACATCAAGAAGCGGTCCAAGTCGCCCGTGCTCGAGGCGTGCCCGCAGAAGCGGGGCGTCTGCCTGCAGGTGAAGACCCAGACGCCCAAGAAGCCGAACTCCGCCCTGCGCAAGGTCGCCCGCGTGCGCCTGTCGAACGGCAAGGAGATCACGGCGTACATCGGGGGCGAGGGCCACAACCTCCAGGAGCACTCGGTGGTCCTGGTCCGTGGCGGCCGCGTGCGCGACCTGCCCGGCGTGCGCTACCACATCGTCCGCGGCAGCCTCGACTCGTCCGGCGTCGACGGACGCCTCCAGGCCCGCTCGAAGTACGGCGCCAAGCGCCCCAAGAAGTAGGCCCCGGGCCCAACGTCCACTCCACCGTCCACCCGGAACCCGCCCATGCCGCGCAACTACCGCTCGACCGCCGTGCTCCAGCGCCCCGACCCGAAGTTCGGGTCGATGCTCGCCACGAAGCTCATCAACAAGCTGATGTGGGACGGCAAGAAGGGCACCGCCCAGAAGATCTTCTACGACGCCCTCGACCTGGCCTCGAAGAAGCTGCCCGACGTCGAGGACCAGGCCGAGATCTTCACCCGCGCCATCGACAACGTGCGCCCGTCGGTCGAGGTGCGCTCGAAGCGCGTCGGCGGCGCCAACTACCAGGTGCCCCGCGAGGTCAAGCGCAACCGCCAGCAGAGCCTCGCCATCCGCTGGCTGATCGACAACGCCCGCAAGAAGAAGGGCAAGCCCATGGCCCAGCGCCTCGCCGAGGAGCTGATCGACGCCTACAACGGCACCGGCGCGTCCGTCCAGTGGAAGGAGAACGTCCACAAGATGGCCGACGCCAACAAGGCCTACGCGCACTACGCGCGCTGATCCCGACCGGCGACGGGACGGACCACGAACGGGGCCAGGCGCGCTGCGGCGAGCCTGGCCTCGCGCGTTCCGGGCCCGCGCCCGCGCCCCGAGAGCCATGCGAGAGGACGACGTCCTGATCCTGCGCGACCCGCGCGAGTCGGAGCGCAAGTGCTCCCTCACGCCGCTGAAGGGGCGCCCCGGGCTGCGCTTCGCGACCTACCACCACGAGCGCCGCCTGGCCGCCGGCCGGCGGGTGCTGCTGCACGTCGAGGGCGAGGAGCTCTCCGCGGCGGACGCCGACCTCGGGCTGCTGCTCGTCGACTGCGCCTGGCGCCGGGTCGACCAGCTGCTCGCGACCGTCGACGGCGAGCTCGTGCCGCGGCGCCTCCCGGCCCTGCGGACCGCCTACCCGCGGGCCAGCAAGACGTTCGCGGACCCCGCCCCGGGCCTGGCCTCGGTCGAGGCGCTGTACGCGGCCTGCGCGCTGACCGGCCGCCCGACCGACGGCCTGCTCGACGGCTACCGCTGGGCGGACGAGTTCCTGCGGCGCAACGCCGACGTGCTGGGCCGCGTGTAGGTCCGCGCGCGCGGGCGCCCCTTCGGCCCGCCAGCCCGCCTGGCTAGGATGCCGGGATGGAGCTCGAGCGCATGCGCAACCTGGGCGTCGTGGCCCACATCGACGCCGGCAAGACGACGGTCACCGAGCGCATGCTCTTCTTCTCCGGCGTCGAGCACCGCTTCGGCGCCGTGGACGAGGGCACCACGGTCATGGACTGGATGGCCGAGGAGCGCGAGCGGGGCATCACGATCACCGCGGCGGCGACGACCCTGCCCTGGCGGGACGCGGTCCTGAACCTGATCGACACCCCCGGCCACGTCGACTTCACCGTCGAGGTCGAGCGGTGCATGCGCGTGCTCGACGGGGCCGTCCTCGTGGTGGACGCCGTGGCGGGCGTCCAGGCGCAGTCGGAGACGGTGTGGCGCCAGATGCGCAAGTTCGGCGTGCCGGCGGTCGCCTTCGTGAACAAGTGCGACCGCGCGGGCGCCGACGTGCTGGCCGCGGTCGAGAGCATGCGCCGGCGGCTGGAGGCCCCGGCCGTGCCCGTCCAGCTCCCGCTCTTCCGCGACGGCGAGCTGCGCGGCGTCGTCGACGTGATCGCCGTGCGCGCGCTGGAGTTCGACCCCGAGGGCGCGGCGCCGCCGACCGAGGTGGACGTGCCGGCCGAGCTCGCGGACGACGTCCAGATCCTGCGCGCGGAGCTGGTCGACCGGCTGGCCGAGGAGGACGAGGTCCTGCTGTCCGCCGTCCTCGAGGAGGGCCGCGAGCCGGCCCCCGACGAGCTGCGCCGGGCCCTGCGCGCCCGCGTGGTCGCCGGGACGCTCGTGCCGGTCCTGTGCGGCTCCGCGCTGCGCAACGTCGGCGTCCAGCCGCTGATGGACGCGGTCGTCGACTACCTGCCCACGCCGGCGGAGGTGCCGCCGATCCGCGGGGAGACGCCCGACGGCGAGCCGGTCGAGCGCCCGCCGGTGCGGAGCGACCCGGTCTGCGCCCTGGCGTTCAAGATGTACGCCGACGCCCACGGGGACCTGACCTTCGTGCGGGTCTACGCCGGCGAGCTGGTGCCGGGGCAGGAGCTCTTCAACCCGCGCGCCCGCAAGCGCGAGCGGATCGCCCGGGTGCTGCGGATGCACGCGGACGCGCGCACGCCGCTCGACGCCGCCGGGCCGGGCGAGATCGTCGCGCTGACGGGGCTGAAGCACACGGGGACCGGCGACACGCTGTGCGACAAGCGCGCCCACGTCCTGCTGGAGCCCGCGGCCTTCCCCGAGCCCGTCATCACCATGGTCGTCGAGCCGGAGTCGACCGCCGACCGCGACAAGCTCCGCGCCGCGCTCGAGCGCCTCGCCCACGAGGACCCGACCTTCCACGTGCGCGAGGACGAGGACACGGGCCAGTGGCTCGTGGCGGGGATGGGGGAGCTGCACCTCGAGGTCGCCCAGCGGCGCCTGCGGGCGGAGTTCCACGTCGGCGCCCAGATGGGGCAGCCGCGGGTCGCCTACCGCGAGGCCCTGCGCTCGGGCGGGGTCGGCTCGGCGCACGTCGACCGCGCCCTGGGCAACCGCGAGATCTTCGGCGCCGTCGAGGTCGAGCTGCAGCCCGTCGCGGACGCCGGCGACGCCCCGGGGGGGCCGATCGAGTGGACCCCCGAGGGCGAGGCGGCGATCCCCGAGCGCCTGCGGCCGGTCGTGGAGGAGGCGCTGCTCGAGGGCCTGACCTCCGGGCCGCAGTTCGGCTTCCCGCTGGTCGGCGCGCGGGTGCGGGTCACCGGGGGGGAGTCCCGGCCGGGCAAGGACGCCGAGATGGCCTTCGCCCAGGCGGCCGCCGCGGCCCTGCGCCACGCCCTGGCCGGGTCCCGGGTGGTCGTGCTCGAGCCCCTGATGGCGTTCACGATCGAGAGCCCCGCGGAGTTCTCGAGCGGCATCCTGGCCGACCTGAACGGGCGCCGCGCCGAGGTCAGCGGGGTCGAGGCCCAGGGCGACCTGCGGATCCTCGTCGGCACGGTGCCCCTGGCGGAGATGTTCGGCTACTCGACGGCGGTGCGCTCCCTGTCCCAGGGACGGGCCGGGTTCTCGATGCTGCCCTCGGGGTTCCAGGAGGTGCCCCCCGGGGAGCTGGAGGCCCGCGGCCTGGTCTGGTCCTGACCTCGCGGCCGCCGGCGCGGGGCGGCGGCTCGCCGGGCCCCGGAGCGCCGCGCCCCGACCCGGTCCGCGGGCCGCCGCGGTTCTCCCCGGGAGGGGCGGGATTCCGTTCGGACCGTCGTTGACGGCCCCCTGCGGCACCCGTATCTTGTGCGGCCTTTCCCGCTTCGGGAGAGGTCCCGCGCGGAGGGAGGCCACAGCCTCTCCTGCCAGGACCTCGACGCCCCGGAGCGGGTCGCGGTGGACCCCTCCGCCGCCCCCCCGAACGACTCCCGCGAGCTCGTCGGCGCCGTCCCCTCGGCGTTCGAGCCCGCCTGCCCCGAACGACCCACCCGGACCTCACCCCCTGCTCCCGCTGCGCTCGCCGGAATGAAGGACAAGATCCAGATCCGCATGGAAGCCTACGATCACGAGGCGCTCGACCAGTCGAGCGTCGAGATCGTGGAGACCGCCAAGCGCACCGGTGCTCGCGTCGCCGGCCCGATCCCGCTGCCGACGCGCGTCGAGCGGTACACGGTCCTGCGCTCGCCCTTCATCGACAAGAAGTCGCGGGAGCAGTTCGAGATCCGCACCCACAAGAGGCTGATCTACATCTCGGAGCCGACCAGTCAGACGGTCGACGCCCTGAGCAGCCTCAACATGCCTGCCGGCGTGGACATCCGCATCAAGGCCTAGCGCCGAGAGCGCGGCGCTCGCGCGCCGCGTCGGACGAACCCCCGCGACACGCTCGCGGGACGTTCACCACGCCAACCTCCGACGGCGGCCACCGGGCCGCGACGAGCCGGCTCCGGCCGCCTCGGTCGGAGCTTTCGATCTTCCCCATCCCCGGGTCGCCGCGTGGCCCTGCGTCGAGAGCGCTCCCGCTCTCGGGGTCGAACTGCCGAGAGCGCTCGTGCTCTCGGGGTCGAACCCCCCGAGAGCGCTTGGGCTCTCGGGGTCGAACCGGTCCCGATCCACCCCATCCCGTTCACAGGACATGGCGCTCATCCTAGGACGCAAAGTCGGAATGACGCAGATCTTCGCCGAGGACGGCACCGCCACCGGTGTCACCGTCCTGGCCGTCGGTCCGTGCGTCGTCTGCCAGGTCCGCAAGCAGGACCAGGACGGCTACAACGCCATCCAGCTCGGGTTCGAGGACGTGCGCGACAAGCGCGTCACCAAGCCCCTGCTCGGCCACTTCAAGAAGGCCGACGTCGCTCCGAAGCGCTTCCTGCGCGAGGAGCGCCTGGCCGAGGAGCCGACGCACTCGGTGGGGGACGTCATCAAGGCGGACGTGTTCGCGGCCGGCGACTACGTCGACGTCGTGGGCACCTCCAAGGGCCGCGGCTTCTCGGGCACGATCAAGCGCCACGGCTTCCAGCGGGGTCCCGAGACCCACGGCAGCATGAACGTGCGCGCCCCGGGCTCGATCTCGACCAAGCGCCGCGGGCCCCTGTTCAAGGGCAAGCGGATGCCGGGGCGGTACGGCGTCGACCGGACCACCGTGAAGAACCTGCGCGTCGTCGACGTCGACGCGGACAAGAACCTGCTCCTGGTGGCCGGCTCGGTCCCGGGGCCCAAGAACGGCTTCGTCCAGGTCCAGACGGCCCGGACGGCGCCCGTGAAGGCCGCGAGCTGAGGCCCGGAAGGCGAACCGGAGCGAAGACCATGGAAGTCAAGACCTACGAAGGCGGCGTGCTCGGCACCGGCCAGGTGGACGAGAGCAAGTTCGGCGACAAGGTGCTCTACCGGACGCTGAAGGCCGCGGTCGTGATGCACCAGGCCAACCAGCGCCAGGGCACCGTCAAGACCAAGACGCGCGGCGAGGTCTCGGGCACCAACAAGAAGCCCTACCGCCAGAAGCACACCGGCCGCGCCCGCGCCGGCGACCGCAAGTCGCCCATCTGGCGCGGCGGCGGGACCGTGTTCGGCCCGCGCCCGCGCGACTACTCGTACCACATGCCCGCCAAGGCGCGCCGCGTGGCCCTGCGCACGGCCGTGCTGGGCAAGCTCCAGGACGGCGAGGTCGTGCTGGCGACCCTGCCGAAGTTCGACGCGCCCTCGGCCAAGAGCGCCCGCAAGGTCCTCGCGGACGTGGGCTCGCCCCGGCGCGCCGTGGTCGTGATCCCCGAGCACGACGAGAACGTGTGGAAGTCGTTCCGCAACTTCCCGGGCGTGACGGTTCGCACCGCCGCGGACCTGTGCGCCTTCGACGTGGTCCACGGCGGCACCGTGCTGATCGAGCCGGCCGCCATGACCGAGCTGACCGCCCGCGTGGGCCTGCGCCAGGAAGGTGAGGCATGAGCGCCCTCGACCGCAGCTACCAGATCCTCCGCCGGCCCCTCGTCACCGAGAAGGCCACGGACGACTCGGCGACCCGCAACGCCTACCACTTCCGCGTGCCGCTCGACGCCAACAAGGTCGAGATCCGGCAGGCCGTCGAGCGCCTGTTCGACGTGCGCGTCGTGTCGGTCAACACCTCGCGCGTGCGCGGCCGCTACCGCCGGCGCGGCTGGACGTCGGGCGTCACCTCGGCGTGGAAGAAGGCGATGGTCACCCTGGCCGAGGGCCAGACCATCGAGATGATCTGAGCGCACGGAGCCCCAGGACCCAGCCATGCCGATCAAGAAGTACAAGCCCACCTCGCCCGGCCGCCGCGCCGGCAGCGTGCTGGACTACTCGCACCTGTCGAAGGTGGCTCCCGAGAAGAGCCTGCTGCGGCCGCTGAAGAAGACGGGCGGGCGCAACAACCACGGGCACATCACCTCGCGCCGCCGCGGTGGGGGACACAAGCGCCGCTACCGCCTGATCGACTTCCGCCGCGACAAGGACGGCGTGCCGGCCGTGGTCGCCACGATCGAGTATGACCCGAACCGCTCGGCCAACATCGCGCTGCTGCACTACGCGGACGGCGAGAAGCGCTACATCCTGGCGCCCCAGGGCCTCGAGGTCGGCCAGACGATCACGAGCGGCGAGGGCTCCGAGCCCACCCCGGGCAACGCCATGCCGCTGGCGAACATCCCGATCGGCCTGCAGATCCACCTGATCGAGCTCCGCGCCGGCCGCGGCGGTCAGCTCTGCCGCGCCGCGGGCTGCTCGGCCCAGCTCACCGCCCGCGAGGGCGAGTACGCGGTGGTCCTGCTCTCCTCGGGCGAGCTGCGCCGCGTGCACACCTCCTGCCGCGCCACGATCGGCCGGGTCGGCAACTCCGACCACCAGAACGTGAAGCTCGGCAAGGCCGGTCGCCGCCGCCACATGGGCCGCCGCCCGTCGGTGCGCGGCACGGCGATGAACCCGATCGACCACCCGCTCGGCGGCGGCGAGGGCCGCACGAAGGGCGGGCGGCACCCGTGCTCGCCGTGGGCGAAGCCGGCCAAGGGCGGGCGGACGCGCAAGCGCAACCACCCGACGGACAAGTTCATCATCCACCGCAGGAAGCGCAAGCGGTAGGGCCCGCAGCCACCGGAGACACCAGCATGGGACGCAGCGTCAAGAAGGGACCCTACGTCGACCTGAAGCTCCTGCGGAAGGTCGAGCAGCAGGAGCAGGCCGGCAAGCGGTCGCCCATCACCACGTGGGCCCGCTCGTGCACCGTCGTGCCCGAGTTCGTCGGGTACACGTTCCTGGTCCACAACGGCAAGCAGCACGTCAAGGTCTTCGTGACCGAGGACATGGTGGGGCACAAGCTCGGCGAGTTCGCCCCCACGCGCCAGTTCCGCGGACACACGAACAAGAAGGAGGCGGCGCGCAAGGGCTGAGCCTCCGGCCCCCGACCGCATCCGATGGAAGCCATGTACTCCGCCAAGCACCGCTACGCGCGCATCACCGCCCGCAAGGCGCGGCTGATCGCCGACCTGATCCGCGGCCAGTCGGCCAACCGGGCGCTCGAGGTGCTCGAGTTCGCCCCGCAGCGCGCGGCCGCCATGTACCTCAAGGTCCTCAAGTCCGCGATGGCGAACGCCGCGCAGGACGAGAGCGTCAACGTCAACCGGCTCGTGGTCGCGGACTGCCGCGCCGACGACGGGCCGCTCCTGAACAACCGCATGCGCTGGCGGCCCGGCCCGCAGGGCCGCGCCATGCCGTTCCGCAAGCGCACCAGCCACCTCACGATCCGCCTGGCGGAAGCCGCCGAGGCCCAGGCCTAGGCCTCTCCCCGAAGCCCAGAAGAACCCCGGAAGCACCATGGGTCAGAAGGTTCACCCCACCGGCTACCGCCTCGCGACGATCGAGCCCTGGCGCTCGCGCTGGTACGCCAACAAGAAGGAATTCTCGCGGCTCCTCATCCAGGACCACGAGATCCGCCGGTACGTCAGCAAGGAGTACAAGGCGGCCGGCATCCCCCGGATCGAGATCGAGCGCACGGCCGACGCCGTCAACGTGATCGTCCACACCTCCCGCCCCGGCGTCCTGGTCGGTCGCAAGGGGGTGCGGGTCGACCAGCTCAAGCAGGACCTGACCAGGATCACGGGGATGACCTGCCACCTGACGGTGCGCGAGGTGAAGCGCCCCGAGCTCGAGGCCCAGCTCGTCGCCGAGGTCGTGGCCGAGGCGATGGAGAAGCGCATGGCCTTCCGGCGCGCCATGAAGAAGGCGATCCAGACGACCATGCAGGCCGGCGCCAAGGGCGTGAAGATCGAGATCAGCGGCCGACTGGGCGGCGCCGAGATGGCGCGCACGGCCAAGGAGCGCGAGGGCCGCGTGCCGCTCTCCACGCTGCGGGCCCACGTCGACTACGGCACCGCCGAGGGCCGCACGACCTACGGCATCATCGGCGTGAAGGTCTGGATCTACAAAGGCGACATCGAGCGCGGCAAGAAGATCGACTTCCGCCAGACCGGCCTCGGCGACGGCCGCCCGATGCGGCGTCCGCGTCGCGAGGGCGGTCCCCGCCCGCGCAGCGGTGGCGGCGGCGGTCGCGGTCCGGCCCCGTCCGGCCCCGGCGGTCCGTCGGCGAGCCCCGCCCCGTCCGGCTCCGCGCCGGCTCCCGCCCCGACCCCGGCTCCCGCCCCCGCCCCCAAGAAGGAGGACTGAGCCATGGCGATGATGCCCAAGCGGACCAAGCACCGGAAGGTGATGCGCGGTCGCATCCGCGGCGCCGCGCACCGCGGCAACCGCGTCTCCTTCGGCGAGTTCGGTCTGCAGTCCCTCGACGCGGCGTGGATCAGCGGCCGCCAGATCGAGGCCAGCCGCGTGGCCGCGAACCGCGCGCTCGGCGGCCAGGGCAAGATCTGGATCCGCGTCTTCCCGCACAAGCCGGTGTCCGCCAAGCCCGCCGAGGTCCGCATGGGTACCGGCAAGGGCGACGTGGACTTCTGGGCCGCGGTCGTCAAGCCGGGCACGGTGCTGTTCGAGATCGGCGGCGTGACCGAGGACAAGGCCAAGCTCGCGTTCAAGCGCGTGGCGCACAAGCTCCCCATCAAGGTGAAGATGGTCCGGCGTCTGCCGACCACCTGAGGACGCGAGGGCAGAGCGATGAACATCAAGGAAATCGAAGGCAAGACGGACGACGAGCTCGAGTACGACCTCGGCCAGCTGAAGAAGGAGCTCTTCGAGCTGCGCTTCGCAATGGTCACGGGGACGTCGGCGAGCTCGGCGCGGCTCCGCGACCTGCGGCGAACCGTCGCCCGGATCCGGACCATCCAGAACGAACGCACCCAGGGCATCCACGGACGGGAGCCTCGCTAGTCATGACCGCCGTCAGGAACACGCGCCGCCGCCTCACCGGCGTCGTCACCAGCGACAAGATGGCCAAGACCATCACCGTGCGCGTCGAGCGCCGGTTCAAGCACGCCAAGTACGGCAAGTACGTCCGTACGCACAAGAACTACCACGCCCACGACGAGAAGGGCGAGGCGCGCGTCGGCGACAAGGTCGACATCGTGTCCACGCGCCCGCTCAGCAAGCTGAAGCGTTGGCGCCTCGAGCGCGTGGCCGAGCGGCCCGCGCTGACCGAGGACGTCGACCTCGGGGCGCCCGCCGAGGCCACCGGAGCCGAACAGGAGTAGCGACCGATGATCCAGATGCAGACCATGCTGGACGTCGCCGACAACACCGGCGCCAAGAAGGCCCAGTGCATCAAGGTGCTGGGCGGATCGCGGCGTCGCTACGCCGGCCTGGGCGACATCATCGTCGCCTCGGTGAAGAAGTCGATCCCCGGCTCCGAGGTGAAGCCCGGCACGATCGTGCGGGGCGTGATCGTCCGCGTCAGCAAGAACACCCGGCGCAGCGACGGCTCGTACGTCCGCTTCGACCGCAACGCCCTGGTGATCGTGGACCAGGACGGCAACCCGAAGGGCACCCGCATCTTCGGCGCCGTGGCGCGCGAGCTGCGCGACCGCAACTTCATGAAGATCGTCTCCCTGGCCCAGGAGGTGGTGTGATGCACGTTCGCAAGGGCGACCAGGTCGTCGTCATCGCCGGCAACGACAAGGGCCGGACCGGCGAGGTCAAGGAAGTGCTCCGCAAGAAGGATCGCGTCGTCGTCGAGGGCGTGAACCTGCGCTGGAAGCACCGCAAACCGACCCAGCAGAACCCCAAGGGGGAGCGGGTCCAGATCGAGAGCCCGATCCACGCGAGCAACGTCATGCACGTGGACGCGTCGGGCAAGCGCACGCGCAAGCGTCCCGGAGCTGAGCAGTGAATCCGCGCCTCAAGGAGAAGTACGACGGCGAGGTCCGCTCCCAGATCAAGGAGCAGTTCTCGATCGACAACGAGATGGCCGTCCCGCGCCTGACGAAGATCGTCGTCAACATGGGCGTGAAGGGGGCCGTCGAGAACAAGGCCAAGGTCGACGCGGCCGTGCGCGACCTGGCCCGGATCACGGGCCAGCAGCCCACCGTCCGCAAGGCGCGCAAGGCGATCTCGGCCTTCAAGCTGCGCGAGAACATGCCGATCGGCTGCGCCGTGACGCTGCGCCGGGCGCACATGTGGGAGTTCGCCGACCGCCTGGTGAGCGTCGTCCTCCCCCGTATCCGCGACTTCCGCGGCGTGAAGACCAAGCTCGACGGCCGCGGCAACTACAGCCTGGGCCTGTCCGAGCAGTCCGTCTTCCCCGAGCTCCCGCTCGACAAGATCGAATTCCAGCAGGGCATGGACATCACCTTCGTGACGACCGCGGCGAACGACGAGCAAGGGTTCGCGCTGCTGAAAGCCCTGGGCATGCCGTTCCAGAACCCCGAGCGCGACGGCGACGAAAGGTAGCGCGAAGACATGGCCAAGACGTCCCTCATCGTGAAGTCGCAGCGCCCCCCGAAGTTCAAGGTTCGGGGCTACCGGCGCTGCGGGATCTGCGGCCGCTCGCGGGCGGTCTATCGCAAGTTCGGCATCTGCCGGATCTGCCTGCGCGAGCGCGCGCTCGTGGGCGAGATCCCCGGCATGCGCAAGGCGTCCTGGTAGGAGCAACCGAGCCATGATGACCGATCCCATCGCCGACCTGCTGACGCGGGTGCGCAACGCCAACCGCAACGGCTCGAAGTCCGTCTCGATGCCGGCCTCCAAGCTGAAGGTGAACCTCGCCGCGGTGCTGAAGGAGGAGGGCTTCCTCGCCGGCTTCCACGTCGAGGAGAAGAAGCCCAGCTCCGAGCTGACGCTCGACCTGCGCTACGGCCCCGACGGCGAGCCGGTGATCCGCTCGATCGACCGGATCAGCAAGCCGGGCCGCCGCGTGTACACCGCCTCCAAGGAGATCGCGGCCCCGCTGCGCGGCCTCGGCATCTACGTCCTGTCCACGCCCAAGGGCGTCCTCTCCGACCGCCGCGCGCGCGAGGAGAACGTCGGGGGCGAGGTCCTCTGCAAGGTCTACTAGCGCCATGTCCCGCATCGGAAAGCAGCCCGTCCCCGTCCCCTCCGGCGTGACCGTCGAGGTCCAGGGCAAGGACGTCCGCGTCCAGGGTCCCAAGGGCGAGCTCCGCCTGGCGGTCCGGCCCGAGGTCGACGTCGCCTTCGCCGACGGCCAGGTGACCGTCACCGCCTCGGCCGCGTCGCGTCAGGCCCGGGCGTACCACGGCCTCACCCGCGCGCTGCTGAACAACATGGTGGTGGGCGTCGCGCAGGGGTACTCGCGCCAGCTCGACATCATCGGGGTCGGCTGGAACGCCGAGGTGCAGGGCCAGAAGGTGGTGCTCAACGTCGGCTACGCCGACCCGGTGAACGTCGCGATCCCCGACGGCATCGAGGTGAACACCCCGAACCCGACCACCATCATCGTGAGCGGTCCGGACAAGCAGGCCGTGGGCCAGCTCGCCGCCCGGATCCGCAAGTCCCGTCCCCCGGAGCCCTACAAGGGCAAGGGCGTGCGGTACGCCGGCGAGCAGGTCCGCCAGAAGTCCGGCAAGACCTTCGGGAGCTGATCGAAGATGAAAGCCATCAAGCGCAAGGACGCCACCCGGCTGCGCCGGCGCCGCCACGTGCGCAAGCACATGACCGGCACCGGGACCCGCCCGCGGCTCACGGTGGCCCGCACCCTGAAGCACATCAGCGTCCAGCTCGTGGACGACGAGCAGGGCCGCACCCTGGCCGCCGCCACCAGCACCGCCAAGGCGCTGGGGGAGCAGCTGCAGGGCAAGACCAAGACCGAGCGCGCCGCCGTGATCGGCGCCGAGATCGCCCGCAAGGCCAAGGACCAGGGCATCGAGGCCGTGATCTTCGACCGCGGTCACTCCAAGTACCACGGCCGCGTCAAGGCCCTGGCCGAAGCCGCCCGCGAAGCCGGGCTCAAGTTCTAGGAACCGTCCGGCATGCGAACCGAAATCCAGTACCTGGACCACGCCGAGGTCGAGCAGCTCTCCACGCTGAGCGAGGTGCTCGTGCGCATCAACCGCAGCGCGGCCGTCGTGAAGGGGGGCCGCCGCTTCTCGTTCTCGGCCCTGACCGTGGCGGGCAACCGCGACGGGATCGTCGGCATCGGCTACGGCAAGGCCCGCCAGGTGCCCGGCGCGATCGAGAAGGCGAACAAGGACGCCCGCAAGCACCTGCAGCGCGTGCCGCTGACCCCCGAGGGCTCGATCCCGCACGAGGTCACCGGCCGGTACTGCGGCGCCATCATCCGCCTCGTCCCGGCCGGCGCCGGCACGGGCATCATCGCGGGCGCCTCGGCGCGCGCGGTGTGCGAGATGGCGGGGGTGAAGAACATCCTCTCCAAGTCCTACGGCTCCAACAATCCCGTGAACCTGATCAAGGCGACCCTCGACGCGCTGGCGCAGCTGCGCACGCGCGAGCAGGTCGCGCAGCTGAGGGGCGTGTCCCTCTAGGACGTTCGACCATGGATCTCCGACAGGTCTGCGAGAAGGGCGAGAAGTACCAAACGCGCAAGCGCGTGGGCCGGGGCACCGGCAGCGGCAGCGGCAAGACGTGCGGTCGCGGCCACAAGGGCGCGGGCTCGCGCTCCGGCTACTCGCGTCGCCCGGGCTTCGAGGGCGGCCAGATGCCGCTCTACCGCCGCGTCCCCAAGCGGGGGTTCACGAACGCTCCGTTCCGCAAGGACTACACGATCGTCAACGCCGACAAGCTGAACGTCTTCGAGGACGGCGCGGTCGTCGACCTCGAGGCGGTCCTGGCGCGCGGCCTCGTCAGCATGGCGAGCCCGCTGCTGAAGGTCCTCGGCGGGGGTGAGCTCCAGCGCAAGCTGACCGTCCGCGCCCAGAAGTTCAGCGCGAGCGCGAAGCAGAAGATCGAGGCCGCCGGCGGCTCGGTCGTGCTCCTGAACGACAAGGGCCAGGACCTGGCGTCCGCGGCCGCCGAGCAACCGGAGAACGGCTGAGGTGGACTCCAAGTTCTTCCAGCTGCTCCGGATCCCGGAGACGCGCCAGAAGATCTTCTTCACCCTGGGGATGCTGGCGATCTACCGCTTCGGGTTCCAGGTGCCCATCCCGGGCATGAACCCGGAGTACCTCCAGCGCGCGGCCAGCGGCGCGGGTGCCGCCGTGTTCGGCCTGATCAACGCCTTCTCGGGCGGCAGCATCGGCCAGACGGCGATCTTCGCGCTGGGGATCATGCCGTACATCTCCGCCTCCATCATCTTCTCGATGCTGCAGAAGATCTCGCCCCGCATCGAGGCGGTGGCGAAGGAGGGCGCGACCGGCCACAAGAAGATCAACCAGTGGACGCGCCTGGCGACGGTGCCGATCGCCCTGATCCAGAGCATCTTCGTCTACACCGGCGTGTTCATGCAGGAAGAGGGCATCGTCGCCACCAACGGCCCCTCCGGCGTCGGCCTGTTCCTGATCGTGGTGCTGTCCCTGACGGGCGGCGCGATCCTCGTGATGTGGCTCGGCGAGCTCATCACCGAGCACGGCATCGGCAACGGCGCCTCGATCCTGATCATGGCGGGCATCATCGCCCAGCTGCCGTCGTCGATCGCGATGATCGCGGGCACCGACAACTTCTACCACACGCTGCTGTACCTGATCGGGATCTGGGTCCTGACCGTCATCGGCATCGTGTACATCTCGAAGGGCGCCCGCCGCGTCCCGATCCAGTACGCGCGCCTGACGCGCGGCCGCCGCGTCTACGGCGGGCAGCGCCACTACCTGCCGCTGAAGGTGAACATGGCCGGCGTCATGCCGATCATCTTCGCCTCGATCCTGTTCGTGATCCCGAGCGTCATCTTCGGCGCCCTCGGCCTCGTGTACCTCCAGAGCGTGTTCAGCGACACGACCGGGTTCATCCACGTGACGCTCTACGTGGCCCTCGTGTTCCTGTTCTGCTTCTTCTGGAACCGGCTGATGTTCAGCCCCGAGGAGATCGCGAACAACCTGCGCGAGCACGGCTCGTTCATCCCCGGCATCCGCCCCGGCGCCCGCACCGCGGAGTTCCTCGACAGCACCCTGACCCGCCTGACGCTGGCCGGCGCCGCCTTCCTGGCGCTGATCGCGGTGCTGCCGAACTTCATCACCGCCAAGACGCCGCTCACCGGCAGCCTGGCCTACTTCCTCGGCGGCACCTCGGTGCTGATCGTGGTCGGCGTGGCCATGGACGTCGTCGACAAGCTGAACGCCCAGCTCGTCATGCGGAACTACGAGGGCTTCATGAAGTCCACGGGCAACCCGTGGGCGGGGAGGAAGGACTAGCGTGGCGACCGTCCTGATCCTCCTGGGCCCCCCCGGGGCCGGCAAGGGCACGCAGGCGAGCCGTCTGGCCGCCGAGCGGTCCCTGCCGCACGTGTCGACCGGCGACCTGTTCCGCGAGAACCTCTCGCAGGGCACGGACGTCGGCAAGCGCGCGCAGGAGTTCATGGACGCCGGCAAGCTGGTCCCCGACGAGATCGTGCTCGAGATGCTGTTCGACCGCGTCGCGCGCCCCGACTGTGCGCGGGGCTACGTCCTCGACGGGTTCCCGCGCACCCTGCCGCAGGCGGAGGCCCTGCAGGCCCGGTTGCCCGCGGACGACGAGGTGCGCGCCATCAGCCTGGAGGTGGACGACGAGGTCGTCGTCCGCCGCCTGTCCGGCCGCCTGACCTGCTCGAAGGGGGGCCACATGCACCACGTCGACTTCTCGCCGCCGAAGGTGGCGGGCGTGTGCGACACCTGCGGGGGCGAGCTCGTGCGCCGCAAGGACGACGCGCCGGAGGTGATCCAGGAGCGCCTGGCCGTCTACCGCGAGCAGACCGCACCGCTCATCGGCTACTACGAGGGCCTGGGCCTGCTGCACCGCATCGACGGCGCGCAGGAGCCCGACCGCGTCTTCGCGGAACTCGTCGACGCCGCCACGGCCACCCGGAGGGAGACCGCCTGATGGCCAAGGAAGAACCGATCACCGTGGAGGCCGTGGTCACCGAGGCGCTCCCCAACGCGCGCTTCCGCGCCAAGCTGGAGACCGGCCACGAGATCCTCGCGCACGTCAGCGGCAAGATGCGCATGCACTACATCCGCATCCTCCCCGGGGACAAGATCACCGTGGAGATGTCGCCCTACGACCTGACCAAGGGCCGCATCGTCTATCGCGGCGACCGGAGACGGAGAAACCGATGAAAGTCCGCACCAGCGTTCGACGCCTCTGCGTCAACTGCAAGATCGTCCGCCGCAGGGGTGTCCTGCGAGTGATCTGCAAGGACCCCCGGCACAAGCAGCGCCAGGGGCAGTAGCCGCGATGAATCCCCACCAGACCACCCCTGCCAGCCAACGGAGCGCCTGACCCATGCCCCGAGTAGTCGGAGTCGAGATCCCGGACAACAAGCGGCTCGAGATCGCGCTGACCTACATCTACGGTGTCGGCCGCACGACCTCGCTGAAGATCTGCGACGAGCTGAACCTCGACCGCGGCATGCGCGCCCGCGACCTGACCGAGGACCAGATCGCCACGCTCGCGTCGCACCTGGACCAGGCCTACACGGTCGAGGGCCAGCTGCGCCGCACGGTGGCCGCCTCCATCAACCGCCTGCGCGACATCGGCTGCTACCGCGGCCTGCGCCACCGCCGCGGCCTGCCGGTCCGCGGTCAGCGCACGCGCACGAACGCCCGCGGCCGCAAGGGCCCCAAGAAGACCGTCGCCGGCAAGAAGTCCGTCAAGGGGATGAAGTAACCGATGGCCAAGTCCACCAAGCGCAGGGCGAAGAAGAACGTCTCGAAGGGGATCGTCTTCATCAAGGCGTCCTTCAACAACACGCTGATCACCATCACCAGCGAGACGGGCGACACCCTCTCGTGGGGCTCGGCCGGCATGGTCGGCTTCAAGGGCACCCGCAAGAGCACGCCCTTCGCCGCCCAGCGCGCCTCCGAGACGGCGGCCCAGGCCGCCATGCGCCACGGCCTCCGCGAGGTCCAGGTGCGCGTCAAGGGCGCGGGCTCCGGGCGCGAGTCCGCGATCCGCGCGCTGTCGAACGCAGGCCTCACCGTCACGTCCATCCAGGACGTCACCCCGCTTCCGCACAACGGCTGCCGCGCCCGCAAGCGGCGGCGTGTCTAGGACCCCAGGACGAGAACCGGACCATGGCTCGCTACACGGGAAACAAGTGCAAGCTCTGCCGCCGGGAGGGCATGAAGCTCTTCCTGAAGGGGCAGCGCTGCTTCACCGACAAGTGCTCGCTCAGCCGCCGCGACTACCCGCCCGGGGTCCACGCGCAGAAGCGCACGAAGGTGACCGACTACGGCGTCCACCTGCGCGAGAAGCAGAAGCTGAAGCGCATCTACGGCGTGCTCGAGCGGCAGTTCCGCCTCTACTTCGAGGAGGCCGAGCGCATGCGCGGCAACACCGGCGAGAACCTGCTGACGCTGCTCGAGCGCCGGCTGGACAACGTCGTGCTGGCCAGCGGCTTCGCCCTGTCCCGCAACCACGCGCGCCAGCTCATCAACCACGGCCACTTCACCGTGAACGGCCGCCGCGTCGACGTCTCCTCCTTCGTCGTCCGTCCGGGCGACACGATCGAGCCCGGCAAGAAGGAGAAGACCCGCAAGATGGTCGCCGACGCCGTCGAGGTGAACCGCTCGCAGCCCGTGCCCTCCTGGCTCGACGTGAGCCGGGACGCCCTGGCCGCCAAGGTCGTCGGGCTGCCCAAGCGCGACGACGTTCCCCACCCGATCCAGGAACAGCTCATCATCGAGCTGTGCTCCAAGTAGCCCCGGAGGACCCAGGCACATGAGGATTCGCTGGCGAGATTTCGAGCTGCCGAGCAAGGTCGTCCCGGACAAGGACAGCCTGACCTCGGAGTACGGACGCTTCGTGATCGAGCCCTTCGAGCAGGGCTTCGGACACACGATCGGGAACGGCCTGCGCCGGGTGCTGCTGTCGTCGATCGAGGGATCGGCGATCACGTCCGTGCGCATCGAGGGGGCCGCCCACGAGTTCGACTCGCTCGAGGGCGTCTACGAGGACGTCACCGACATCATCCTGAACCTGAAGCGGCTGCGCATCGCCCACGAGGGCGACGAGCCCATCCGGTGCAGGATCCACAAGGAAGGCAAGGGCGCCGTCACCGGGGCCGACGTGGAGTGCGAGGGCGGCGCGAAGGTCGTGAACACCGACCTGCACATCGCCACGGTCACCGACGACCGCACCCTGGAAATGGAGCTCGAGGTCCAGAAGGGCCGCGGCTACCGCCCCGCCGAGGAGAACGCCTCCGAGACGCAGGAGCTCGGGACGATCCCGGTCGACGCCATCTACTCGCCGGTGCACCGCGTGCGCTACGCCATCGAGGCGACGCGCGTGGGCAAGTTCACCAACTACGACCGGCTCGTGCTCGAGATCTGGACCGACGGCACCGTCTCCCCGGAGCTGGCGCTGATCGAGTCCGCCAAGATCTACCGCAAGCACCTCAACCCGTTCGTGCTGTTCGACTCGAGCCGCGACCAGGAGCCCCTGGTCGAGGACCCCAGCACCTCGCAGTACAACGAGGTGAACCGGGAGACGAGCAAGCTGCGCGAGCTGCTGTCCCGCCCGATCTCCGAGCTGGAGCTCTCGGTGCGCGCCCGCAACTGCCTGGACAGCGCCAACCTGGTGACGCTCCAGGACCTCGTGACCATGTCCGAGAACGAGGTGATGAACCTCAAGAACCTCGGCAAGACCAGCCTGACCGAAATCAAGACGAAGCTCGCCGAGCGCGGCCTCAGCCTCGGCATGAAGGTCTAGGGGCAGCCCTGGACCCGGAGCCACGACATGCGACACCGCGTAGCCGGATACAAGCTCGGCCGGACCACCAGCCACCGCACCGCCATGTTCCGCAACATGGCCTCCTCGATCATCGAGCACGAGCGGATCGTCACGACCGTTCCGCGCGCGAAGGCCATCCGGCCCTACGTCGAGAAGCTGGTGACCCTGTCGAAGAACCCGACGGTCCACAACCGCCGGCTCGCCTTCGCCCGCCTGCGCAACCGCGAGGCGGTGTCGAAGCTGTTCGACGTGATCGGGCCCCGGTTCAAGGACCGCCCCGGCGGCTACTGCCGCATCCTGAAGCTCTCCAAGCCCCGCCTCGGGGACAAGGGCGAGCGCGCCATCTTCGAGTTCGTCGAGCGCACCCCGCGCGACGACGCGGCGACCGAGGAGTAGGCGAGCGGGCTGCGGCCCCCAGCAGGCGGCGCGCGGGCTGATCGCCCGCGCGCCGCCTGCTCGTCTGCACCGGGCCAGGCGACCCGCGGGCGCCCTGCCCGCGCACCGCATTCTCGTGCCCCCGGGCCGGGCGGGCCGCGGGCGGCTAGGATCGGGCGGCCGCCTCCCGCGGCGGAAAGGACGTCCCGTGAAGGTCCGCTCCCACGCCCTCTGGAGCGCGCTGCTCGTGCTGTCCTGCGCGCACCTCGCGGACGCGCAGGTCGCCCGGCCGCCCGAGGCCCGCGCCGCGGGGACGGCGCGCCTGCGCGACCCCGCGCTGGAGT
>JAUIDW010000027.1 GCA_030428395.1 bacterium | reverse complement strand
GACGACGCTGCGAGCGGTCGCGCGGGCGGGCGCACGACCGCCCGGCGCTCGGCGCGCGCCGAGGCCGCGTCCGCGGAGCGGGGGCCTTCCGCCACGCTCGAGGGCCGGGTCCTGCTGCCCGCGGGCACGCCCGCCGACGAGGAGGCCTGGGTCGTCGCGCGCTCGCGCGGCGAGCCGCGGCGGGCCCGCGTGCAGCCGGACGGGACCTTCGCGGTGGAGGTCGACGCCCGCGCGACCCGCGCGTCGCTGGCCCTCGACGCGCGCTACCTGTACGTCGAGCGCGCGAGCCGCGTCGACCTGCGCGACCCCGAGCCCGCCGCGACCGTGCTCGAGCCGACCCTGGGCGGACGCCTGGTCGGCCGCGTGCTCCCGCCGGCGGGTGCGGGCGGCGCCGCCGCGCTCGAGGCGGTCGACGTCGACCTCCTCGGCATGCTGCCCGAGCGCGACATGGTGGGGTTCTCCGCGCTCCCCATCCAGCTCTCCACCGAGGTCGACGCGAACGGCGACTTCGCCTTCGACCACCTCGACCCCGAGCGCGTGTACACGCTGACCGTCGACGCGAGAGAGTTCCCGGAGGTCGAGCGCGACGGCCTGCGCGTGGAGGCCGGGGGCACGACGACGACCGACTTCGCGCTGGACCTCGGCGTGTGGCTCGCGGGGCAGGTCGTCGACGAGTCCGGCGCGCCGGTCGAGGGCGCCCGGGTGCGCAGCGACCGCGAGGGACCCTACGTGCGCGTGTCGGAGCGCTCCGCCCGCACCGACGCCGAGGGGCGCTTCGAGCTCGTGGGCGTGGTGGCCGGCGACCTGGTGGTGGAGGTCGAGCACGACGAGTTCCAGGAGACCGAGCACGCCCTCGGCGACCTCGCGGCGGGCGCGGAGGTGGGCGACCTGGGGATCGTGCTGGAGCGCGGCCGCGGGCTCGCCGGCACCGTCGTGTGGCCGGACGGCCGTCCGGTGGCGCGCGCGTGGGTCTCGGCGGTCTGCGTCGACGAGCGCGACGACCTGGCCTTCAACCCCTTCGACGTCCTGCGACTCGACGGCGACCAGCGCGCCAAGACCGACGACGACGGGCGCTTCGTGCTGCCCGCGCTCGAGGGCCGGCTCTACGCCCTGGGCGCCCACGCCACGCCCGACGCGGAGCTCCTGGGCCTGGACCCGGAGCAGGACCGCCGCTCGCGGCGCCTGCGCACGCCGCCGTGGCGCGCGCGCGTGGACCGCGTGGAGGTCGGCACGCAGGACCTGCGGATCGAGCTGACCGAGGGGCTCGCCGTGACGGGCGTCGTGACCGACGACGTCGGCGAGCCGCTCGAGCGCTTCACCGTGCACGCCCACCAGGTGGTCGCCCCGGGCGCGCGCCGCCCCCACGGCGAGGAGATCCTGTGGTCCTTCCGCGACGGGTCCGGCGCGTACCGGCTGACGGGCCTGAGCCCGGGGACGTGGGACGTCACGGCGACCGCGGGCCGGCACGCGCCGGCGCCGGCGCAGCGCGTACAGGTCGGCGAGAACGGCGGGCGCGCCGACTTCTCCCTGCTGCGCCCGGCGGTGCTGGCGGGCCAGGTCGTCGACGAGGCGGGCGCGCCGGTCGCCGACGCGATCCTCCGGGTCGAGCGCCTCGTGCAGCTCGACGGCAGCGGCGTCCCCGACGAGATCCGCGGCCGCGCGGACGAGGACGGCCGCTTCACGCTGGCCGGGATCGACCCGCGCGGCGTGCGCGTGGTCGCCTCGGCGACGCAGCGCGGGGACTCGCTGCCGCTGGAGCTGACGCTCGCGCCCGGCGCGGCGCGGCGCGACGTGCAGCTCGTGCTGCGGTCGGGGGGCACCCTCGAGGGCCTCGTGCGCGAGCCGGACGGCCGGCCGTCGGCGCACCGCAGCGTGACCGTCTGGGGCCGCGGCACGGACGTGCGCACGCGCGCCGCGACCGACGCGCGCGGCGAGTTCCGCCTGGAGCACCTGCCCCCCGGCACGTACAGCGTCACGGCGGAGCTCCCGCGCGAAGCGGCGGCGCGGCTGCAGCGCGCCGGAGAGAGCATCGACTGGCGCGAGCACCGGCGGCTGGCGCCCAGCGAGACCGTCGAGGTCGTCCGCGGCGAGACGGTCCGCGTCGAGCTCGGCGGCCCCGAGCAGTTCGTCGCCGTGTCCGGCCGCGTCACGCTCGACGGCGAGCCCGTGGGCTCGGCCACGCTCGGGTTCCGCGCCGTGGAGGACGGGGCGTTCTCGTTCACGGCGCGCACCGACGCCGAGGGGCGCTTCCTCCAGGAGGAGGGCCGCGCCGGCCGCTACCGCGTGGACGCGCTGACGCCGCGCGGGAACTTCCGCGCGCAGGTCGTGGTCCCCGAGGTCCGCCAGCACGAGCTGGAGCTCGACTTCGTCGGCTCGCGGATCACGGGGCGCGTCGTGGACGCCGGGGGACGGCCGCTCCAGGGCGTGCATCTGAAGGCGACGCCGCCGGGCGTGACGTGGTCGCCCGGCCTGCACCGGGCCCGCTCGGCGGACGACGGGTCGTTCACGCTCGTCGTGCCGGCCGGCACGTGGGACGTGCTCGCGGGCGGTCCGCGCAGCGACGCGGAGTGGAGCGGCGCGCTGCGCGCCGGGCTGTCCGTGGCCGAGGGCGAGACCCTGGAGGGCGTCGAGCTGCGGGTCTCCTCCGGCGGCGCGCTCGACGTCGAGCTCACTGCCGCGGGCGGCAGCGAGGACCTGCGCTGGGGCCGCGTCCGGGTGCTGGCCGCGGACGGCTCGCTGCTGCACGTCGCGCGCGCGCCCGGACGCGACGACGGTCCGCCGCACGCGGAGATCGAGGGCTTGCCCGAGGGCCGCGTGCTGCTGCTGGGCGAGAGCTCGTCGCTCGTCAGCCCGCGCCCGGTGGCGGTCGACGTCCGCGCGGGCGAGCGCCGCGCGGTCGCGCTGGAGCTGGCGCGGGGGACCGAGCTCGAGGTCGAGGTCGTCGCGCCCGACGGGACCGCCGTGCCCGACGCGGACCTGCGCGTGTGGGACGCGAACGGGGTGGAGCGCCACGCGACCGGGTCGGGCGGACCGAGCGTGCGCACGAGCCCCGCCGTCCGCGTGCGGCTGCCCGCCGGGGACTTCGTCGTCGAGGCCCGCGCGGACGGACGCGCCGTGCGCGCCGACGTGACGCTCGCGGGCGAGGACCGCCGGCTGCTGCGCCTCGAGCTGCCCTGAGCGCGTGGCGGCGCGCGCGCCGCTCCCGTACCGTGGCCGCCGCCCTCCGCGCGGAGGCGGCCCGTCGCCGGCCGCCGGGCGCGCCGCCGCGCGCCTCCTCCCGGACGCGCGGTCGTCCACCGCCGCCCGGACCGACCCCCACCCCCTGCCCCCCCGACGCCGATGCTGCTGCTCGCCCCGCTGCTCCTCCTGCTCGCCGCGCCGCTCGCCCAGGACCCCGACGCGGACGGCGCCGGCGACGGCCCCGCCGCGGCGGAGGACGCGCCGAAGACGCTGGTCGCGGCCACCGAGGGCCTGCGCGCGCTGCGCGGCCTGGTGACGCTGCACCTCGACGACCGCCGCGGCCGCGTGCTGCTCGAGCTGCCCGCGCCCTCCGCTGCGGGCGGCGACGACCGCGCGCCCGGCGAGCTGGCGCGGTTCCTGTACGTCGAGGGCCTCGCGACCGGCCTCGGCTCGAACCCCATCGGCCTGGACCGCGGGCAGCTCGGGCCGGCGCGGCTCGTGGTGTTCCGCCGCGTGGGCGGCCGCGTGCTGGTCGAGGAGCCCAACCTGCGCTTCCGCGCCGACGGCGCACCGCCCGCGGAGCGACGCGCGACGCGCGAGTCGTTCGCGAGCTCGGTCCTGTGGGGCGCGCCGGTCGAGGCGCTCTCCGACGACGGCCGCGTGCTCGTCGACTTCACGTCCTTCGTCGTGCGCGACGCGCACGGCTCGGCGCGGCGGCTGAAGGAATCGGGCCAGGGCGCGTTCCGGCTGGACGCCGAGCGCAGCGCGGTCGACCTGGACGCCGCCCTCGCGTTCCCCGACAACGTCGAGCTCGAGGCCGTGCTGACCTTCGCCGGCGACGAGCCGGGCCCCGAGGTGCGCGCGACGCTGCCGGAGCCCCACGCGGTCACGCTGGTCCAGCACCACTCGCTGGTGCGCCTGCCCGACGCCGGCTACCGCAAACGGGACTGGGACCCGCGCACCGGCGCCTTCGCGGTGCGCTACCGCGACTACGCCGCGCCGCTGAGCGAGCCCGTCGAGCGCGCGCTGGCCGTGCGCCACCGCCTGCGCCGCCGCGACCCCGCGGACCCCGGCTCGCCGGTGGTCGAGCCGATCGTGTACCACGTCGACCCCGGCGCGCCGGAGCCCGTGCGCACCGCGCTGGTCGAGGGCGCGTCCTGGTGGGCGCGTGCCTTCGAGGAGGTGGGCTTCCCCGGCGCCTTCCGCGTCGAGCTGCTGCCGCCGGACGTCCACCCGCTCGACGTGCGCTACGACGTGATCCAGTGGGTGCACCGCGCCACGCGCGGGTGGTCCTACGGCGGCGGCGTGGTGGACCCGCGCACCGGCGAGATGGTGAAGGGGCACGTGTCGCTCGGCTCGCTGCGCGTGCGCCAGGACCGGCGCATCTTCGAGGGGCTCGCCGGCGCCGACGCGACCGGTACGGGAGCGGCGGACGACCCGATCGAGCTGGCGCTGGCGCGCATCCGCCAGCTCGCCGCGCACGAGGTCGGACACACGCTGGGCCTCGACCACAACTTCGCCGCCAGCGCGTACGCGAGCGGACGCGAGTCGGTGATGGACTACCCCGCGCCGCTCGTGCGCGTCGGCGACGACGGGCGGCTGGACTTCTCGGACGCGTACGCGGTCGGCGTCGGCGCCTGGGACGTGCACGCGGTGCGCTGGCTGTACACGGAGCTCGCCCCGGGCGCGGACGAGGCCGCCGAGCTGGACGCGATCGCGCGCGAGGGGCTGGCGCGCGGCTACCTGTTCCTGGGCGACGAGGACGCGCGCGCGCCGTGGACGGCGCACCCCCTCGCCAGCCTGTGGGACAACCGCGCCGACCCCGCCGCCGAGCTGCGCCGGCTGCTCGGCGTGCGCCGCGTGGCGCTGGACGGCTTCGCCGCGGACCGCGTGGCCGCCGGGCGCCCGCTGGCGACGCTCGAGGAGGTGCTGGCGCCCGTGTACTTCCTGCACCGCTACCAGGTCGAGGCCGCGGCCAAGGCGGTCGGCGGGCGGCTGTACCGCCACCAGCTGCGCGGCGACGGGCCCGGCCTGGCCGCCGAGCGCGGGCTGGGCGCGGACGCGCCGCCGGTCGTGCCCGTGCCCGCCACGGACCAGCGCGCCGCGCTGGACGCGCTGCTCGCGTGCCTCGACGCGGACGCGCTGGCCCTGCCCGCGGCGGTCGAGGCGCTGCTGGTGCCGCGCCCCGCCGGCGCGGGCCGCAACCGCGAGCAGTTCGCGCAGCGCACCGCGCCGACCTTCGACGCGCTGGCCGCCGCCGAGAGCGCGGCCGACCACGTGCTCGCGACCCTGCTGGACCCGCGCCGCCTCGCGCGCGTCGAGGCCCAGGCCGCGCGCGATCCCGACCAGCTCGACGTGCGCGAGCTGCTCGACCGCCTGGCGCAGCGCGTCGCCGCCCGGGACGAGCGCCCCGCCGACCCCGCGCACCGCGCGGCGCTGCGCTCCGCCCAGGGCGCGCTGGTCGCGCGGCTGACGGCGCTGTCGGCCGACGCCACCGCTCCCCACGGCGTGCGCGCCGCGGTCGACGCGCACCTGCGCGAGCTGCCCGCGCTCCTGCTCGACGCCGCCGGCGACACCGCGGTCGAGCAGGAGTTCGCCCTGCACCTCGCCGACGCCGTCCGCCGCCACCTCGAGCGCCCCGCCGACGCCGCGCCGCCCGTCCCCGCCGCCCCGGCGCCGCCACCCGGCAGCCCCATCGGCGCCGCCGCGATGCCCGCGGGCTACTCGCCCTGCTCGCGCGGCGGCTGACACGCGCCCGTGAACTCCAGTCGAAGCCCGGATCCACCCAGGATCTCGCACATACCGGGTTGCACGGCATCCATGTATCGACGAGAATCCGCCCGTGATCCAGTCGTTCGGCGACCCGGTGACGGAGGCCATCTTCCACGGAACCCGCTCCGCCCGGTTGAACCGCGTCCCTGCGGACATTCGCCGCGTCGTCGAACGCAAGCTCGACATGCTGCACGCCGCCCACCTGTTGAAGGACCTGCGCAGCCCGCCGGGGAACCGGCTGGGAGCCCTCCGGGGCGACCTCGCAGGACACCACTCGATCCGCGTCAACCAGCAGTGGCGGATCCTGTTCCGCTGGACGGAAGCGGGGCCGGCCGGCGTCTCGCTCGTCGATTACCACTAGGCCCGACATGCATCCCAAGAACCGCATCCCGGTCCATCCCGGCGAGGTGCTCCTGCACGAGTTTCTCGAGCCGCTCGGCGTGACCCAGAAGGAGCTGGCCGAGCACATCGGCGTGCCGATCCAGCGCGTGAACGAGATCGTGCGCGGGCGCCGCGGCGTCTCGTCGGAGACGGCCTGGTTGCTCGCGGAGGCGCTCGGCACGACCCCGGAGTTCTGGATGAACCTCCAGGTCCAGCACGGCCTCGCCCTCAGCCGCCCCAAGCGCGGCATCAAGCGCCTCCGCCGGACGGCCTGAGGCCGACGCGTCCCGTCTCGCTCAGCGACGCTCGCCGGGTGGCCGGCGGACGGGCAGCGGAGCGTCGCGGTCGAGGCGCCAGTCCGGCGGCGGGAGCGGCGTGGGTGGAGTCGGGTGGACCGTCGGCTCGACGCGGGGTATCGCCGCCGCGCGGCGGGCGCGGATCCCGGCGGTGAGCTCGTGCAGGTCCAGGTCCGCGTCCTCGCCCTCGCCGCCCGGGAGGCCGTCGGCGCCGAGAGAGCCGAGGCGGAAGCCGCGGCGGTCGGCGGCGGGCGCGTAGAGGAACGGGCGGCCCCAGGGGTCGAGCGGAACCTCACCCTGGTTCAGGAAGCGCTCCCCGTTCGCGTCGGGCACGACGAGCTGCCGCAGCGCGTCGGGGAAGCTCCCGTCGTGTACCTCGGCGAAGTCCTCGAGCGCGGCGCCGAGGCCGACCAGGTCCGTCTTCGCCGTCCACGCCTGGTTGCCGCAGTCGATGCACACGAGCACGTTGGGCACGACGATCGCGGCGAGCACGACGAACGGGAACAGGACGGCGGCGCCGACGGCGAGGCACGCCCTCACCGTGTCCAGCTCTCCACGACGCGGCCGTCCGCGCCGATCTCCAGGTCCGCGTCGTTCCCCGCGCCGCCGGGCTCGCCGTCGGCGCCCAGCGTCCACACGCGGAACCCGCGGCGGTCGGACGACCGCTCGTAGTGGTACGGCGCGCCCCAGGGGTCGACCCGTGGGAGCTCGGCGTCCACGACCGCACGCTCCCCGTCGCGGAGCTCGACCAGCTCCTCGAGGCGGAGAGGGAACGTCCCCCCGTGGTCGACCGCCCAGTCCTCGAGGGCGGCGGCGAGGTCGCCCAGGTCCGATCGCGCGGCGGCCGCCGGCGCGCTGCGGAGCCCCCCGCCGACCTGCCGCCCGACGAGCCAGCGCGCGGCCCAGGGGCTGAACGCCAGCAGCACGAGGACCACGGCCGCCGCCGCGGCCAGGACGGCCGTCCTCTTTCCGCGCCTCGCCTCCACGCACCGTCCGACGACGCTCGCGGCAGCGTCTTCCGCCGAAGCGCGGGAGCCGCCTGCTACGCTGGCGGCCATGAAGCACGACGACGCCTGGCCGGAGCTGCCGTACGAGGCCTGGAAGGACACCTGCACGACGCTGCACCTGTGGACGCAGGTCGTCGGCAAGGTGCGGCTGGCGCGGACGCCGTGGGTGAACCACTCGTGGCACGTGACGCTGTACGTGTCGGCGCGCGGGCTGACGACGTCGGTGATCCCGCACGGCGACGTGGGGCTCGAGCTCGAGTTCGACTTCCTGGACCACCGGCTGCACGTGCGCACGAGCGACGGGGGCGCGCGGCGGATCGCGCTGGAGCCGCGGTCGGTGGCGGACTTCCACCGCGCGGTGCTGGGCGCGCTGGACGAGCTGGACGTGCCGACGGCGATCCACCCGCGGCCGAACGAGGTGCCCGACGGGATCCCGTTCCCCGAGGACGAGGTGCACGCCGCGTACGACCCGGAGTACGCGCAGCGCTACTGGCGCGTGCTGCTGCGCACGTCGTTCGTGTTCCAGCGCTTCCGCGCGCGCTACCTCGGCAAGTGCAGCCCGGTGCACTTCTTCTGGGGCAGCAACGACCTGGCGGTCACGCGCTTCTCCGGCCGCGTCGCGCCCGAGCACCCCGGCGGCGTCCCGGCCCTGCCGGACCCGATCACGCGCGAGGCGTACTCGCACGAGGTGTCGAGCGCGGGCTTCTGGCCCGGCGGCGGACCGATCGACTTCCCCGCGTTTTACAGCTACGCGTACCCGACGCCGGACGGCTTCGGCGCGCGGGCGGTGCGGCCGGCCGCGGCGAGCTGGAACGCCGAGCTGGGCGAGTTCCTGCTGCCCTACGACGCGGTGCGGACCGCCGCGGAGCCCGAGGACGCGCTGCTCGAGTTCCTGCAGTCGACCTACGAGGCCGCCGCCGAGACGGGCGGCTGGGACCGCCGCGCGCTCGAGCGTGGACCGGACGCGGAACGCGGACCTTGAACCGGGCGAAGCGAGCGCACTGATCCGCGCCGCCTCACTCGGCCGCGGTCTCGAACGACAGCAGGTACGGCACGGCCTTGCGGCCGTCCGCGTCCTGGAAGTTGCCGAACTTCTGGCTGTTCAGCCAGTAGCCGTAGCAGCGCCCCGGCTCGAGCTTCACGGGCAGCACGCAGGTGCGCCCGTCGTCCGCGTAGCTCGGCTTGCCGTCGAGCTCGGCGCCGGAGTCCTTCCAGACCGTCGACCACGACCAGCTGTGGTCCTTCATCGGCTTGCTGAAGGTGACCCGGATCTCCTTCAGGTCGACCGGCACGTCGGTCGCGCCGGCGCGCGGATGCGTCTCGACGACGACCGGCGGCAGCGTGGCGACGCTGGGCGCGTCCTCCTCCCCGACCGTGGAGCGGGTCGCCAGCACGAGGGCGGCCGTCATCACGAGGACCATCGACTTCATGGGGACCTCCCGGCGGACACCCGCCCGCCTCGAGCTGCATCCGAGCACGCCCCCCCGGATCCCGCAACGCGACCCGGCCCGGCGCCCCCGGGACGCGGCCCCGTCCCGCCTGCGGCACTCCGCCGGCGGCCCCGGCCTAGCCCGAGAGCGGGTGCAGCAGCGGCACCACCACGGCCGTCACCCCCAGCGTGATCAGCGTGAACGGCACGCCCAGGGCCAGGTAGTGCGCCATGCGGTAGCGCCCCGGGCCGAAGACGAGCAGCGTGCTCTCGTGCGCCCACGGCGTGCAGAAGCCGCCGGAGGTGCACACGGCCATGCCGAGCAGGAACGGCATCGGGTCCGCGCCGGTCGCGCGCGCGAGCTCGTAGGCGATGGGCGCCAGGATGGCGGCCGCCGCGGCGTTCTCGATCAGCTGCGTCAGGCCGACGGTCAGGAGCAGCAGCAGGGCGAAGGCGGGCCACGGCCCCAGGCCCGGCCCCGCGCGCGACACGGCGTCGGCCAGCAGGTGCGCCGTCCCGGTGGTCTCGAGCGCCAGGCCGAAGGGGATCGTGCCGCCCAGGACCATGACGATGCGCCAGTCGATCGCACGGTACGCCTCGCGCAGCGGGACGCAGCGCGTCAGGACGGCCACGACCGCCGCGGTCAGGATCGCGAGCGCCGGCTCGAGCAGCCGCGCGGCGGAGGCGACGACGACGAAGGCCATCAGCGCCAGCGTCAGCGGCGCGCGCGAGCGCCCGCGCGGCGGCAGGGGCCGGCTCTCGGGCAGCAGCACGCGCGGGTCGCGGCGCATGCGCTCGAACACGTCCTCGTGGCCGACGAGCAGCAGCGAGTCGCCGCCCGCCAGCTGGCGCCGCAGCGGCCGGTCGGGCAGCGAGCGCCCGCGGCGCCCGACGGCGAGGACGGACACGCCGTACGTCCGCAGGAAGTCCGTGTCCCGCAGGCGCGTGCCCTCGAGCGCGGAGCGCGGCGCGACGAGCGCCTCGACCATCCGCAGGTCGACGCTGCGCAGCGTGCGGTCCCCCACCTCGATCTCCTGGCGCACGTCGACGCCGGGCACGTCGAGCAGCGCCGTGATGTCGGAGATGCGGCCCTGGACGATCAGCACGTCGTTCTCGCCCAGGATCAGGCCGGGGCTCGGCGCCAGGCGCTCCTCGCCGCGCACGACGCCGAGCACGGTGACGCCGTACGCGCGCCGCAGGTCCAGCTGCTCGAGCGTGCGCCCGACCATGCCGGATCCGGGGGAGGACAGCACCTCGGTCAGGTACTCCTGCACCTCGTAGCGGTCGGCCAGCGACGCGTCGACCTCCCCGTGCGGCAGGAAGCGCCGGCCGACCACGACGAAGAAGACCGTGCACGCCGCCCACACGCAGACCGCGACCGGCGTGAAGTCGAGGAAGCCCAGCCCCGCGCCCGTCTGGCCGCGCAGGAAGTCGGACGCGATCATGTTCGAGCGCGTCCCGATCAGCGTCCACTGCCCCCCGAGCAGCGACGCGAAGGCCAGCGGCAGCAGCAGGCGCGAGGCCGCGTAGCCGCGCTCGCGCGCGACCGCCAGCACGAGCGGCATCCACACCAGCACGGTGGTCGTGTCGGACACGAGCCCGCTGAAGACGGTGACCGCGGTGAGCAGCGTGAGCTGCAGCCCCAGCTCGGTGCGCGCGCCCGCGCTGAGCAGGCGCCGGCCGACCAGCGCCGCGGCGCCGGTGCGCTCGAGCGCGGCCGACAGCACGAACATCGAGGCGATCATCGCGACCGCCGGGCTGCCGAAGCCGGACAGCCCCTGCTCGAGCGCGAGCACGCCGACCCAGCCCTCCGCGGTGCGCCGCCAGGGCAGCACGAGGGCGATCAGCAGCATCAGCGCCGCCAGGTCGATGCGCACCGCGCCGCGCGCGAAGGCGACCACGACCGCCACGAGCAGCGCGAGCAGGTACCACGCCTCGGCGGTCATGGCCCGAATCTACCCCGCCGGACGCCCCCGCGTCCCGCCCGGCGCCGCCGCGCCCGGGGGCGCGCGTAGGATGGACGCGGATGGAACGGGAGCGTCCAGGTTCGGCGGCGGGACCCGGGGCCGGGGAAGCGGACCGGGTCGCGCGCGCGGCGGCGGGCGACGCCGAGGCCCTCGAGGCCCTGCTGCGCGAGCACGGGCCCCGCGTGCGCGCGGGCCTCTCGATCGGGGCGCGGCTGCGGCGCGAGCTCGACCCCGACGACGTGATGCAGGTCACCTACCTCGAGGCCTACCTGCGCGTCGGCGCCCTGCGCGAGTCGACCGAGCGCGCCTTCGCGGCCTGGCTCGCCCGCGTCGCCGAGAACAACCTGCGCGACGCGGTGCGCGGGCTCGAGCGCGACCGGCGCGGCGGCGCCGAGCGGCGGGTGACGCGCGGGGCGGACGGCGAGGGCGCGCGGACGCTGCTGGCGCGCGTGGCGGCCTCGACGACGACCGCGGGCAGCGCCGCCGCCCGGCGCGACGCCGGCGAGCGCCTGCGAGACGCGGTGGCCCGGCTGCCGCGCAGCTACCGGGAGGTCGTGCAGGCCTGCGACCTCGACGAGCGCCCCGTCCGCGAGGTGGCGGCCGAGCGCGGCACCACGCCCGGCGCCGTCCACATGGTGCGCTCGCGCGCCCACGAGCGGCTGCGCGAGCTGCTGGGCGGCCCGGCGGGAACTTCCTGAGGATTCCGCGTGAGCGCAGCAACTCGACGTCGCCCAGCCCGACCGGAGGCCAGCACCCCGGAACCGGAGACCGCGCGATGACCGAACCCGAAGACCCCGCGACCCAGGGACCCCTGATCCGCGCCGCGCGCGAGGAGGCGGGCGACCCCGCCGTGCGCGCGTCCGCCGCCGCCGCCCCGTCCGACGAGCAGCCGGGCGCCCGCATCGGGCGCTTCAAGCTGCTCCAGCGCATCGGCGAGGGCGGCTTCGGCACCGTCTGGATGGCCGAGCAGCGCGAGCCGGTCCAGCGCAAGGTCGCGCTGAAGATCGTCAAGCTCGGGATGGACTCGAAGCAGGTCGTGGCCCGCTTCGAGGCCGAGCGCCAGGCGCTGGCGCTGATGGACCACCCGAACATCGCCCGCGTGCTCGACGGCGGGCTCGCCCCGTCGGGGCGGCCCTACTTCGTGATGGAGCTCGTCCGCGGCGTCCCCATCACCGAGTACTGCGACCGCAACCACCTGACGACCGAGGAGCGCCTGCGCGTGTTCCTCCCGGTGTGCCGGGCGCTCCAGCACGCGCACCAGAAGGGCGTGCTGCACCGGGACGTCAAGCCGTCCAACGTGCTGGTCACGCTGCACGACGGGGTGCCCTTCCCCAAGGTGATCGACTTCGGGATCGCCAAGGCGCTGGACCGCGAGCTGACCAGCCGGACGCTGTTCACCGAGTTCGGCCAGTTCATCGGCACGCCCGAGTACATGTCGCCGGAGCAGGCGGAGATGAGCGGGCTCGACGTGGACACGCGCTCGGACGTGTACTCGCTGGGCGTGCTCCTGTACGAGCTCTTGACCGGCTCGACGCCGATCGAGGGCGCGCGGCTGCGGGCGGCCGGGCTGGCCGAGATCCAGCGCATCCTGCGCGAGGAGGAGCCGCCGCGGCCCAGCACGCGGCTCAGCACGCTGGGCGCCGAGCGCTCGGTCGTCGCCGCCGACCGCGGCGCGGCCGCGGGCGCCCTGGGGCGCAGCCTGCGCGGCGACCTCGACTGGATCGTGATGAAGGCGCTCGAGAAGGACCGCACGCGCCGCTATGGATCGGCCGAGGCGCTGGGCGAGGACCTGCGGCGCCACCTCGAGGACGAGCCGGTCGAGGCCGGCCCGCCGGGCGCGCTGTACCGGCTGCGCAAGCTCGCGCGGCGCCACCGCGGCGGCAGCCTGGTCGCGGCCGGGATGCTCGCGGCGCTGCTCGGCGGGGCCGCGCTGGCGACGCGCGGCCTGGTCGAGGCCCGGCGGGCGCAGGAGCAGGCCATGATGGCCCGCCAGCTCGCCGAGCACGAGGCGGCCGCGGCGCAGGCCGCCAACGCGTTCTTCGTCGACATGCTCGACGCCGCCGACCCGCTGCAGCGGCTGTACTCGCCGCGCTCGCTCGACGGCCACCCGCTGCGCGGCGCGGGCGTCGCGCTGGCCGACTCCGTCCCCGCCATGATCCGCCAGGCCGCGGCGAGCGTGGACGGCGCCTTCGGCGACCGGCCGCGGACCGAGGCGCAGGTGCGCGAGGCGCTCGCGACGACGCTGGGCGGCTGCGGCCTGTACGACGAGGCGATCCCGCACCTCGAGCGGGCGCTCGCGCTGCGCACGGCGGACCAGGGGCCGGACCACCCCGACACGCTGCGCGCGGGGCTCTTCCTGGCGGCCTACGTCCGTGGCGAGCGCGGCGAGGCGCTGGCGCGGCGCGCGGTCGAGGGCCTGTCGGCGCAGCTCGGCCCCGAGCACGCGGAGACCCTCGCGGCGGCGCGCGGCCTGGCGCGCATGCTGTACTTCAACGGCGACGTCGCCGCGGCGCGGGCGCTGTTCGAGTCGACCCTGGCGACGCAGGCGCGCGTGCTCGGCCCCGAGCACGGCGACACGCTCGTCACGCGGCACCTGCTGTCCTACGCCGCGCACTGGGAGGGCTGGCCGGAGGCCGAGGCACTCGCGCGCGACGTGCACGCGGCCACCGCGCGGCTGCTCGAGGACGACCACCCCTTCGCGGTCGCCGCGCGCGCGCAGCTGGCGTGGTGCCTGCTCGACGCCGGGCGCGCCGACGAGGCCGGGCCGCTGTTCGAGAGCGCCCTGGCCCCGTGCCGGCGCGTGCTCGGCGACGAGCACTGGCTGACGGGGAACACGGCGCTCGGCACCGCGCTGGCGCTGCCGGCGGACGACGCCTCGGGACGGCGGGACGAGCTGCTGCGCCTGGCGCTGTCGGCGCGCGTCTCCCGGGCCGTGAAGGAGCGGGCGCGCGCGGCCCTGGGCGACCCCGGGGATCAGTCGACGCGCTCGAGCTCCGGCCAGGACAGGTAGACGATCGGCATCTCGCCGTCCTCGGTCAGGAACCAGGGCACGTAGTCGGCGCTGGTGCCGAGCCAGCGGCACGTCGCGTCCACCGGCAGCCAGCCGCGGTCGTCGATCCACACCTCGCTCCACACGTGCCCCGACCCCAGCGGCGGGACCCAGCCCGCGGTCTGGCGCGCGCGCAGGCCGGCGGCGCGGCAGAGGGTGACGAGCGCGTCGCTCTTGTCCCAGCAGTGGCCGTAGCCCTGCTCCAGCACGCGCACGACGCCGTAGCGGCTGCCGGTGACGTCGCCGTCGAAGCGGATCCCGATGGCGACGTGGTCGAACACGGCGCGCAGCCGGTCGAGGTCGGTCGCCTCCGGATCGTCCCCGACGAGCTCCGCCGCCAGGGCCTCGACGGCGCGCGCCTCGGCGGGCCAGCGCGGCGCCTCCGCCTGCGCCGGCGCCTCCGGGGCGGGCGTGGGCGCGAAGCGGTCGCCGACGCGGATCGTGGCGGTGACGTCGACGTACGGCAGGCCGTGGCTCGCCGGCAGGTCGTCGAAGCGCACGCGCAGGCGCTCGCCCTCGACGGTGCGCTCGCGCGGCTCGGGGTCGAAGGCGTACTCGACCGCGTGGCCCGGGCCCGGCGCGCGCAGGTGCAGCGTGTCGCCGGGCGTCCAGTCCGCGGTCAGGAGCCGGATCTGCTCCGCGGGGCCCTCTCCGGCCGGGTCCTCCGCCAGCTGGAGGAACAGGTTGAAGACGCGGTTCGCCTCCATGTAGTCGAGCGCGTCGACGCAGGCGACCCGGAAGCGCACGCGCCACGTCGCGGGCGCGGCCGGCGCGAGCCCCAGCTGGTGCCGCAGCGCCTTGGCCGCGAGCAGGTTCATGTTGGCGAACTCGACCACCGTGGTGCCGTCGCGGGCGACGAACTCGGCGCGGCCGCCGGCGGAGAGGCGCTCGACCAGGGCGTCGGCGTGCTCGTCGGTCTCGACGTCGACCAGCACGACCTTCAGCGGGAACCCGCGCAGCGCGAGGTGCTGGTTGCGCACGCGCTGCAGCGGCACGCCCAGCTTGCGCCCCAGCGCGACGACCTGCAGCGGGTCGAGCACGTCCTCGCGCGTCAGCTCCCAGCCCGGCGGCAGGTCCTCGGCGACGAAGCCGACGTCGCCCGGTGCCCGTGACGGCGCCCATGCCGGCGCCCATGCAGGCGCAGGGGTCGGCGCGGGGGACGGCGCCAGCAGCAGCGGGGCGAGCAGCGCGACGGTGGAGAGCAACGCGGGCACGCTCAGACGACCCGCGGCTCGCCGCGCGCGGCGGCCTCGATCTCGGCGCGGCGCTCGTCGTAGCCCGGGCGCCCCATCAGCGCGTAGGCCGCGACCTTGCCGGCCTCGACGCCGGGCTGGTCGAAGGCGTCGATGCCATAGTGCTCGCCCATCAGCGCGACGGCGAGCTCCATCAGGTACAGGTACTGCCCGACGGTGTGCGCGTTCACCGCCGGGAAGGACACGGTGACGTTCGGGCGGCCCGCCTCGGTCAGCGCGATGCGCGTGCCGTCGCGCTCGGCCTGGAACAGCTCCTTCAGCGTGCGGCCGCCCAGGTACGCGACGGCGTCCAGGTCGGCGTAGGCCGGCGGGATGGTCACGTCGTGCTCGGGCGCCTCGACCGACAGCAGCGTGAACCACTTGTCGAAGGGCCCCTCGACGTAGAGCTGCACCTGGCTGTGCTGGTCGGTCACCCCCACCGCGCGCACGGGCGTCGGGCCGGTGAACACGTCCGCGCCGTCGCGGCCGCGCCGCTTGCCGATCGACTCGGCCAGCAGCTGGGCGTACCAGTCCGCCAGGTTCTTCAGCCGGTCGGAGTACGCGAACGTCACCGCCATCGGCATGCCGCGGCGCTGCTGGAAGAGCCACTGGAGCGCGGCGTAGACCTGCGCGGGGTTCTGCAGCAGCTCGGGCTCCTTGCAGCGCGCGTCCATCGCCGCCGCGCCGGCGCACAGCGCGTCGATGTCGATGCCGACCAGCGCCGCGGGCACGAGCCCGACCGGGCACAGGACGCTGAAGCGCCCGCCCACGCCGTCGGGGACGACGAAGGCGCGGTAGCCGTCGCGCTGGGCGATCTCGCGCAGCGTGCCCTTCTCGGCGTCGGTCGTGACGACGACGTGACGGGCGTGCGCGTCCTCGCCCACGGCGTCGATCAGCGCCTGGCGCACGATCAGGAACTGGCTCATCGTCTCGGCGGTGCCGCCGGACTTGGAGATGACGTTGAACAGCGTCTTCGCCGGGTCGACGGTGCGCAGGAACTCGCCGATCAGGTCGGGGTCGACGTTGTCCAGCACGAACAGCCGCGGCCGTCCCCCGGGCGCCAGGTTGTGGAACGGCCCGTTCAGCGCGGTCTGCAGCGCCGTCATGCCCAGGGCCGAGCCGCCGATGCCCAGCACCACGACGTTCTTGAACCGCCCGGCGACCTCCTGCGCGTAGGCGCGGATCTCGGCGCGCACGTCGTCGGCGTGCGGCAGGTCCATCCAGCGCAGCTCGGTCGCGCGGCGGGCCTGGACGGCCTCGAGGGCGGCGGCCGAGCGCGGCGCCAGCTCCGCGAGGTCCTGGGGGCTCACCCCGTGCTCGCCGACGGCGTCGGACAGGGCGTTGGTGTAGTCGAGACGGATCGCGTCCACGGTCGTGCCTCCTGGGGGGTCCCGGCCGTCGGGCCGGGCGATCGGGGGCAGGAGGCTAGCCGGCGCGCGCGCGGGACGCAAAGCGGCCTCGCCGGGGCGGCGGAGGCCGCCGGGCGAGGCCGTAGGGGGTCGCGCGGCGCGCGCGAGCGGCTAGTCGCGGGCGCGCAGGATCAGGTAGATCAGCTGGACGATCTGGGCGATGGCCGCGGCCACGTAGGTCATGGCGGCGGCGCCGAGGACCTTGCTGACGCCCTCGGCCTCGTCCTGCGTGCTGACGATGCCGGTCGAGGCCAGCACCGCCTTGGCGCGGTTGGAGGCGTTGAACTCGGTCGGCAGCGTGACGATCTGGAACAGCACCGTCGCGCTGAAGAGCAGGATGCCGACCCAGATCAGCGTGTTGCCCAGCGTCCCGCTCTGGCTGCCCAGGACGGCGCCGACGATGAACGGCCAGATCCACAGGCGCGCGCCGATGTTGGTAATCGGCACGAGCTGCGAGCGGATCGCCAGCGGCGCGTACCCGGTCGCGTCCTGGATCGCGTGCCCCGCCTCGTGGGCGGCGACGGCGATCGACGCGATCGAGCGCCCGTCGTGCACCTCGGGGGACAGGCGCAGGGACTTGTTCCGCGGGTCGTAGTGGTCGCTCAGGAACCCCTGGTGCCGCTCGATCGTCACGCCCGGGACGTTCCCCGCGCGCACCACGGCCGCGGCGGCCTGCGCGCCGGTCATCCCGGAGCGCACGCCGATCTTCGCGTAGTGGGCGAAGGTGCTCTTGACCTTGAACTGGGCCCAGGCGCTGAGCGCCAGGGCGGGGGCCATGATCAGGAGGTAGAGGGGGTCGAAGAACAGCATGGGCCGGCCTCCTTCGGGGCCGCGGGGGTGCGCGCGCCGCCGGCCGCTCCGGGGGGCGCGGGCGCAGGCATTGGATAGCCCGACGGGGGTCCGCTTCAAGGCCGGCCGGGGACCGGCGCCGGGCGCTCCGGAGGGGCCTCGGGACCCCCGCACCCCGCCGCAGGGGCCCCGGAGGGGCGTCCGGCTGGAACCCTTCCGTCAACAGGAGGTATCCTCTGGCGTGGACCCGCGGGGAGCCCCCGGCGCCCCCCGGCCCGACCGGTGTCCGGCGTGACCTCCAAGGAACTGATCAAGATCGGCGAGTTCGCCCGTCAGGGCGGGACGAACCTGCGCACCCTGCGCTACTACGAGGAGCTCGGGCTCCTCCAGCCCGCCTCGCGCACCGGCGGCGGCATCCGCTACTACCGGCGGACCGACCTGAACCGGCTGCGCATGATCGGCGAGCTGCAGCGCCTGGGCCTGACGCTGGAGCGCATCCGCGACCTGATCGCCACCGGGCCGCCGGAGGAGGACCGCGCCGGCTTCCTGACCCAGGTGCGCGCGGCCCTCGACGAGCAGCGCCGCCTGCTGGAACAGAACATCGCCCGCCTGGAGGAGCAGCGCCGCGGGGTCGACGAGGCCCTGGCCAAGCTCCCCGACTGCTGCGCCTGCTCGCACGTCCCCGGCGTCGGCACCGACCACTGCGAGCCCTGCCGCATCACCGGGCGCCCGCTGCCCCAGGCCCTCAGCGCGCTGTTCTAGCCCTCCACGGCCCGCGCGCCTCGCTCGCCGGGTGTCCGGAAGCCCCGCCCGCGGGGCCCCCCGGGCGCTCCAGCGGGTATCCTTCTCCGGCTCCCGGCCCGCGCATCCCCCCCGCGGCCCCCCCCGCACGCCATGTCCCTCGAGATCTCCTCCCTCTACGAAGTCTCGATCTCCGGCCTCTGGGCCCCCCGGCACACGATCTCGGGCCCCGACGGCCCGCTCGGCGTGCTGACGGTCGAGCGCAACTCCCGCGGCATGGTCACCGCCGGGACGTACCGGCCCGAGAAGGGCGAGGTGCTGTACTTCCGGCGCGACCCGGGCCTGCTGCGCAGCCAGTTCTCGCTGTGGACCGAGGGGCACGAGTGGCTGGGCTCGTCGCTGCGCTGGAACGTCGTGCGCCGCGACATCCAGCTGCACACCGGCAGCAAGCCGCTGCGCCTGCTGCCGATTCCCGGGTTCCGCCGCGGCTGGCAGCTCGTCGCGCCCAAGACGGGCGAGATGGCCCGCGTGACGCACTCCCTGCGCAAGGCGCGGATCGAGGTCTACCGGCGCGTGGACTTCGAGGTGCTGGTGTTCGCGTACTTCCTGGGCAGCTTCATCCTGCTCGAGTCGCTCTGGCCCGGCCCCGACCTGCGGAATTCCGAGGAGATGATCGGAACCGCGACGGCCGGCACGTAGTCCTCCCGTCGCCCCCGGCGGGCCGTCGCGGCGGCCGTTTGCCGCCCCCTTCCGCGGGGGGCTATCCTTCTCCCACCGAGCCTCGCCCGCGGCGCCGGGCCCCCGCAGCGGGCCCCGCGCCCTCGTCCGGGGCTCCCCGCGCTTTCCGGGAAGAGCCCGGCTCCTCCGTCGTCCCACGCTTCTCGGAGGAGTGGAGCCTCTCGATCCTCCCCGGCACGACCCACATCCATCCATGCGCCCCCTGCTCGTCCTGATCCTGGCCCTCGCCGCCGTGGCGGGGTTCCTGTTCTTCGTCCTCGGCAAGTCCGAGCCCGAGACGTCCGTCACCACCCCGGCCGCGGTCGAGGAGCCCGCCCCGCCGCCCGTCGAGGTGGCCGAGCTGCGGGCCCCGTCCCAGCGCACCGAGACCGAGGAGGCCCCCTCGACGCGGACGGACGCCGACGTGGACGAGGAGGCCCAGGGCGCCTTCACGAACCGCCTGTCGGGCGTCGTCGTCGACGACACGGGCGCGCCGGTGCCGGGCGCGGAGGTGCTGCTGTCGGCCGACGCGCTGATGGGCGAGGACCTCGCCAACGCGTTCTTCGCCGGCGAGAGCAAGGGGCCCTCGCCCGAGCCGCAGTCGACGACGTCGGACGACCAGGGCCAGTACGAGTTCACGGGCGTCGACCCGCGACCGGACTACTACCTGGGCGCGCGGCACCCCGACTACATGATGACGCAGGAGAAGCGCGTCCTGGTCGGCGAGCAGGGCGACTTCCCCGCGCCCGAGCTGGTGCTGCGCGCCGGCTCGACCCTGAAGGGCTACGTCACCGACACGGCCGGCAACCCGATCGGCAACGCGCAGGTGCACACCGACTCCGCCTACGTGTTCACCGGCGAGATCGAGAGCCCCGACCGCGTGTCCGCCACCACCGACGGCACGGGCTTCTACGAGATCCGCAACGTGCCGACCGGCGCCCGCAACGTGCTGGCCGAGGCCGAGGGCTACGGCGTCGAGCTCGTGCACAACATCGTGTTCAAGGGCGACCCGGGCGAGGAGAAGATCCAGGAGTTCCAGCTCGAGCCCGGCCAGACCATCGAGGGCATGGTCGTCGGCCCCGACGGCCTGGGCGTCCCCGGCGCCAAGCTCCTGGCGCTGAACTACGGCAACACGACCTCGTCGCGCGGCACGGCCTTCACCGATGAGACCGGCTACTTCCAGCTCGAGAACCTCGGCCCCGGCTCGTACATGATGCGGGTGACCGCCGACGGCTACCGCCAGATCGCCGGCCGCGGCAACCGGGCCCAGGCGGGCCAGCGCGACGTCGAGATCCAGATGGTCGTGCAGTGCAGCGTGCAGGGCCAGGTCGTGGACTCCTCCGGCGCGCCGATCGAGCGCTTCAAGGCCTCGCTCCAGTACGTCGACGAGACCGGCTCGATCTTCGAGAACACCTCGGTGCAGGACTCGTTCCAGTCGCCCGACGGCACGTTCGAGCTCGTGGGCGTCGACCCCGGCATGTACGTCGTCCAGGCCCAGGCCAAGGGCTACGCCAAGGGCAACTCGCAGTCGTTCCGGGTCACCGCCGAGGACCAGATGAAGTCCGGCGTCGTGGTGCGCCTCGGCAAGGGCGGCACGATCGCGGGCACGGTGCTGGACGCCGCGGGCAAGCCGCTGCGGGGCGCGCAGGTCTCGACGCAGGACAACAACTACGTCGACAACCTGTTCCACGACATGCTGAAGGACATCATCGTCCCGACGGTCACGCAGCGGCGGGCGCGCACGAACAACCGGGGCGAGTTCCAGCTGGCCCTGCTCGCCCCCGGCACCTACCAGGTGCACGTCGAGCACGAGGACCACACGCGCCTGATCGTGAAGGACAAGGAGCTCGGCGAGGGCCAGAGCATCGACCTCGGCACGCTGGCGATGTCCGCCGGCGGGACGATCCGCGGCACGGTCCTCGACGCCGCCGGCAACGTCATGCCGCGCGCCCAGGTGGTGCTGCGGGGCGACGACGGGGTCACCTCCTACCTCGAGTACACCGACACCAGCGGGCGCTACGTGTTCTCCCACGTGAAGCCCGGCTCCTACAAGCTGTCCGCGGCGCGGCGGTCGCCCTCCCAGGGCGGCGACGTGTTCACGGCGGTCACCGACCAGCGCAACTCCGAGGTGTCGATCAGCGTGATCGACGGCGCGGAGGTCAGCCGCGACCTGAACCTCGGGCAGTAGGCCCGCGCTCCGTGCCCGCCGCCCCTCCGCCGGCCGGCGCCGCGTTCACCGAGCGCGACTGGGAGCGTTTGCTGAGCGCCGAGCTGCGCGCGACCGTCGAGGTGCGCTACACGCGGGCGCGCCGCTACGTGCTCGAGATGGGCCCCGAGGGCAGCGGCGACGCGCCCGGCGCCCGCCGCCTGAAGATGAACCGGCGCTTCGCCGAGGCGCCGCCCGACGTGCGCGACGCCGTGGTGCGCTGGCTGCGCTCGGGCCGGCGCGCGCGCCGCGCCAGCGACCGGCTCGGCGAGTGGATCGACGCGACCTTCGGCCGCCCCGACCCCGCCGCGCGCCCGCGCGTCACCGTGCGCCAGCGCGGCGAGGCGCACGACCTGGGCCCCCTGGCGGCGGAGCTCCTGCGCGAGGAGTTCGACGGCGAGTTCGGCCCCGACAACCCCGAGCCCACGATCACCTGGGGGCGCGCCGTTCGCGGCCGCGCGCGCCACTCCCTGCGCCTCGGCAGCTTCGACTACACGACGCGCATCCTGCGCGTGCACCCCGTCCTCGACCAGGGCGCCGTGCCGCGCTGGTTCGTGCGCTTCGTGCTGTTCCACGAGCTGCTGCACGCCGCCCTGCCGGTCGAGGTCGTCGGCGGGCGCCGCCAGTGGCACGGACCCGCCTTCCGGCGGCGCGAGCGCGCCTACGCCGACACCGCGCGCGCCGAGGCGTGGGAGCGCCGCCACCTCCGCGCGCTGATCCGCTCGGCCCGCACGGGCAAGCCGCTGCGGGGCCGCGCGGACGACGACGGGCGCGGTCGCGCGCGCGCCGCCCGCCCCGCGTCCCCGGAGACCCCGCCGCGCGGCTGGCGCCAGGGCTGGCTCTTCGACGTCCTCGCGGGCAAGCGCGACGGCGGCGACGGCTGACCCGCGCTCGCCGCCCCGGGGGCGAGACTGGGCATCCGTGGGCGACCCGGTGCGGCCCGGTGCGATCCGGCGCGGCCCGGCGCGCCGCTAGGGTCCGGCCGCGGCGGGGCCGCCGGCCAGCAGGCGGCGCGCGTCCACCAGCCGCCCGGCCGCGCCGCCGGTGCGCACGAGGTTCTCGGACTCCGGCCGCGGGCCCTCGAGGTCGTACAGCTCCTCCGCCACGACGCGCCCGTCCTGCGACCACTCGACGTAGCGCACGCGCCCGTCCGTCACCGACGCGCCGCGCACGACGCCGAAGCCCGGCGCGTAGCGCAGCAGGACGCTGAAGGCGCCGCGCTTCCAGCGCCGGCCGGGGTCGGCCAGCAGCGGGGCGAAGCTGCGGCCGTCCAGCCCCGCCGCCGCGGGCAGGCCGCACAGGTCGGCCAGGGTCGGGTACAGGTCGACCGTCTCGACCAGCGCGTCGCAGACGCCGCCGCCGCGCGCGTCCGGCCAGGACACGACGAGCGGCACGCGCAACGAGGCCTCGAACAGCGTCTGCTTGGTCCACATCCCCTGCTCGCCCAGGTGCACGCCGTGGTCGCTCCAGACCACGACGACCGTGTCGTCGCGCAGCCCGAGCGCCTCGAGCTCGGCCACGAGCTCCCCGACCAGCCCGTCGACGTACGTCACGCAGGCGGCGTACGCGCGGGCCAGCTCGCGCGCCTTCGCCGCCGGCACCGGCCCGGTGTCGGGGACGTCCGCGAAGCGCCGCAGCTCGCGGAACCCGTGCAGCGCGAAGGCCGCGGCGCCCTCGGGCGGCCCGGGCACGACCGGGTCGGGGATCGCCTCGAGGGGGTGCGCGTCGTACGCCCCGGCCGGCACGACCCACGGGATGTGCGGGCGCGCGAAGCCGACCGCGAGGAAGAAGCGCTCGTCGCGCAGCTCGCGCAGCGCGGCCCGCGCCGCGTCGCAGGCCTCGCGGTCGCGCAGCCCGCGGTCGGAGTCCAGCGCGCGCCACACCGACGTGTCGCGGTCGGGGCCGCTGCGCGCCCCGGGGATGCCGGCGACCTCGCGCTGCGGCCCGCCCTCCTCGTCGTCCGGCTCCGGCAGGCTCTCCTGCCAGGCGTTCGGCAGGCTCCACGAGGCGGGGTCGTCGTGCCCGCCGTGGAAGACCTTCCCGACCGCCTGCGTGACCCAGCCGTTCGCGCGGAAGTGCTGCGGCAGCGTCACCGCGTCCGGCGCCGCCCCGCGCAGCGTGCCGGCCTGGTCGAACACGCCCAGCGTCTCGGGACGCAGCCCCGACAGGATCGAGAGGCGCGACGGCGAGCACAGCGGGATCTGGCAGTAGGCCCGCCCGAACACGACCCCCGCGGACGCCAGCGCGTCGAGGTTCGGCGTGGCCGCGCGCGCGTCCCCCAGGCAGCCGAGGTCCGGCCGCAGGTCGTCCAGCGAGATCAGCAGGACGTTGTACGGCCGCCGCTCCGGGCCGGCGGGACCCGGGGCGGGCTGCGGCCCGCAGGCGGCGGCGACGACGGCCGCGAGCGCGGCGAGCGCGGTCCGCCGCGCGCGCGACGGACGGGGACGGGGACGCGGGGAGGGCGACACTCCGCACCGTTTACCCGATTCGTGCAGCGGGCACACGCCCTGGTCCGTACCGCCCGGCGTGCTACCTTCCCCGCCGTCCCCACCCCCGACCTTCCCCTGCGCTCCCGGAGGATCCCCATGCGCCTGCTGACTCCCGCCCTGCTCTCCGCCGGCCTCGTCCTGTTCCTGACGGCCCTGCCCGCCCGCTCGAGCGCGGCCGTCGACGAGGAGCTCGAGGAGCTGATGTACTCCCTGAAGCGCCACCTGAAGGGCGCCGCCCAGGCGCTGCAGGACCCGTCGATGGAGGCGGAGGCGCTCGACCACATCGCGCAGCTGCAGGCCGCGGCCCACGCCGCCAAGGTGCTCGAGCCGTCGAACCTGGACGAGATCCCCGAGGGCGAGCGCGCGCAGCACGTGCGCAGCTACCGCCGCGACATGGCGGAGGTGCTGGGCGTGCTGGTCGACATGGAGATCGACGTGCTCGAGGGGCGCCGCGAGGAGGCCGCCGGCAAGCTGGCCGACCCGCTGTACAAGCTGCGCGAGGCCGCGCACGAGAAGTACCAGGACTGACCCGCGCCGCGCGGCTCAGGCCGGCGCGCGCGACACGCCCCAGGCCGTCGTCGCGACCGCGAGGGCGAAGGCCAGCGCGCCGACCGGCACGAGCAGGATCCCGAGCCCCGGGTCCCCGCCGTAGGTCACGAGCCCCCCGAGGAAGAAGCCCCCGGGCAGGAGCAGCGACGCGGCCACCAGGCACGCCGACGCCAGCCGCGCACCGGGCAGCGGCGCGGCGCCGCGGGACTGCGTCCAGGCGAAGGCCACGTGCACGAGCGCGAGCAGCGTCCCGTGCGCGTGCGCCAGGCGCCACATCTCGCGCCGGGTCGAGTTCGACACGTCGAGCAGGAAGCCGACCTTGAACCCGTGCAGCGCCTCGAGCGCGATCCCGAGCAGCAGGAACAGCAGCAGCGTCCACCACCCGAACCGCAGGTGCCGGCGCACCAGCGCCGCGCCGTCGGCGGGCGCGGGCGCCCCCCCGCTCACCGCCGGGGGCGGCGCGGCGTCGGGCGGCGCGGCGCCGGCCGGGCCGGGCGTCGCGGGGGTCGGGGGATCGGTCTCGTCGCTCATTCGTGCAGGGACACGGGCCGGTCGTCGCGACCGGCGACCAGGCGCGACCAGGTCTCCTCGTCCAGGGAGCCGTCCGGCCGCACGAGCACGGCCGCCCGGTCGGCGACCGCCCGGCGGCGGGACCAGGCCTCGCGCGCCTTGACCACGGCATACCGGCGGCGCACCGGCGCGTCCAGGTAGTCCCCGTCCCAGTCCGCGAAGCCCGGCAGCTCGCGCAGCGCGCGGTGCGCGACGAAGCGCACGGCGGCGTAGGGGTCGTCGAGCAGCGGCGCGAGGATCGGCGCCAGCCACTCGTCCCCGGAGGCCTCGTGTGCGGGCGCCCAGCCGGCGTGCCAGGCGAGCAGCGCGCGCTGCCCCGCGTCCCCCGACAGCAGCCACAGCACCGCGGCGGACACCTCGCGCTCGTCGCGGGTCAGCTCCCGGCCGCCCTCGGGCGTCCCCGGCGCGGGCACGCCCCAGCCCGCCGCCAGCTCGTCGGCGGCCCACTCCAGCGTGCGGTCCAGGTGGCACAGGTTGCAGGCGTTCGGCCGCCCGTGCTCGGTGCTCTCGCGCACCGACGGGCTCGACACCTCGTGGCTGCGGATGGCCTTCAGCAGCCCGTAGGTCGTGTGCGGCATGTGGCAGTCGTAGCAGCGGCTGCCGCGCGTGGCGCCGGCGTCGCCCGCGTCGCCCGGCTCGCCCGGTTCACCGGGGACGACGGGGTGGCGCGTGTGCGCCGCGAGCTCCACCGCGTCGGCGTACTCGTCGTGGCACTGCGTGCACGCCGCGTTGCCGTCCATGCCGGGGCCGAGCTGGTCCTCGCGCCACTCCTCGAACGGCCGCGGGTCGTCGGGCCGCCGGTGCAGCACGTGGCAGTCGGTGCAGGCCATGCGCTGCGCGTCGTCCTCGTGCGTGAAGCAGGGCGAGGCGCTGAGCCCGTTGTACTCGCGCCCCGACACGCGGATCATGCCGTCGGGCCAGAACCAGTTCTCGCCCTCGCGCTCGAGCTCCCGCGTCGCCAGCAGGTCGTCGCCGGGCCGGAAGCGGAACCCGCGCAGCGCCCAGTCCAGCTCCGCGCGCCGGTCCGGCAGCATCGTGACGGCGTGGCACTGCGCGCACACCTCCGAGCCCCGCTCGGGCGAGAGGCTCGCCGGGTTCACGATCGTGTCGTCGACCGCGTCGGACAGGTGGTGGCGGAAGCGCCGCGCCGGCTGGTGGTTGGCCGCGACGTGCTCGCCCCCGGGGCCGTGGCAGGCCTCGCAGGCGATCCCGAACTCCGCCGCCCGCGTGTCCATCGCGTGCGGGTCGGTCAGGCCCGGCTGGAGGCCCGTCGTGTGGCACTTGGCGCAGCCCTTGTTCCAGCGCCCCTCCCCCGTCGCCTGCCGGGTGCCGGGGGGGAACAGGAAGGCCGCGTCGATCGGGATCCAGCGCTGCTCGTCGATGCGCCAGCACATCGGGAACAGGACGATCTTGCGGGCCGCGCCCGTCTCCAGCCAGAACACCTGGAAGTGGTGCGAGCCCGTGATCATCGTGATGCGCGACTCCTCCAGGATGCTGGCGGCGGGGGACTCGCCGGGCCGCACGGACGTCGCGAAGTACTCGTCGCCGCGCCGCGAGAGCCGCCACTCCTTGCCGTCGTAGCGCAGGAGCTGGTCGCTGAAGTCGGCCACGACGTTCGCCGGGGTCGCCACCGTCGTCATCGAGCGGTGGAACGAGTGGTGCCACGAGTCGTACTCCACCGGGTGGCAGGAACGGCACGCGTCGGAGCGGACGTAGTCGTCGTGGCGCTCCTCCAGCGGGCGCCCCTCGGGCGGCAGCGTGCCCGGACGCAGGACGTCGTCGCGCGCCACGCCGAGCGCCAGCGCCCCCAGCGAGACCACGGCCAGCACCGCGGACACGACGACGCGCGCGCGCCCCGTGCCGGTGACGGCGACGACCGCCCCGAGGGCCGCGACGACGAGCCCCGCGGCGAGGCACAGCTGGGCGCCCAGGCTCATCCCGCCAAGGTAGCACGCGCGGACGCGGCGAGCCGGCCGCGGCGCGTCACCGGCCCGCGAGCCAGCGGACCAGGTTGCGGGCGAAGCGCGCGTTGTGCGTCGCCCGGGGGTGGTCGAAGCCCAGCCGCCCGCCGCGCCCGTCGCCCATGGACGTGATCATCGCCGCCTCGGCGAGGAACGCGGCCCGACCCTCCCCCCGCTCGAGCACCACCGCCTGGGACCACCCGCCGACGTCGCGGCGCGGCGTCGCGTCGTCGAACTTCCACGGGGCCGCCGGCAGCAGCGCGACCGCCCCGCGCGGGAGCGTCAGCAGCGACGCGGCGCCCTCCGCGCGCAGCGCGCTGCCGGTGAACGTGGCCACGGCCTCCACGCGGTCGCCGGCGGCGCGCCCGCGCGTCACCGGGTGGTCGGCGAGCCCGCCGCCCTCCCGGTCGAAGACGAGCACCGACCAGCTGCCCGCGTCGCCCGCCGGGCCGCCCGGGCCGTGCACGAACCCGTCGACGACCTCGACGCCGAAGGCCGCGGCCAGCCCGCGGGCCCACCCGGGCGCGGGCATGTGGTCCGCGGCCACGAGCAGCCCGCCGCCCGCCTCGACGAACGCGACCAGCGCCGCGACCTCCGCGGGCGCGAAGGCGTCGCCCGTGGCGGACCCCTCCCCCGCCGCGGCGGGCCGCGCGTTCGAGATCACCAGCACGTCGACGCCCGCCAGGGCGGCCGCGTCGAAGGGCGGGTCCAGGCTGCGCACGACGCAGCCGTCGGCCGCGAGCAGCTCGCCCAGGGCCGCGTAGCGGTCGCGCAGCGTGTTGACGTTGCGGTGGGCCGCGTCCACGGCCACGACCGGCGGCGCCGCGGGCCGCTCCGCGGGTCCGCAGCCGGCCGCGAGGAGCCCGGCGAGCCCGGCCGCGGCGAAGCCGGTCGCGGAAACGGCGCGGAAGCGGCGGCGCGCGCGGGCTAGGCTGACGCCGGCCCGCCGCCGGTCGGTCGACGAGCGATGCACGCCGCCATCCTAGCTGCCCACCCCCGCGCGTCCGCGCCGCTCCCCGGGGGCGGCGGCGCGCGCGGGCGCCGGCCCGCCGGCCGCGTCGCCGCGCTCGCGCTCGCGGCGGCCGCGTGCGGGGCCGCCGGTGTCACCGGGGCGTGCGGCGGCGGGCGCGACGCCGGCCCGCCGATCGAGCTGGTGGAGACCGTGCTGGACCCGCTGGCGAGCCCCGCGGCCCTCGAGCGCTCGGGCCCGGACGTCGCGCTGGGCCGGATCGCACCCGCCGTGGCCGGGGCCTCCGACTTCGCGAGCCGCCTCGCGCTCGTGACGCCGCCGGGGACCTCGTTCTCGTTCGCCTGCACGCCCGAGCGCGG
>JAUIDW010000410.1 GCA_030428395.1 bacterium | reverse complement strand
GCAGCGCGTGGTGCGCCAGCAGCCCCAGGAAGTACGGCGCGGGGCTCTCCAGGTCGATCCGCAGCGTCGCCTCGTCGAGGGCGCGGACGCCGACCTGCTCCCACGGCACGGTGGTGCGGCCGTCGTCCCCGACCTGCGTCGAGAACGCGCGCGCCCCGCGGACGAGCCAGAGCTGGTAGGCGTAGCTCGAGCCGGTCTCCGGGTCGAGCAGGCGCCGGAAGCTCCACTCGAAGTCCGCCGCGGTCACGGGGTCGCCGTTGCTCCAGCGCGCGTCGGGGCGCAGGTGGAACACGTACGTGCGTCCGTCCGGCGACACGTCCCAGGACTCGGCGACGCCGGGCAGGGGCTCGAGCGTGCGCGGGTGAGGGACGACCAGGCCCTCGTAGAGGAACTGCAGCACGCGCCCCTCCGGCAGGCCGGTGACGGCGTGCGGGTCGAGGGACGAGGGCTCGGAGCCGTTGTTGAAGACGAAGTCCGCCCGGACCTGCCGCGTGCGTCCCGCCAGCGAAACCAGCAGCCCCACGACCCCTAGGAGGAGGGCCACGGGGACCGCGCGTCGCGTCCACTCCGGCAGGCCCGCGGGGTGCATGGGGCGGCATGCTAGCAGACCGTGGAAGTGCCGCAAGTTGCTTCCTGGCAAGCAGTTGAGTCCTTGACGGGCAGCCCCCGGCGGCGCTAGGTTGGCGGCCCTCCGGAGGTCCTCCGACGAACCCGCAGCCCTCCCCGGATCCCCGCATGCCCCGCCGTGGCGCCACCTCTCCCCGGCCGCCGCGCCCCCTCCGGGGGGCCGCCGCCGCCCTGCTGGGGGTGGCCCTCCTGGCGGCTCCCCTCGCGCGCCCCGCCCCGGCCCGCGCCCCCGCGGCCGTCCAGGATCCATCCCCCGCGCCCTCCGGGTCGCAGGACGCCGGGTCCGCGCAGGAGCCGGCCTGGCTGCGCAGCGTCCCGCGCGGGCCGGGCCCGTCGGTCCCCGACCGCTTCCGCCCGGGCTTCGACCCGGCGGTCGACGAGCTGCCCGAGCCGCGCCGCGGCGGGCGCGTCGTGGTGCACGTCGCCTCCCTGCCGCGCACGGTCAACTACGTGCTCGACAACTCCGCGACCACGCGCCGGCTGATGTACGAGCTGCACGAGTTCCTCCTGCGGCGCGACTGGGAGACGTGGGAGCCCGTGCCCGTCCTGGCCGAGTCGTGGGTCGTGGAGGACGCGGTCCTGCTGCGCGGCGGGCCGCGGCCGGGCGAGGACGGGCTGCTCTTCGGCCGCGTCACGGAGGAGGAGGGCGTCGTGCGGGTCGCGCCGGTCTCCGCGCGCAACCCCCTGGCCGAGCCCGTCGAGGTCCCGGCCGCGGAGGTCGAGGCCGTGCACCCCGGCACCGTGTTCACCTTCGAGCTGCGCCGCGACGTGCGCTGGCACGACGACCACCCGTTCGACGCGCGCGACGTGGCCTTCAGCACCGGGCTCTGGTCGAACCCCGACGTCGACTGCGACCACCTGCGCGCGAGCTTCCTGAAGATCGCCCGGTGCGAGGTGCTCGACGACCACGCCGTGCGCTTCACCTTCCACCGGCCGTACTTCCTGGCGACCGAGAACTTCGGGAAGCTGACGATCCTCCCCGCGCACCGCTACGACCTCTCGGACCCGGACAACCCCGACCACGACCCGGAGGCACCCGCGCCGGACCCGCGGCGCCAGGCGGAGTACGTGAACCGCCACCCCGGCAACACCGCCTGGGTCGGCCTGGGGCCCTACCGCATGACGGAGTGGACCGAGGGGTACGTGGAGGCCGAGCGCTTCCCCGGCTACTTCGACCCCGACGACGCCGGCTGGGTCGACGCGATCCGCTGGCGCCACATCCCGGGGCACGCGGCGATGAAGCAGGCGCTGCTGAACGGCGAGCTGGACTACAGCGAGCGCCTGTCCTCGTCGGACTACTTCGGCGAGTTCACGTCCGAGCCGACCTTCACCGAGCGGCTCTACAAGGGCCTCTGCATGTCGACCCAGGTAGTCTACATGGCCTGGAACACGCGGCGCGCGAAGTTCGCCGACGTGCGCGTGCGCCAGGCCCTGGCCCACGCCTTCGACTGGGACGAGTACCTCGAGAACCTGTGCTACGGCCTCGGCGTGCGGGTCACGGGGGCGCAGTACTACTTCTCGCCGGGCTACGACCGCTCGATCGCCCCGATCCCCTTCGACCTGGAGCGCGCGGCCGAGCTGCTGGACGAGGCCGGCTGGTACGACCGCGACGGCGACGGCCTGCGCGACCGCGACGGCGAGCCGCTGTCGATCGCGTTCCTGGTCAGCACGAACAACGTCGGCGCCCGGATCCAGGCCCAGCGCCTGCAGGAGAACCTGCGCGAGCTCGGGGTGGGGCTCGAGGTCGTGTCGCGCGAGTGGACCGAGATGCTCGAGCGCGTGTACGCCCGCGACTTCGACGCCGTCGGGCTGTCGTGGGTCAACGAGGTCGAGGGCGACTACGAGCAGCTCTGGCACTCCCGCTGGGCGGACGCCCAGGGGTCGAACCACTCCGGGCTGGCCGACCCCGAGGTGGACGCCCTCGTCGAGGCCATCCAGGGCGAGCTGGACCCCGCGCCCCGCGCGGAGCTCTTCCGGAAGCTGCAGCGCCGGCTCCACAACCTGCAGCCGGTGATGTTCGGCATCACGCAGCCCAAGCGCTTCGCCGTGTCCCGGCGCCTGCGCAACTTCCGCACGTACTGCATCGACCCCCAGGTGCGCATCCGCGACTGGTGGATCGAGGAGGACGAGTGACCCGCCCCCCGTCGGGCCCACCCGCGGGCGCGCCGGCCGTCTCCCCTCGCCGGCGCTAGCCCACCCCGCCCCGTGCTCGCCTACACGCTGCGCCGCCTGCTGCTCGCCGTCCCGACGCTCCTCGGGATCGCGCTGGTGGCCTTCGGGATGCTGAAGCTCGCGCCCGGCGGCGCCGAGTACGCGCGCTTCGCCGAGCAGGTCAGCGAGTCCGGCGCGCCCCTCGACGACGCCGCCTTCGTCGAGGAGCAGCTGCGCCGCTTCCGCGAGGAGTGGCTGCTGGACCGCTCGCTCGCGCGCCAGTTCCTGCACTACCTGGGGCCGTTCGACCTCGGCGCCGAGGGCCACCGCTGGTTCGGCGGGACCGGCGCCGACCCCTGGCACGGCCTGCTGGCCGGCGAGCTGGGCACGGAGATGCTGCGGCCCGACGTGCGCGTCGGCGAGGAGATGCTCCGCAGGCTGAAGGTGACCGTGCCCCTGGCGGGCACGTCGATCCTGCTGACGTACCTGCTGGCCGTCCCGCTGGGCGTGTGGACGGCCGTGCGGCGCGGGCGACCCCTGGAGCTCGCCACGACCGCGCTGCTCTTCGTGCTGTACGCGGTCCCGATCTTCTGGGCGTGCCTGCTCCTGCAGTACGCCTTCGGCCGCACGGGGCTCGACTGGCTGCCCGTGATCGGGCTGCGCGACCCCGACGCCGACGAGCTCTCCGCGGCGGGGCGCGCGCTGGACCTCGCGCGCCACGCGGTGCTGCCGGTGGCGGCCTACACCTACGCGGGGCTCGCCTACGTCGCGCGCCAGACGCGGGCCAGCGTGCTCGAGCACGTCGAGCGCGACTACGTGCGCGCCGCGCGCGCTCGCGGCCTGCCCGAGCGCGTCGTCGTCGCGCGCCACGTGCTGCGCAACGCGCTGATCCCGATCGTCACGCTGACCGCCTCGATCCTCCCGGCGCTGATCGGCGGCTCGGTCGTGGTCGAGTACGTCTTCGACGTGCCGGGCATGGGCTCGTGGGCGTTCGACGCGCTGCTGAAGCGCGACGTCAACGTGCTGATGGCGACGACGCTCGTCTCCGGCGCCCTCACGGTGCTCGGCATCCTCCTCTCCGACCTGCTGTACGCCGCGGTGGACCCGCGCATCCGCCTCGAATGAGCGCCCTGCCCCTGCGCGCCCGGCTGGCGGCGGCCGTGCTGCTCGTGCTCGCGGGCGGCGCGGTGCTCGCGCCGTGGCTCGCGAACGAGCGGCCGCTGGCGCTGCGGGCGGTCGATCGCGCGGGGTACGCCGCGGCGCTGCGGGGCCAGGCCGCGGTGGCGGGCCAGCTCGCGCGCCGGGTGCGGGAGGGCGCGTCCTCGCCGCACGTCGAGGCCGAGCGCCGGGCGCTCGCGGGACGGCTGGCCGTGCTGCGCCGCTACCTCCCCGGGGACCCCACGTCGCCGCGCACGCCGCTGGACGGGATCGCCGGCGCGAGCGACCGCGCCGGGGCCGTCGCCCGCGCGCGCGGGGCCAGCGCCGCCGAGCGCGAGGCCGTCGCCGCCGAGCTCGAGGACGAGGCGCGCTCGCTGCGCGCGCGGCTCGACCCCGATGC
>JAUIDW010000409.1 GCA_030428395.1 bacterium | reverse complement strand
AACGCCGCGGCGCGGTCGAGGTCGCCCGGGGCGTCCTGGAGGGCGTGCGCGGGCGCGCCAGTGCGCCCGGCGCGCCGGAGCGGCGCCCGGTCCCGCCGCCCGACGCCGCCCGGCCGGCTCCCGCAAAGCCCGCCGCGGCGGAGCTGGCGGACTCCGACGTCGTCAGCGTGCAGACGCTGGCCGAGCCCGAGCCGCGGCCCGCCGCGCCGCGCCGCCCCCGGGCCCTGCCGGCCGGGCGCGCCCAGACGGTCCCCGTCCCGCCGCGCGTGGAGGGGGGCGTGCTCGGCACGCTGCTGGCGACCCTGGCGCTCGGCGTCGAGGTGATGGTGTCGCTCCTGACGGGCCCCGTGCGCCAGGCGGTGCAGGGCGTCGGCCGCGCCGGCGACCGCGTGCTGCGCGGCGTGCCCGGTGCGATCGGCGGCGCCCTGCGGCTGACCGGCTTCTTCCTGCTGCTCTTCGTGGTCGGGGCGCTGCTGACCTTCTTCGTCGTCAGCCTCGTGCTGGGCATCCCGGTGCTGGAGCAGTAAGGCCGTGCCCGACTGGGTCCCCGACATCGCGCGCCTGCAGGCCTTCGACGACGGCGAGTGGGAGGAGGTCGAGCGCCAGTTCTGCGGCCGCCTGCTGGCCTACGTCTCGCGGCGCGTGCGCGACCGCGAGGCGCGCGAGGACATCCTGCAGGAGACCCTGCTCGGCGCCGTGCGCGGCATCGCGCGGTTCGACGCGCTGTACACGTTCGAGCAGTACCTGTTCGGCATCTGCCACAACCGCACGATCGACCACCTGCGGCGCCAGAAGGCGCAGACCCTGCCCGGCGACGACGACGAGGAGACGCCGCCGGTCGTCGAGGTGCTCGCCACCGACGAGGCCACGCCCAGCCGCATCGCCCGCGGGCGGGACCTGGGGCGCCGCGCCCAGGAGATCCTCGGCCACGTGCTGAAGGCCTGGGTCCAGGAGACCTGGCAGCAGGGCGAGTTCAACCGCCTCATGGTGATCGAGGCGCTGTTCTCCGGGGGCTGGCGCAACAAGGACACGTGGCGGCGCTTCGGCCTGCGCGACGAGACGGCGGTCGCCGGGATCAAGTTCCGCGCGCTGAAGCGGCTGCGCACGCTCGTCCAGGAGCAGGACCCGCGCGGCGACGTCCTGCCGTACCTCGCGGCGGGGGACGGCGAGGCCGAGTTCGACTTCGACGTCAGCCAGACGTGGCGACACCAGCGCGTCAGCTGCGCGGCGCGCTACTGGCTGGGGCGCATGGTGGTGGGCTCGCTGCCGGAGGGACCGCAGGCGTTCCTGAGCTTCCACCTCGAGGAGATGGACTGCCCCTGGTGCCGGGCGAACCTCGAGGACCTGCGGCGGATCGAGGAGGACCCGGAGCTCGAGCCCCTGCTCGAGCGCGTGCGCGCCTCGACGCTCTCGTACCTGCGCTCGCGCAGCCTCCCGTAAGGCCTGCGTTGCGCCCCGGTGCCCGCCCTCGCCCCCGGGGCGACCCGGCGGCCCGGGCGCGGCTCCGACCCGCTCGCCCGCGGGGTCGCGGCGTGCACGCGGGGGGCGCGGCGGCGTATCCTGCGGGCTCCACGACACGGCCCGCCGGCCCCGGAGCTCCCATGCAACTCGTCCTCCTCGCCGCCCTCCTCCTCCCGACCGCGCCCGCCGCGGTCCCCCCGAGCGGCACGCTCGCCTCCGGACTCGCCGCGGTCGACGCCGAGGCGATCTGCGCGGACGTCGCCTTCCTCGCCTCCGACGAGCTCGAGGGCCGCGACTCGCCCAGCGCCGGCCTGCGCCAGGCGGCGCGCTACATCCGCACGCAGCTCGAGGAGCTCGGCTGGCAGGCCGGCGCGCGCGACGGCTACTTCCACGTGTACGAGCTCGACGGCGTGCGGCTCGACGTGGAGCAGAGCTCGTGCGTGCTGCGCGACGACGAGCGCGAGGTCGCGCTGGAGTTCGGCGCCGACTGGTTCGTCTCGACCGCCGGCGTGACCGCGGTGGACCTCGACGGCGAGCTCGTCGCCTGCGGCCGCGGGGGGCGCGAGGAGTTCGAGGACGTCGAGCTCGTGGACCGCTGGGCGCTCGTCCTGGACGACGGCCTGGACCGGCAGGACATGTGGAGCGTGTTCTCGCGCGCCCGCCGGGCCGGGGCCGCGGGCCTCGTGGTCACGCCCGGACCGGCCTACGACGGCGCGCCGTTCCGCGAGCGCTTCCGCGGCGTCGTGGAGGGGGCGCCGGACGGCCTCCTGGGCCGCGGGCGCTCGTGGGGCCGCGCGATGCCGCTGCTCTACCTGTCGCGCGACGGCGCCGGACACCTGCGCGAGCTGCTCGGCGGGAAGGACCTGGCCGCGCTGCCGGTCGGCGCCGGCGTGGGTGTGCGCCTCGCCAACCACCGCGTGGCCGAGGACACGACCGTCGAGCTCGAGAACGTCTGCGGCTTCTGGCCGGGCAGCGACCCCGAGCTGGCCGCGGAGACGATCGTGATCTCGGCGCACTACGACCACGTCGGCCTCGGGTCGTCGGGCCTGATCCACAACGGCGCGGACGACAACGGCTCGGGCAGCTCCACGCTGCTCGCGCTGGCCCGCAGCCTCGCGGAGATGGGGCCGCAGCGGCGCTCGGTGCTGCTGCTCTGGGTGTCCGCCGAGGAGAAGGGGCTGCTGGGGTCGGAGGCGTGGACCCTCGACCCGTGGCTGCCCGCCGACGCGCGCGCCATCTGCGACATCAACATCGACATGGTCGGGCGCAACGAGCCGTCGAAGCTGCTCATCACGCCGTCGCGCGAGCACGAGGAGTACAACGGCCTGGTCCGCATCGCCGAGCGGCTGGCCGACGAGGAGGGCTTCCCCGAGCTCGGCGACCCCGACAGCGGGCAGTGCGACTCGTTCTGGACCCGCTCGGACCACAAGAACTTCGCCGAGAACCTCGGGCTGCCGGTGGCCTTCCTGTTCTCGGACGTGCACGAGGACTACCACCGGCCCACCGACGACGCCGACAAGGTGGACTGCGACAAGATCCGCCGGACGGCGCGCCTCGTGCTCCGGATGATCGACGCGCTCCAGGCGGACGAGCTGGACCTCTGAGCGCGGCGAGGAGGTGCTCCCCGCCGTCCCCGTGAGCGCGCGCGCCGTCGCGCTGGCCGCGCTGCTGGCGCTCGCCGCCTGCGCCGCGCCGACGACCCCGGCCGGCTCGGCCCCTGCATCCGCCGCGGAGGCGCGGGGCGCGCCCGCGGGCGGTCTCGGGGCCGCGCTGGACGCGGTGGACGCCGCGCGGCTCGCGGCGGACGCGGAGCACCTCGCCTCGCCGGAGCTCCGCGGCCGGGGCACGCCCAGCCCGGGCCTCGAGGCCGCCGCCGCCTACCTGGAGGCGGGCGCCCGCGCCGCCGGGCTGGCGCCGGGTGCGCGGGGGGCGTACCGCGCGCCCTACGCGCTGCACGACGCGTCGCTCGACGCCGCGCGCTCCGGCGTGGAGCTGCTGGCCGGGCCCGAGCGCCTCGGGTTGCAGCCCGGGTCGGACTACGGCGTGCACCCGCTCGAGGTGCTCGACCGCGACGTGGTCGCGCCCGTGCGCTTCGCGGGGCACGGCACGCGCGCGGAGCTCGAGCGCATCGACGTCGCGGGCGCCTGGATGCTCGTCTGGGACTCGGAGCTGTCCTGGGCCCGGCGCGCCGCCCAGGCCCGGCGGGCGGGCGCCGTCGGCGTGCTCGTGGCCGCCGACCCCGAGGCCGGGCCGGGCGTCCCGCCGGCCTGGCACGCGCCCGACCTCACGAGGCCGTCCGAGCCGGTCTTTCGGCTGCGGCTGCGCAAGGGGAACGTCGAGATGACGTTCTTCTCGGTGGTGACGGTCTTCTCGAACTCCTTGGCCGACAGGAAGCGCACCTCCACGGGGTGCTGGAACTTCAGGCCGCGCTTCTTCTCGGCGATCTTCACGTAGGGCGCGATCCGGGGGTCCCAGACGTCGGGATGGGCCCGCTCGTCCCCGGAGGAGCCGCTGGGCAGCACGAGGTAGACGGTGGCGCCGAGCATCGCCACGAGCAGGACGAACAGCGCCCCCAGCGCCCACAGCGGCACGCCGCTGTCGTCCTGCGGCGGGCGGCCTCCGGGGCCGACGTACCCCGGCGGGGGAGGGTACGCGCCGCCCGGAGCGGCGTACGCCGGGGCGTAGGCCGGCGCGGCGCCGGGCGGCGGCAGGGGCACCGGGTCGCCCTGCGGCTCCGGCACCTGCCCAGGCGGAGGTCCCCCGAACTGACTCATGCCGCGAGAGTAAAGGCGACCCGCCGGGCCTCGTGGCGGAACGGGGGAATCCGCCCGGCCGCGCGGGCGGTGTGGTCGTAGCCCGTTGGGGTCATCTCGGGCCTTTCCTGCCCGCGGCGCGTCGG
>JAUIDW010000408.1 GCA_030428395.1 bacterium | reverse complement strand
GTCGCGGCGAGCGCCGGGGCCGTTGCCAGGACCAGCGCCGCGAGCGTCGAGGTGCGGAGCGTCACTGGATCGCCTCCCCGCGCTCGACGCGGTCTGCGCCGGGGGCGCGCGTGCCGCGGACCTCGAACCCGAACTCGCCGAAGCTCGCCCGGCCCGTGCCCTCGCCGTCCAGCTCGTCGCCGTCCAGCTCGCCCTCGATCTCCATCTCGATCTCCATGTCTCCCACCGCGAAGGTGTAGCGCAGCGTCAGCGTCGCGCCGGCCACGTGGCCCTCCACGTCGCCGGTCACCGCGCCGCCCTCCGGGGTCTCCGTCGAGTACGTCCCGGTGACCGCGCCGCCGGACTCCATCGCGAGCTCGACGGTCGCCTCCGACGTGCGCATCGGGCTCTCGATCGTCAGCGACCACGTCCCGGTGGCGTCGACGCCCTCGTCGGGCTCGCCCTGCGGCTCGTCCCGCTCCTCGACGTCGAACTCGTACTCGTGTCCGTCGACGAAGAGGTGCGCGACCTGCGCCTTCTTCTCCAGCGGGTGGTCGGTCCACAGCGCGAAGGTCGCGTCGAAGCCGGGCGCGAGCGCGCCCAGGCGCCGCTCGACGCCGCACAGCTCCGCGGCGCCGCGCGTCAGCGCCCGCAGGGCCGCGTCGCGCGGCAACCCGTTCTCGACCAGCGTGCGCACGCGGGCGAGCAGCTTCTTCGGCCCGTCGCCGCCGGAGCCGAACGCGAAGGCCACGCCGCGCTCGTGCAGGCGCACGGCGCCGTCGCGGCCCTCCTCCCAGCGCCGGCGGCGCTCGAGGCGCACGCCCAGCGGCTCCTCGTACTCCCAGTCGACCTCGTCCTCCGCGTCGTCCGCAGTCGCGTCCGGCTCGGGCGAGGCGGCGGCGGCCCGCTCGCCGGCGGCCTCCGGGGGCTCGGCGGCCTCCGGGGCGTCGGCCTCCCCGCGTTGGCGCCCCTCGCCGGAGCCCTTCTTCGCGGTGGGGTCCTTCACCTCCTCGCCCCAGTCGAGCGTCAGCACGACCGGCACGCGGCGCTCCGCGAGCTCGTCGGCGGCCTTCCAGGCGTCGCGCCCGCCGGCGATGCCGACGTCCACGCCCGCCTCGGCGCCGAGGCGCAGCCAGCGGCGCACGTCGCGCGCGGTCTCGGCCTCGCACAGCACGCGGCGCTCGCCGGCCAGCAGCTCGACGGCGACCTCGAGGTCCCGGTCGTAGGGCGCGCGCGGCCCGGGGCGACCCGCCTCCTGGCGACGCCGGAGCACGGCCTGACGGCGCGCGTCGAGGAAGAACTGGCGCAGCTGCGCCATGTAGCCCATCAGCGTGCTCGGGTAGCCCGAGCCCGTCGCGGCGAAGGCGGCGTGGGCGAACACCTCGCCGACGACCACCGCGTCGCGCGCGGCGGCCTCGCGCGTCACGACCAGCGCGCTGCTGCCCGCCAGCAGCTGCCCGTGCGGCGCGGCGAGCAGCGCCCCGAAGCCCTGCTCGCGCCACTTCTCCGCGTCCTTCTCCTCGAGCGCCAGCGCGTCCGCCGCCCGGAACGACGGCTGGATGCCCTTGCGGTTGGCCACGCGCATGTCGACGTCGACGTCGGCCGAGACGTCCGTCGGCAGGTCCTGGTCCACGACCGGCTCGGGCGTCTCGAACCCGACCCGCGCGTAGGCGTCGAGGAAGGCGGGCACCGCCAGGCGCCCCTCGCCCTCGACCACCCGGCAGCCAGGGGGCGGGGCCGCGTCGCCGTCGAGCACCTCGTCGATGCGCCCGTCCCGCAGGACGAGCGTCACCCGGGGCGCGTCGGCTCGGTCGACGACGCGGACGTCGCGCACGGCGGTGGGGAGCGGGGAGCGCGGCGCCTGGGCCGGCGCGGGGGACGCCAGCGCGCAGGCGGCGAGCAGCAGCGCGGCGCGGGACGCGGGGCAGGGGAAGGTCGTCACCATGGCGGGAGCGGGCGGGCCCGGTGGGCAGGGGGCCCGGTGAACGGGGACGGGGCGAGCGGGAGTGGGAACGAACCGGGGGCGCACGCCGCGGCGCGCGGCTCCGCATTCTGCACCGACCCGCCCGGCCCTGCACGCGCGGCCCCGTCCCGCGCGGCCGGACCCCTCGGCGGCGCCCCCCGGGGTCGGGCTCCCGCGGCCGCGGGCCGGGCGCGGCCCCACGGTTACGATCCCCGCCCGCGCCATGGCCGCCTCCCCCCCGCGACCGACCGAGGACGACGTCGAGGCCTACGCCCGCGACGGCGCGGTGCTGCTCCGCGACGCCGTCGAGCCGCGCTGGGTCGAGATCCTGGCGCGCGGCGTCGAGCGCGTCCTGGCCGACCCGGGCCCGATGGCGCGCCGCAACACCCCCGCGGACCGCCCGGGGCTGTTCCTGGCCGACTTCTGCATGGAGCGGCGCTTCGAGGAGTTCCGCGCCTTCGTGCGCGAGTCGCGCGCGGCGGAGATCGCGGCGCGGCTGATGCGCTCGCGGACGGCGGTCTTCTACCACGACCACCTGCTGGTGAAGGAGCCGCGCACGCAGGAGCGGACGCTCTGGCACCACGACCAGCCCTACTGGCCGGTCGACGGCGAGCAGATCGTCTCCCTCTGGATCCCGCTCGACCCCGTGCCGCGCGACGTCTGCCCCGAGTGGGTGCGCGGTTCGCACCGCTGGGGCGCGTGGTACGCGCCGCGCTACTTCAAGGACGGCGAGGACCTCGGCGCGGCGCCCCCGGCGGGCTACGACGCGGTGCCCGACGTCGACGCGCGCCGCGACGAGCTCGAGCTGCTGTCCTGGGACGTCGCGCCGGGCGACTGCGTGGCGTTCCACGCGCGCACGCTGCACGGCGCGCCGGGCAACCCCTCCGCGACGCGGCGCCGCCGCGCGTACGCGCTGCGCTGGGTCGGCGACGACGCGCGCTGGGCCGAGCGGCCGGGGCGGACGTCGCCGCCGATCGACGACCACGGACTGCGGCCCGGCGACCCGCTGGCGGGCGAGCGCTTCCCCGTGCTGTGGCCGCGCGACGCGCGGGACCCGGCGTGAGCGCGCCGCAGGTGCCCCCCGCCCGTCGGCGCGCCGCGACCCTCGCGCTGCTCGTCGTCACGCTCCTGTGGGGCTGGACGTTCGTCTGGATGAAGCAGGCGCTGCTGGCGGCCGAGGAGGTCGTCGGCGCCCGCGGCGTGCCCGCCGCGATCGGACTGTTCGTCGCGCTGCGCTTCGGCCTGGCGCTCTTCGTGCTGCCGGCCGCGCGCCCGGCGCTCCTGCGCGGCCTCGACGGCCCGGCCTGGAGCGGCGGCGCGGTCCTCGGCGCGCTGCTGCTGGCGGGCTTCCTGCTGCAGATGCTCGGGCTCGAGGGCGTCTCCCCCGCCGTCTCGGCCTTCCTGACGAGCCTCTACGTGCTGTTCACCGCCCTGCTGCAGGTCGCCGTGCAACGCCGGCCGGTCGGCGCGGGGATGTGGGCGGGCGCGGTGCTGGCCACACTGGGAGCGGGGTTCATCGACGGACCTCCCCACCTCGCGTTCGGGGTGCCGGAGTGGCTCACCGTCGCCTGCGCCTTCGTGTTCGCGCTGCACATCCTGGCGACCGACCGCGTGACCCGGCGCGCCGACCCGCTGGCCGTCACGTGGGCCTCGTTCGCCTTCACCGCCGTGGGCGGCGCCGCGGTCGTCGCCTGGGCGGTCGCGCGGGACGGTGGGCCCGACACCGCGCAGCTCGTCGCGCTGGCGAGCGCCCCCGCGTTCCTGGTCCCGATGGTGCTGTCCGCGGTGCTCGCGACGGCGCTCGCGCTGTCGCTGATGAACGTCTACCAGCGCGAGCTCGCACCCATGCGCGCGGCGATCCTCTACGCGATCGAGCCGATCTGGGCCGCCGGCATCGCCGCGGCCCTCGGGCTGCAGCCGCTGGGCGCCTGGCTCGTCGTCGGCGGCGCCGCGCTGCTCGCCGGCAACCTCGTCGCGGAGTGGGGCGCGGCCTACGGGAGGCAGCGCGGGAAGGGCGAGTAGCTGATGCTCCCGTTCGGCCGCAGCACGGAGCCGCAGCCCGACGAGTACGTCACGCGCCAACCGCTCCAGCGCGGGCGGTTCAGCCGCAGCCGCTCGACGTCGGACACCACGTCGTCGAGGTCCGACAGCCGGTCCAGCCCGAGGCGCGGGGCGAGCCCTGAGGGCGCGGCGCCCGGGGCGGGCGGCGCGGCGGGAGCGAGCGCGGCGTCGAGCGACAGCCCGCCGGCGCGCGGCGCCTGCGGCGCGTTCGCGGCGGGGCGCAGGCTCTCCAGCACCCACAGGTCCTGCGGCGCGGGCCGCGCGGAGCTCGGCGAGCCGATCGGGCGGAACAGGCCGGACCCCGGCGTCTCCGCGCGCGGCGCGGCCGGGGCGGCCCCGGTCACGGGCTCGGCCTGCGGCGCGGAGCTCCCGCCGCCGGGCGCGGCGGCGAGCAGGGCGGCGAGGATCAGGGGCGTC
>JAUIDW010000407.1 GCA_030428395.1 bacterium | reverse complement strand
GCGTTCTCGAGGATGCGCGGGCACGGCGCGTCGGGGCCGTGCTCCTGGACGACGTTGACGCGGTAGAGCGGCGTGACCTCGCCGATCTCGTCGAGGTGGGGCAGCCGCAGGTGCACGACGTCGTCCACCACGGCCTCGAGGAAGCGGGCCACGCTCTCGCCGGGGAACTCCGCGTGCAGCCGCCCGGTGCGCTGGACCAGCAGCGCGCGCGCCTCGGTCTGCAGCAGGTCCCGCAGGGCCTCCTCGAGCTGCCCACGCACCTCGCCGAGCTGCCCGCCGAGCTCCTCCAGCTTCGCGCTCGAGTCGCGGATGCGCTGCTCGATCCCCTGGACCTGCTCGTCCGACACCTTGCCCTCGGCCCGCAGCGCCTCGAGCTGCTCCGGGGTGGCGGGCTTGCCGTCGATCAGCGGCATGATCATGGCCCGGACCTGCCCGCCGACGTCGACCGAGACCACGGCCAGCTCCTGGGCGCGCAGCTCCTCGTCGAAGGGCTTCATGATCGCCTGCATGCGCTGCGACGCCTGGCGCTCGAGCCCGGACTTCTTGGCGCGCACGACCTCGGACGAGAGCGCCTTGCCGAGGCCCTCGGTCACGAACTCGACCAGCTCGTCCACGCGGCGGCGGAACGTCAGGCCGGTCCCGCGCGGCAGCTCGACCAGCGCGGGGCGGCTGGGCTGCTCGAAGTCGTGCACGAAGGCGCGGTCGGGCGCCGCCGGGCAGGCGGGCTCGATCGTGTGCAGCAGGTCCTGCACCATCGTCATGCGCCCGGTGCCGGCCAGGCCGCGCACGAACACGTTCTGGCCGGCCGCGTTCGTCCGCAGGCCGAAGCGCAGGGCCTCGATCGCCGAGTCCTGGCCGATCACGCCCGAGGTCGGCTCGACCTCGGCGGTGGTCTCGAACTCGAGCGCGTCGGCGGGGCAGCGCCAGCGCAGCTCGCCGGGAGAGAGTGCGGGGAGGTCTCGCATGGACGGGCTCGTCGCGTCCCTGCACGGGGACGCGCGCCCAGCGTAGCGTCCGCCGCGGACGGCCCGGCCGCCTTCCGCGCGAATCGGGCGGCGCGGGCTAGCCCCTGCCCGTCTCGCGCCAGTCCTTCAGCCGCTGGTACAGCTTCGAGCGCGAGATCCCGAGCAGCTGGGCGGCGCGTCGCTTGTCGCCGTCGGTCCGCTCGAGCGCCTGCTCGATCGCCACGCGCTCGAGCTGCTCGAGCGTCAGGGTGCCGCCGATCCGGGTCGGCGCGGGCGCGTCGTCCGCCCTCACGAGCGCGGGGTCGGAGACGTCGCCGTCGCTGACGGCCGCCAGGCGCGCGAGCTCGTTGAAGAGCTGGCGCACGTTGCCCGGCCACTCGCGCTGGCCGAGGCGCGCGACCACGGCGTCGGAGAACCGCGGAGCGCGCTCGCTGCGGGCCTCCTCGAGGCGCCGCCAGTGCCGGACGAGCTCGGGGATGTCCTCGGGGTGGTCGGCCAGCGCGGGCATCTCGATCCGGATCCCGTCGAGGCGGTAGAGGAGGTCGGCGCGGAACCGCCCCGCCTCGACCTCCTGCTCGAGGTTGCGGTTCGTCGCGGCGACGAGGCGGAACTCGACGCGCCGGACGCGGTCGTCGCCGAGGCGCCGCACCTCGCCCGTCTCCAGCACGCGCAGGAGCTTGGCCTGGAGCTCGAGCGGCATCTCGCCGATCTCGTCGAGGAACAGCGTGCCGCCGTGCGCGCGCTCGAACAGCCCCTCGCGGCTGCGCTCGGACCCGGTGTACGCCCCGCGGGCCGCGCCGAACAGCTCGGCCTCGATCAGCGTCGCCGGGAGCGCCGCGCAGTTCTCCGTGATGAACGGCCCCTGCGCGCGGTGCCCGAGCTCGTGCAGCGCGCGCGCGGCGAGCTCCTTGCCGCTGCCGCTCGGGCCCACGACGAGCACGGGGAGCGCGTTCCCGGCGACGCGCTCGAGCAGGCGGTGGACGCGCTGCATGGCCGGCGAGTCGCCCACGAGGCCGCCCGCGGGGCCCGGGACGCCGACGCGCTGGAGCCGGCCGCGGGCCGTGCGCAGGTCCGACTCGCGGGAGGCGACGCGCGCCTCGAGCTGGCGGTTCAGGCGCTTGATCTCGGCCATCCGGCGCACCTGCAGGATCGCGAGGGCGGCCTGGTCGGAGAGCAGGGCGAGCAGGCCCTCGGCGCGCTCGTCGAACGCCCCGATCCGCAGCCGGTGGTCGAGGTACAGGGCGCCGCGCAGGGCGGGGTCCACCGCGAACGGCACGCACAGGACCGAGCGCAGGTCCAGGTTGACGACGGACGGAGCGTGGCCGAGCTGGGGGTCGTCCACCGCGTTGCTGACCCGCAGGGGCTCCATGCGGTCCAGCGCCTCGCGGAGGATCGACTGGGAGATCTCGAGGTCGGGGAACTCGATGTCGCCCCGCCGCGAGTCCATGGCGGTGTCGAACTCGAACTCGCCGTCCTCCTCGAGCATCAGGAAGCCGCGCTCCGCTCCGCTGATCCCGATGGCCTGCTCGACGATGGTGCCGAGCAGCGAGCCGAGCTCCTCCTCGCAGAGCAGCTTGTGGTTGATCTCGAGCAGGGCGCGAATCTCCATCTCGTCCTCTTCCGTCGTCTCGGGGACAGGGCGCCGGGTCAGGTCCCCCGGCCAGGGATCGGGCACGCCGAGCAGCGCTCCGCGCAGGCGCTCGCGCTCCTCGGCGGTGAGTCCACGGGCGCAGGCGTCCAGGCACGCCTCCGCGCGGGCCAGCCAGGCTCCGACGCGCGGCTCCGGCTCACCGGCGCGGGACGCCGCGGCCAGGAACAGGCGCGCGGCGCGGTCGGGGCGCCCGCGGTCCCGGAGCTCCTCGGCGAAGGACGCGGCGTCGGCGGCGTCGAGCTCGCGCTGCGCGAGCAGGCCGAGCAGGCGGGCGTCGTCCGCCAGCGGCCCGTCCGGGGCGGTCGCGGCCAGGGGAGCCGGGGCGGCCGCGGGGTCGAGCGCGAAGCGCAGGAGCCGCGCGGCGTCGCGGAAGAACGGCCGGTCGAGGCGGTCGCCCAGGTGCTCGGCGCGGTCGGCGAGCGCGCGGGCGCGCTCCGGGTCGCCGCGCAGCGCGGCGGTGCGCGCGAGGATGAGGAGGATGCGCGGGTCGCCCTCGCCCAGGCGCTCGGCCTCGGCGCCCGGTCCCGCGTCCGGCGCATCCTCGCCGATGCGGGCCCGCTGCTCGGCGCAGCGCGCCGCGTAGAGGCACGCCTCGCTGCGGCGGCCCGCCTGCTCCAGCTCCTCCGCGCTGCGCGCCAGCTCCGCGATGGCCGCCCGGCACGCGCCGCGGTCGGCGTGGAGCATCCCCAGCATGCCGCGCACGCTGGCGGTCCCGACGCGGTCGGCCTGCCGCTCGCGCTGGCCCAGGGCGGAGCGCAGCAGCTCCTCGGCGCGCTCGAGCTCGCCGAGCTGGCGCAGCGTCGCGCCGAGCTGGGCGCTCGCCTGCGAGACGCCCGCCAGGTACCCGGACGACCGGGCCAGGGTCAGGGCGCGCTCGAGGTGGGGCGCGGCCGCCGCGGCCTCCCCGGACTGGCGGAGGATCCCGGCGAGGTTCAGGTGGAGCGTGCTCGCCGCGAGCGCGTCCACGTCCTCGTCCGTCTCGGCGAGCGCGAGCCGGAGCAGCTCGAGGGCCTCCTCGCGCTGGCCCAGGCGCGCGAGGGCGAGCGCGTGGAACATGCGCAGGTTCATGCGCAGGCGCCCGTCGGCGAGGGACTCGACGTCCGCGGAGCGGCGCGCGAGGAGCTCGCACAGCTCGCGGTCGCGGCCGGCGCCGTGCAGCAGGCGCACCCGGCCGAACAGCGCCTCGAGCTCGCAGGACGGGTCCAGCTGCACGGCGCGCTCGAACTGCGCGAGCGCGCCGGCGGGATCCTGGGAGGAGAGCAGGTGTCCCCGGGCGCGGGCGGCCAGGGCGCGCTCCTCGGACGCGCCGCGGTCGAGCGGCTCGAGCGCCTGCTCGGCGCGCTGCTGCTCGCCCAGCGCGTGCCAGGTCAGCGCGCGCTCGTACTCGACCCGCGGCGGGACGGCCGCTCCGACCCGCGCGGCCAGCTGGTCGACGCGCTCGAGGATCTCGAGCGCCACCTCGGCGCTGCCCTGCTCGCGCTGCTGGCGGAGCGCCCCGGCGAGCGCGCGCTCCCGCTCCGCGCCGGGCCGCGCGCACCACGCGAGGGCCGCGCGCTCGGCGGGGCGCGGCGTCGTCTCCGCGCGACGTCCGCACAGCTCGCGCCACACCTCCGGCGCGAGCGCGACGATGCGCTCGACGTCGGGGTCCTTCGTGCCGCCGACGCTCTCGAGCTTCGCGACCCCCTCCGCGGGGTGGATGCAGAAGCGCGTGATGCCGACCAGGTCGGCGCCGCGGCCGAGGTCGAACACGAGCTCGGTCAGGCTCGGGCACAGGGAGACGATGCGCACGGCGGTTCAGCCCTCCCG
>JAUIDW010000406.1 GCA_030428395.1 bacterium | reverse complement strand
CGGTCCAGGGCGTCCCGCTGGCGCTCGCCGGCGCGCTCGAGCTCGCGCACCTCGCGCTGGAGCCCGGCGCGCGGCGTGCCGGAAGCGGGAACCGGGTCCGCGGAGTGCAGCGCGCGGGCGCACACCCCCAGCGGAGCGGCGGCGAAGAGGGCGAGCAGGGATACGGTTGCGTTCATGTCGAAGGCCTCCTGCCTCGGGGTCGTTTCGGATCGGGAAAGTGCGCGGGACGCGTCCCGCACGGCCGCATACGCGGCGCCCCTCCGGCCCTGCCGCGAGGGCTGAGCGAATCGTCACCCGGGGAGGACTGGGCGCCCGGGGGGCCCGCCGCTATGGTCCTTGCCCCTCCCAGCTCGCCGACCACTTCCGAGGGTTCCAACCGAACGGACCGAGTCATGATCCGACAAGCACTTCGCATCCTGCCCCTGCTGTTCCTGTTCCTGGTCGCGGCCGTTCCGGCCACGGCCCGCACGGCGACCGTTCCCGCCGCGCCCGTCGCCATCACCGCGCAGGACGGCGCGGAGGACCCGGCCGCCGCCGAGGAGCCGGCGCAGGACCTGGTGGCCAGCCCGGAGGAGGCCGTCGAGAACCTCACCGGCCTGGCCGACAAGGCCCAGACGTGGCTCGAGGAGAACGGCGTCCGCCTGGCCATCCAGACGGCCATCGTGCTCGTCATCGTCCTCGCCTTCTGGATCCTGGGCGGGTTCGTCGGGCGCCTGACCGACCGGGGCCTCCAGAAGTCGAAGCTGAAGAGCTCGAAGCTGCTCTGCAACTTCATCGTCAGCATCGTCCGCAAGGCGGTCCTGCTGCTCGGCCTGCTGGTCGCAGCCTCGACCATCGGCTTCGAGATCGGCCCGCTCCTCGCCGGTCTCGGTGTCGCCGGCTTCGTGCTGGGCTTCGCGCTCCAGGACACGCTCTCGAACTTCGCCGCCGGCCTCATGGTCATGATCTACCGGCCGTTCGACATCGGGGACTTCGTCTCCGCCGGCGGCGTGACCGGTTCGGTGCGCGACATGACGCTCGTCTCGACGACGATCTCGACGCCCGACAACCAGGTCATGATCGTGCCGAACAGCAGCATCTGGGGCGGCGTGATCACCAACGTGACCGCGCAGGACACCCGCCGCGTCGACCTGACCTTCGGCATCGGCTACGAGGACGACATCGACAAGACCGAGAAGGTCCTGGCGCAGATCGTGGGCGACCACGCGAAGGTGCTGAAGGACCCCGCGCCCGTCATCAAGCTGCACGAGCTGGGCGACTCCTCGGTGAACTTCGTGGTGCGCCCCTGGGTCAAGACCTCCGACTACTGGGAGGTCTACTGGGACCTCACCCGCGAGGTGAAGAAGCGCTTCGACGCCGAGGGCATCTCGATCCCCTTCCCGCAGCGCGACGTGCATCTGTACCAGCAGTCGAACTGACGAGCGCGAAGCGCTCGGCCGCTCAACTGCTGAGCGAAGGGGCCGCCTCGGCGATCGCCGGGGCGGCCCCTTCGCGCACGTACCGCGAGAGCGGTACCGAGAACGCAGGTTCTAGTAGTTGTCCACGATGTCCGCCGCCGGGAACTCCGGCGTGTGCAGCGACCGCAGGAAGTCCAGCAGCATCACCTTGTCGGCGTCGGCGAGGGCCAGGAAGTTGTCGCGCGCGGTCTGCGCCTCGCCGCCGTGCCAGGTGATGGCCTCGGTCAGCGTGGTCGCCCGACCGTCGTGCAGGTACGGCGCCGTGTCGGCGATGCCCCACAGACGCGCGGTGATGAAGTGCGAGTCCAGCGCCGTGCCGAAGTCCTCGGAGAGGCCCGGCCCCATGTCGTGGCGCTTCAGGTCGGAGAAGAGCGGCACCTCGACGCCGCCCTGCGGGGTCGGGTCGAAGCCGGCCGGTCCCGTCGCCAGGTTCGTCTGGTAGAAGGTGTTCGCGAACGGGTTCGTGTCCACCTCGGGGAACGCGTAGCGCAGGATCGGGCTCTTCGTCGTCAGCGTCGGCACGTGGCACATGGCGCAGCCGGCGCCCTGGAACAGGGCGAGGCCCTGGTCGAACGTCGGGCTCGGGTCCCGGATCTCGGGACGCTCGAGGTTGGTGTTGAAGATGTGCAGGGCCGACAGCTCGCCGACCAGCAGCTCGTTGACGACGCCGTCGGTGTCGTGGTCGACGCCGTTGCCCACGGCCTCCACCGGCTCCATGCCGAAGTGGAACCGCATCGCGTCGACGTCGAAGCCGCGCACCGTGGCGAACTCGCCCTTGCGACCGAACGGCCGCACGACGAGGTCGTCGTCCACGCCCTGGACGTTCGACGTGTCGAACGTCCCGGTGCCCGCGTCGTAGCGGATCGTCCCGAACTGGATGCCCTTCGAGTTGAGGGGCACGTCGAAGCCGGGGTTGTTGAAGGCGCGGTTGCGCTTGATCAGCAGGTCGCGCGTCATCTCCTTGCCCAGCAGCTCGACGCCGCCCGACCCGAACAGGAACGGCGGGTTGATGTAGCGCCCGTTGAAGAACGCGAAGCCGTTCGCGAGCGAGTCGTCGACGTCGATGTCCGTCGGCTGGAAGATGGCGTTGTTGTTGCTGCCGCCGACGCCGCCCACCGCGAAGGTGAAGGGCACGGTGGCGTTGCTGCCCACGCTGTGGCACTCCATGCACGTCTGGGCGTCGAGGCCGTTGACGCGCAGGAACGTCCCGTTGTTCTGGAGCGTGGGCCGGTGGCCCGGCTCGGTGGTGTTCAGGGCCGGGGTGGACGGGCCGTCGCCGTAGCCGTCGAGCTTGTTGAACGGCGTCGAGAAGATCTGCATCCCGCGGGTGCGGATCTCGTCGAACGACAGCGTCCCGCCGGTGATGTCGCCCTGGGTGGTGCGCACCTGCAGGGCGGGGCCTTCGCCCGCGGGGCCCTGGGCCAGGGCCACGGGCGAGAGCGCGAGGGCGAGCCCGAGGGCTGCGCCTGTTTGCATGGTCTGTTTCATGAAGAGAACTCGATTCGGGTCACCGCGCGCAGCCGCACCGCGCGCGCCTGGGAACAGCATCCTTTACAAGGAGCATACGCCACCCCACCACCTGGGCCCCCAAGCGTAGCCTGCTCCCGCGGAACGCGGGGAACCGTGTATCCCGCTTGGCAGTAGGGACTTGCGGCCCGGCGACGGCGCCTACGCACCCTTCCCGGAGCGCCTGCGCACCGCGCCGTGGGCTCAGGATCCGCCCGCGCGCTTCTGGATCCTGGCCCAGGAGTCGCGCAGCGCCACGACGCGGTTGAACACCGGTGCACCGGGCGCGCCGTCGAGCGGATCGGCGCGGAAGTAACCCTGCCGCTCGAACTGGAACGGCTCCTCGGGGTCGACCTGCGCCAGGCTCGGCTCGACCTGCGCGGTGACCGTCTCGAGCGAGCGCGGGTTCAGGTTCTCGATCCAGTCCCCGCCCTCCTCGACCTGCTCGGGGTCGGGCCGCCCGAAGAGGTGGTCGTAGAGCCGCACCTCGACCGGCACCGCGTGCGCGGCCGAGACCCAGTGGATCGTGCCCTTCACCTTGCGGCCGTCGGGCGTGTCGCCGCCGCGCGACTCCGGGTCGTACGTGCAGCGCAGCTCGGTCACCTCGCCGGTCGCGGGGTCCTTCTCGAAGCCCGTGCAGGTGACGTAGTAGGCGTAGCGCAGCCGCACCTCGCGACCGGGCGCCAGCCGGAAGAACTTGCGCGGCGCGTCCTCGAGGAAGTCGTCGCGCTCGATCCAGAGCTCGCGGCCGAACGGCACCTTGCGCGTCCCCGCCCCGGGGTCCTCGGGGTTGTTGACGGCGTCCAGCTCGTCGACCTGCCCCTCGGGCCAGTTCTCGATCACGACCTTGAGCGGCCGCAGCACCGCCAGGCGCCGCTGCGCGCGGCGGTTCAGGTCCTCGCGCACGCAGTTCTCGAGCAGCGCGTAGTCGACCACGCCGTTCACGCGCGTCACGCCCGTGCGCGCGCAGAACTCTCGCAGCGCGCCCGGTGGGACGCCGCGCCGGCGCATCCCCGACAGCGTCGGCATGCGCGGGTCGTCCCAGCCGTCGACGTGGCCCTCCTCGACCAGCCGGCGCAGCTTGCGCTTGCTGGTGATGACGAAGGACGGGCTCATGCGCGCGAACTCGTACTGGCGCGGGCGCGCCGGGAGCCCGAGGCGGTCCAGGAACCAGTCGTACAGCGGCCGGTGGTTCTCGAACTCCAGCGTGCAGATCGAGTGCGTGATGCCCTCGAGCGCGTCCGACTGGCCGTGGGCCCAGTCGTAGGTCGGGTAGATGCACCACGCGTCGCCGGTGCGGTGGTGGTGCGCGCGCAGGATGCGGTACAGGACCGGGTCGCGCATCGTCAGGTTCGGCGAGGCCATGTCGACGCGCGCCCGCAGCGAGCGCGAGCCGTCGGGGAACTCGCCCGCGCGCATGCGGCGCAGCAGGTCGAGGCTCTCCTCGGCGGTGCGGTCGCGGTACG